>JADGQM010000230.1 GCA_017881795.1 Syntrophobacteraceae bacterium
GATTTCATCAACCCGTACGCGCATGACTTCCCTTCGCCAGTTTATTAAAGCCTCTAACTATAAAGATCCGTGAGAGACTGTCAAGTCCTTTTAGGTCCTGCTGACGTTCCAATTCTCAGGGTTAAAAGGGATAAGGCTTTTCCGTCTCTTTTAGTCTCTTTCTTCTGATACCGTTCTCCAGTTATATTTTGCGTGACCATAAATCGCATTTATGTCATTAAATCGAATACAAGGACCTTAGAAGGCCGAAATTGAGGAAAATATGAAAAGCGCCTCGCCGCCGGAGACGGTGCATGACCAATATACCAAAGGGCGATCTTGGCAGAGTATCCAGGGCAGGCTCTATCTTGTTCTCCTTATCTTATTGGTCCCAACTCTATTAATCCAGGCCTACGCCTATTATGACAGATTCCAGGAACGCCGTGCAGAAGAGCTCCAGGCGAATCTTGAAATCGCGCGATCAGTCGCCAAGACCTTCGACGCTTTTATCCAAGATATTCTCCATGAGGAACTTGTCATGGGTCTTGCCATCACCGCTTCCGGGTCGATAACTTCCAAAGACATCACCCGGCTCCTTGAACAGGCCCAACTGGGGCAAGCCGCTGTCCGCGATTTCTCGTGGGTGGATCGGGATGGCCAGTTTCTCTATTCAAGCAATCCTGCCATGGTCGGCTCGAATAACAGTGATCGGGCCTATTTTCGGGACATTGCCGGCGGCCATGAATGGACCGTAGGTGAACTGGTACTGGCAAGGACTACCGGAAAACCGGTCTTCGGCATTACTCGCGGCATTCGTGATGATCACGGCGCTCTCCTTGGTCTGGTTGTTGCCACCGTCATTCCCGAACGACTGGATGCCCTGCTCGCGGTTGAGAGAGGCAAGGGCGGCGCAATCAGCATTGTCGACCACAAGGGCATGCTGGTTTATCGCTATCCCGCGCTCCAGGCCACATGGGAAGATCGCGACTGGCTCAGAGAGTATCCGGAATATGATGACGTCCTTCGAGGGAAGGAGGTCGCAAAAACCGTTTATGCAGGCTACGAAGGGAAGAAAAGGATAGTTGGCCTGGTCCCCATAGGCTCCATCGGCTGGGTAGCCGGTGCCGGACGGACCGAAGAAATTGCGCTGGAAGCAGTCACATCCAGCCTGCTGCCTGAGGCAGCCCTGTTCCTGCTTATCATCCTGGCTGCTCTCGGCGCCGCCCTGGGCCTTTCCCGCTTCATTTCGACCCCGGTCAAACGCTTGCGGAACCATGCTCTGGCGCTTGGACGCGGCGAGAAGGATGATCTTCCCCCGGTTTCCGGACCTGCCGAGCTTCAAGACCTCGCCGATGCAATCAGGATGATGGCGCGAGAGATCCGAAGCCGTGAGACAGAGATCATCTCATTGGCTCAAGATGCTCAACAAAGAGCTGCCGAAGCTGAGGAGGGTAAGCGAGTCATTGAGACCATCATGGATGCAGTGCCTGCGGCGATTTGGGTGGCGGATGATCCGGAGTGTAATTTCATGACCGGAAACCGTACTGCTTATGAACTCCTCAAAATGGAGCCCGGTTCCAATATCTCCAAGACGGCTCCCGAGGGCGAGCGGCCCGTGCATTTCAAGGCCGTCAAAGATGGCGTGGAAATTCCTCTCGGAGAGCTTCCCGTCCAAATGGCTGCAAAAGGAAAAGCGATCCGCGATTATGAATTCGAGCTGTGGTTCGACAACAGTGAGTCTCGGTATGTTTTTGGGAATGCTGCTCCGCTCATCAACAAGCAGGGCGAGGCATACGGGTCCGTGGCGGCCTTTATGGACATCACCGATCGAAAGAGGGCCGAGGCATCGTTACGTGAGGCTCACGAGCGGGCGGTCTGGCTGGCGCGGTTTCCTGAGGAGAATCCCAGCCCCGTAATACGTGTGTCAGCCGAGGGGAATATTCTTTACCGGAATCGGGCGGCCGCAGAGTTACCCGAGTGGATGTGTGAGGTCGACAAGCTCCTTCCTGGTGCGCTGCTGCCGCTGGTCGGACAGGCCCTGAGAGAATTAGGGGAGGTACACCAGGACGTGGAGTTGAGCGGGAGATGCTATTCGGTTTCGATTACGCCATTTCCCGCGGAACGCTACGCCAACGTTTACGGGCATGACATTACCGAGCGCAACCAGGCAGAAGAGGCGCTGCGCAATAGCGAAACCCGATTCCGGTTGCTCTCCGAGACAGCCAGCGTACTCCTTGCCTCAGAACATCCCCAGGGGGTCGTCAACGAACTGTGCCGCAAGGTCATGGAGCACCTGGACTGTCATGCCTTTTTCAACTTCCTGGCGGACGAACGGGTGGGCAGGCTCCACCTCAACGCCTGGGCCGGCATCCCGGAGGAAGAGGCCAAGAAGATCGAATGGCTTGACTACGGGGTGGCCGTCTGTGGCTGTGCTGCCCAGCAAGGCCGTCGTATCGTGGCCGAGAATATTCAAACCACTCCCGATCTCCGGACGGAGCTGGTCAAATCGTATGGCATCCAGGCCTACGCCTGCCATCCGTTGATGGCCCAGGGGCGAGTCAGGGGTACGCTCTCCTTTGGCGCCAGGACGCGAACCCACTTTTCGCCCCAGGATCTGGCCCTGATGGAAACGGTGACCACCCAGGTTGCTACGGCCATGGAACGAATCAGACTCATTGGAGACCTTAAAACTTCAAGGGATGAATTGGAGATCCGTGTGCAGGAGCGCACCGCCGAACTCCGGAAAATGAACGAGGCCTTGAAGCAAAGCAACCGGGACCTTGAGGACTTTGCTTACGTGGCATCCCATGACCTGCAGGAACCACTTCGAAAGATTCAGACTTTTGCTGACTGGCTGGTGGCTGAGCAGCAGGAATCACTCAACGAAAAGGTTCGCGACTATCTGGAGAGAATGCGGCGGGCCGCGGGAAGGATGCAAGCCCTGGTGCAAGACCTTCTCCGTTACTCGCGTCTCACCTCTAAGCCTGAGCCTTTCACCCGGTTTAGTTTAAGCGGGCCCGTCGAAGAGGCAATATTGGATCTGGAAGTGCTCCGTGAGGAAACGGAAGGACATGTTCAAGTCGAGGAGCTCCCCGACATTGAGGCGGATCGAGTGCAGATGCGCCAGCTTTTCCAGAATCTGATCAGCAACGGCTTAAAGTACCACGGTGATCAGAAACCCGTAGTCAAGGTATACAGCCATTCATCATCTTCACCCGGGTTCTGGGAAATCCATGTGAAAGACAACGGCATCGGCTTTGATGAAGGGTACCTCGACAGGATCTTTAAGCCCTTCCAGAGGCTCCACGGAAGAAGCGCACCCTATCAAGGCACGGGTATCGGTCTGGCCATATGCCGAAGAATTGTGGAGCGCCATGGCGGCAGTATTACCGCCGAGAGCAAGCCGGGCGAGGGAGCAACCTTCATTGTACAACTGCCCAAGAAGCGTCTGATATCGGAGATGAAGCATTGAAAACGCATGAGACACCTGTGGTCCTGATGGCTGATGATGATGACGATGATTGCTTGTTAGCGAAGGATGCTTTTGAAATGTCCGGGGGCCAGGGCGCCTTTATCTGTGTTGAGGATGGGCAGAAATTGATGGACTATCTTTTGCGCTCCGATCCTCTTCCCGCTTTGATCCTGCTCGATCTCAATATGCCCAGAAAAGACGGCCGCGAGGTCCTGAAAGAAATCAAGGCCATTCCAGCATTTCAGCGTATCGCGATTGTGATCCTCACTACCTCCTCGGAGGATGATGATGTCGCTTTCAGCCGCAAAATGGGCGCAAAATCCTTTATCACCAAACCGGCCGCCTTTTCGGAATGGATCAAGATGATGAAGTCTTTGGCGGAGAACTGGCTTGTCGAACCATGATGGCACTATACGGCCCCATTTTTTTGTGAGAAGTTGTGTGTTGGGCAATCTGCATTAGATTACAACAGGAAATAGTGCTGAGTGTTCAGCCGCGATGGACTTTCGTGCTTCGTTGTGACCCTCGGGGTCATGGGGGTTAGCAGGAAGGAGCGAAATTTTGGAAAAGCCAAATATCGATAGGGAGACTCGCCATGGTCAAGAAGATTAGGTCAAGGTTGTTCCTTATGGCTCTCGTGAGCCTTTTGGTTGCACCACTTTCCTGGTCGGGCTCCAGTCCCATTCCACCTGGGGAAGCGGGAGCCAAAGCCGTCCTGGAAAAATCCCCGCGGCATCACGAATGGGTCAGCATTGGTGCTCCAGGGAGTGATACGAAATTGAGTACTTTCATCGCCTATCCGGAGCGCAAGGATAAAGCACCGGTGGTCATTGTCATTCACGAGGTATATGGGCTCACCGACTGGGTTCGAGCCGTAGCCGATCAGTTGGCGGGAGACGGCTTTATCGCGATTGCCCCGGATTTGCTCTCGGGGAAAGGACCTGGCGGGGGAGGGACTGATGCGTTTGCGAGCCGCGATGATGTCGTTAAGGCGGTAAGGGACCTCTCGCCATCACAAGTTGTGGCCATGCTGGATGCGGTTAAAGGCTATGGAATGGGCTTGCCGGCCGCAAGTCCGAAGTTCGCAACGGTCGGCTTCTGCTGGGGCGGCGCCCAGAGCTTCTATTACGCAACAGTCCAGCCCGGCCTTGGCGCCGCGGTAGTCTATTACGGCACTTCCCCGGCATCGGAGGCGCTGGGTGGGATCCATGCACCAGTGCTCGGCCTCTACGGCGAGGACGATGCCCGCGTCACCACCACGGTAGAGCCTGCAGCCGAGAAGATGAAAGAGCTTGGGAAAGGTTATGTCACTCACCTTTACAAAGGGGCGGGGCACGGTTTCCTGCGGGCGCAGGACGAGCGGAGCGGAGCCAATCTGGAGGCTTCACGCCAGGCGTGGCCTGCTACCATTGAGTTTCTTAAGAAGTACGTGGAGTAAAGGTCCTCCTCCCAGGGGAAGAGGGTAATTATTGTTTCAATGATGTTGATGATTCTTGATCGGAGGATTCACATGAAAGTAAAACCGGTTGTTGTGGTAAGCTTCATCCTGGCTTTTGTGTTCGTTTGGTCTTTTTCGAGCTATGCCGCTGATCCCATCCAGCTTCCCAGCCCGCAAACGGAAGGGGGAAAACCCCTGATGCAAACCTTAAAGGAGCGCATGACAATCCGCACGTTCGGCGATGCAAAGCTCTCGATGCAAACCCTTTCGAATCTCCTTTGGGCTGCCTTTGGCGTAAATCGACCGGACGGCAGGAGAACGGCCCCATCGGCAAAGAACTGGCAAGAGATTGATATCTATGTCGCAACGCCTGATGGTCTTTTCCTTTGGGACGCCCAGAAGAATAAGCTTAACCCGATTTTGACGAAGGACGTCCGGGCCATGACAGGGGGTCAGCCTTATGTCAAGGACGCCGCCGTCAACCTTGTGTACGTCGCGGACTATTCCAAAGTAAATGCAGGAGGACTGGACCAGAATGTCCTTGTGGGCGCCGATACCGGCTTCATCAGTGAGAATGTTTACCTCTACTGCGCTTCGGAAGGTCTGGCAACCGTAGTGCGCGCGAACATCGACAGAGAGGCGCTGGCAAAGGAGATGAAATTGAAGCCGGAGCAAAAGATCATCCTCGCTCAGTCAGTGGGATATCCTAAAAAGTAGTATATGCCATGACCGCCACGAGACGGTAACTCCGGGAGATTGTTTCAAAGGATAGGGCTGGAGGGTTCCCGATGATGAAAGAACGAGTGAAGGTCCTTCTCATTGAAGATGACGAGGATGACTATGTTTTGGTGCGCGAGCTTTTATCAGAGGTCTCGTTTACATCCTATGGGCTCGAATGGGCTTCAACCTACCGGACCGCTCTGGCAGCGGCCTGCCGGGACGCGTACGATGTCTGCCTGCTTGACTTTCGCCTCGGTGAGTGCACTGGCCTGGATCTCCTCCGTGAATTGACCCAGTTGGGGCATAGAAAGCCGATCATTCTTCTGACCGGCCAGGGTGACCATGAAGTCGACATGGAGGCGATGAGGTTGGGGGCCGCGGATTTTCTGGTCAAAGGTGAGCTCAATGCCCCCCTCATCGAGCGCTCCATCCGCTATGCCATCGAACGCAAACGGGCAGAGGAAGAGATCCGATTCACCATGGCAAAGCTGCAGGAAAGCAATCATGATCTCTCGGTAACGATGGAGGAGTTGCAGACTGCCGAGGAGGAGCTTCACCTGCAATATCAGAAGCTGCTCCAGAGCCAGGAGACGGTGCAAAGGGAGCGCCGACGGTATCTTGATCTCTTTGAGCATGCGCCGGACGGCTATGTGGTAACCGACAGCCTGGGCATCATTCTCCAGGCGAACAGTGCGGCCATGGCCCTTTTGGGAAAGGGTGGCCAGCTCACTGTCGGACTTCCTCTTCTTAGTTTCATTGCTGACCACTGCCGGGCGGAGTTCTGCCAGGAACTGACTCGCTTGCGACACCCCAAGGAAGTGCGGGATTGGGAATTATGGTTTAAGTCCTTCCCGGCTTCGGTCAGCGTGGCCACGGTGAATCCCGTTGATGGTGAGCAAGTGTCGTTGCGCTGGCTCATCCGCGACATCACCGAAAGGAAGACGGCCGAGGAAAAACTAATCGAGACCAAAGCCATGCTTCAAACTGTTGTCAACGGTATTTCGGACCCTCTGCTGCTGCTCGAAAGCGATCTGACTGTCAAAATGCTCAACAAGGCCTCCTGCGTTTATTTTCAGATTGCTGACGAGGCGGTGATGATGGGAAAGAATTACCGCGAATTGAGCCATGGCATCCGCGAGGTCAGTGACAATGGTGAGATCAGGTCGGCTGTTGCAGAACGCCGAAGTGTGACCTTCGAGCGCCCCGGCCTTTTTGATCCCGAGCGGTGTGAGGAAGTCACCGTTTATCC
>JADGQM010000231.1 GCA_017881795.1 Syntrophobacteraceae bacterium
CTCCCGACAAAGGGGCCGGTCATGATGAAGGCGACGCGGAAAGCCAGGGCCTGGAGCGACAGGATGCTTGCCCGGTTCGCCGACGGGCTTTCAACCTGAGTGTGAGAGAGGAACATCGGCCCCCGCAACCCCCGCATGCTGGTCAAGAGATAGTAGAACAGGAAGCCGAAAGTCCCCCCGATGAGGCCGAGCCCGAAATAACCCGCCAAAATCAGGGCGATGCAGAGCAGGATCATGTTCCGGTCGCCGAGGGAGGCGTGAACCCGGTGACTGGTCAAGGCGAAGATCGCCACCGTCAGGTTGGCCCCGGTCCACACCGGGCCGAACCAGGCCAGAGGGACGTTGTGCTGTTGCATATACGGTTGGATGAGCCAGACCGGGTAGAAAGAGGCGAGCCCGAGGAGGGTATTCAGGAGGATCGTGGCCCGGAGGCGCCGGTTTTCAAGGAAGGCGTAGCGCGTGATGCGGAGAGCCTCCGCCAGGTGTGTGCGGGCAAAGAGGGCGTGATCCCGGGGAGGTTCCTTGAAGGTCCGGGTAACGGAAAATGCCATGATCCAGACTCCGATCTGGAGGAAAAACGGGAGGAGGGGAGCGGACGCGTACAGCACCCCCGCAAACAGCGCTCCCACGGCTTCGCCGGTTTGCGCGAAACCGTTCATGCGCCCTTCGTAGCGGGCGTAGAGCCCTTCCGCTCTTTCGGACCGCAGCGACTCATAGAGGAGCGCACTATCGGAGCCGCTGATAAATGACAGAGCGGCGCCGAGGAGGATCTCAGCCGCCAGGACGTCAACAAACGAGTCTGCGATTGTGTAGATTCCCCACCCGGCAGTGCCGAGGACCGTCGCGATGGTGAGAGCGTTGCGGTAGCCGAGACGGTCGCTGATGTAGCCGGAGGGGTATTCAAGGATCACGGTGGCGGCGGAGAAGATGCTCTGCAGCAGCAGGATTTCCGTCAGGGTCAGGCCGATATGGTCTTTCCAGAAGAGGGTGATGATCGCCATGGGAAAAAGGGTCTTCTGGAGGAAGGAAAAGGCGTAGAGTTTGTTGATATTTGCTCGGAATCCATTCTGCATCGTTGTTGCACCACGTTGAGAGAGTGCGTATCTTCAGCCTGCTATCTTACGATGTGAAATGTCGGCGATAAAGCGCTAAAGAATGGCGGACCAAAAGAAAAACCTGAACGAAAGGAATGAAAGATGAAGAAATGGTGGGTAGTGATTGTCGCATTAGTTTTTCTGGCAGTGCCGGTTGTTGTGCTTGCTCAGCAGGCAACAACTCCATCAACTCCTCCTCACGAACATCCTGCAGGCACTGAAGGCAAGATGGACACCATGGAGAAGTCCAAGGACTGGCAAGCCAGGCACGAGAAGATGGTGGCCGAAATGAAGGCCATGGATAGCCGTCTCGATGAGAAACTTGCCGCCATGAACGCTGCCAAAGGGGATCAAAAGGTGGAAGCCATGGCCGCAGTGATCAACGAACTTGTGTCGCAACGAAAAGAGATGAGAGAAAACTTTGGCCCCATGCACCATGGGATGAGAGGTCCAATGATGGGACAGCAGGCGGGAATGCCCCCGGATTGTCCGATGATGAAGCATCACGGTGAGATGCAAGCCGATGCACCAAAGAAAGAAGGTAGCCAATAAAGAGAAATCATAGTCAACATCATTGCAAACTCCACCAGGAGGAACGGAAATGAAAGTTCTGATCGTTTACTATTCAATGTACGGCCACATTCATAGTCTGGCGCAGGCCGTTGCCGAAGGCGCGCGAGAGCTTCCCGGCGCCGAAGTGATCCTGCGCCGAGTGCCGGAGACGCTCTCCGCGGAGGTACTGGAAAAAATGGGGGCGGTCGAGCCCCAAAAAACTATGGCCAATGTGCCGGTCTGTACGGTGGATGAGTTGGCGACTGCTGACGCAATCATCTTTGGCACACCCACACGGTTTGGCAACATGTGCGGACAGATGCGCCAATTCCTCGACGCTACGGGGCAGCTCTGGGTTCAAGGAGCATTGGTGGGCAAGGCAGGGAGTGTCTTTACAAGTTCTGCCACCCAGCATGGCGGACAGGAATCCACCATCCTCAGCTTCCATATCACGCTCCTCCATCAAGGAATGGTTATTGTTGGGTTGCCGTACAGTTTCCAGGGCCAAATGAAAAATGATGAGATTACTGGTGGCTCCCCTTATGGAGCATCGACGATCGCAGGCACGGGAGGAGAACGGGCGCCGACAGAGAACGAGCTTGCAGCCGCAAGATTTCAAGGAAAGCACGTCGCTTCCATAGCCGCAAAACTCTCGAAATGAGCTCGCTTTTGGAACGGCTTTGTGGCCGGCGGGTAAGCGAAGGGTGCGTGGATTCCGGCAAATTGGGCACAGAATCCAGGATCAACTTTCAAGGGCACTCCAAAAAGCCACGGTTTCAACCCCTTCGCTGTCCTGAGAGCAGTCCTTCTTAACCACGAAGGACACGAAGATCACGAAGAAGAGCACAGACATTATTGTGAAGGCATTCCTTCGTGTCCTTCGTGGTTGGAAAAAAGGCTTCATGTGAACAAGGCGACTTTTTTGTCCGGATCTTCACTATTCAACCTGGATACTCCTCGAGACATTGGATTCTTGACCGTTGATACCCTGCTCACATCAGGGCTTTAGCCGCCGCATCGGCCAGTTCGATGAGATAATAAGGAAACAATCCTGCTGCTATCATCACCGCTGCCAGCACTCCGGAAAGCAGCTTGATGAAAGGAGATACGTTTAGGGGAGGCAATGCTTCTTTGGGTTCGAGCAAGTAAGCCGCCTTGATTACCAGGAGATAATAATAGAGGGAAACGACGACATTGATCATGGCAATGAGTACAAGAGTAAAATAACCTCTTCCCATAGCCGCTACAAATAGCAGAAATTTTCCTGTGAACCCCATAGTGGGAGGAATCCCGGCGAGACTGAACAGCGATACCATGAGGGCCAGCGCCAGAATCGGCGAACGCCGGTGCAAACCCGCCAGTTGCTCAATCTGTACGTTTCGGCCGTCATCGGCCACTTCGACAATCACAAGAAATACGGTGAATTTCATCACCAATACGGCCATGGCATAATAAACAGCCCCAGCATACCCGGCGGCGTTTAGGCTCAAAATCCCGATCAGCACATAGCCGGCGTGGGCAATGGTCGAATAGGCCAGCAGTCTTTTCAAATCCTGCTGAGCGATAGCCGCCAGGTTTCCCACGGTCATGGAAATGATCGATAGCACCCCGAGGACATGCACCAGATAGGTGCTGCCTTCTCCCGCTGAGGCGATCACCCGTGCGAGCACAGCGATGGCGGCCACCTTGGACGCGGTGGCAATATAGGCGGCAACCTGGTTCATGGAACCCTGGTAGATGTCAGGGGCCCAGATGTGGAAGGGAAAGACGGCGAGTTTAAAGAAGAAGCCACTGACGGTAAACAGGAGGCCGATGATTACGGCAGGCTGGTTGATGATTGGCGGCAGGACCTTGACCAGGTCGTCAAGGGTGGTGGCGCCGGTCGTGGCATAAAGGAGAGCCAATCCAAAAATCATCACCCCGGAAGCGAAGATGCCGACCAGGAAGTATTTGATGCCCGCCTCAAGCCCAAAATTCTGGTCTCTTCGCAGGGCGACCAGGACATAAAGGGAATAGCTTGAGAGTTCGAGTGAGACATAAATAGTAAGAAGATGATTGCCGCTTACCAGCAGCATCATCGCTAGGGTGCAGACGAACAGTAAGATATAGAAGTCGTGACGATTGCGTTCCCTGATATCAGTGAGGTTCCCGCAGATGCAGACAATCAAAAAGAGCCCCAGGGACAGCATGACCTTGAAGACTTGCGAAAAAAAGTCCACCCGGTAGGCGTTAACGAATAGATGTCCCTCCGCCTTGATTGCCGCCACGCTAACCATCACCCCAACGGCCGCAAGCAGGAGCGAGGTCAGGTGTTCCCGCTTCGCGTCAGGACGCGCCCCCAGAGATAGAAGCAGGAACCAGAGAGCGGCCAGAAGGGTATAGATCTCGGGGCCAAAGGTCATCCATTTCATCTTGGCAACCCATTCATGAAGGGTATCGATGCGGACTGGATCACGTCGAGCAGGAGCGATGGATAGAGCCCAAACAGCACCAAAACCGCAACGAGGATCATGCGGGGAATCCCCTCGCAAAAAGTAACATCAGGAAGTTGAGCGTACCGTTCATTCCCGGGGCCATAAAAGGCCCGTTGCACCACGCGCAGCATGAACAGCGCCGTAACCAGCAGCGCAAGGACCGCCACAATGCCTCGCACCGGATAGACTTTGAACGCCGCAATGAAAACCATCAACTCGCCCCAGAAATTTGCCAGGCCCGGGACGCCCATGCCTGCCAGGGCCGCGACAATGAAATAGGTTGAGGCAACCGGCATGATTCGGCTTAAACCACCAAGCTCAGGAATCATTTTGGTATGCGTGCGGTCATAAATGTAGCCGACGGAAGAAAACAGCAATGCCGTCATGACGCCATGGGTAAACATCTGAAAGACCGCCCCATTGAGCCCCTGCGCCGTGACGGTCGCGAGACCCAGACCCACGACGCCCATATGCGAAACGCTGGAATACCCGATGACGTATTTCAAATCGGTCTGCCTCAAACCTACCAGTGCGCCGTAGATGATTCCTATTGCAGCCAGCAGCGCCATGAGTTGTGCATAGTATTGCCAGCCTTCCGGGCAAAGAAAGATGGCTACGCGCAGGATACCGAACGCACCCACCTTCATGAGCACTCCGGCGTGAACCATACTCACTCCCGTGGGCGCTGCCACATGGCCCACCGGAGACCAGGTGTGGAAGGGCCACACGCCGGCCAGGATGCCGAAACCCAGATAGAGCAGCAGGAACGCAAATTTCTGTTGCTCCGCGGTAAATATTCCGGGCTGCATGAGGGACAAGATATCGAAGGTATGCAAGCCCGATTTTGCAAAGAGATAGATGATGGCCGGCAGGATCAGGGCACTCCCTGACAGAAGGTAGAGGGTCAGCTTCATCGCTCCATATTCTTTGCGGGTATGGCCCCAAACGGCAATCAACAGATACATGGGAAAGAGAGAGACGTCATACCACACGAAGATGAAGAAGAGATCCATACTCATGAAGAGCCCGAATACGGCCGTTACCAAGAGAAAGTAATGAGCAAAGAATTCCTTTACCCTCATCTCCAGTTCCCACATGGTGAGGACGCCGGTGAAGAACACGATGCCGGTAAGCAGGAGAAGCGGCAGATTAAATCCGTCGGCGGCGTTGAAATAGGAGATGCCAAGAGACGGGACCCACGAAGCTTTTTCCGCGAATTGCAGCCCGCCGAGGCTCTTGTCGTAGGCAAGAAACAGGCATGCGGACAAAACCAGGGTAATGCCGGAAAAAATAGCGCTCACCCACCTGATCAGGGCTTTGCGCTCTTCAGGGATCAACATGATTGCCAGCAATCCCACCACACAGCTTAGAAGAATGGCGGAGAGGTATGGGAAACTGGCATACGTTATGTGCATCGGCAAAATACCTTATTAGTGGCCAGTTATCGGTTATCGGTTATCAGTTATCAGTGGTCAGAAAATGAGGGGCCACCGACTTCCATGCATCATGATGAGAACGTCCTCTCCCTAGAGAAAGAAGTAGAGCGACAGCAAAACCAATACCGCAAAGGTCACCAGCAATCGGTACTGAATCATCCCCGAGTGGAGAAAGGCTATGATCCGGCCACTTTCAACCGTTCCTTTGCACATCTCGTCGATGCCGCCGTCGATCACTCTGTTATCGTTTTCGTAAAACAGGTAAGAAATTCCCCTGTCGATCACCCGGTCGACAAGCAATCGGTAAAAATGGTCCAGATACCACCGTTCGGCAAACAGGTTGTAGAGAAACGGGACCCGTTCCACAAAACCAATCTGCCTGACACCGCGCCGGCCAAATTCCAGCCAGGCCAACCCCAATCCCGCAACCGCCAGAACCAACGCGACGTAGGGCGCCCAGGCGAGATGGCCACTTTCGTGCACTTCTGTAGCGATGAGGCGGCCAACGAGGAAATGTTCCAGAGGACCTTCAAAAAAACCCAGCAGAGCCGTAACCGCGGCCAAAATAATCAAAGGCCAGGCCATAACCCAATACTGAGCCGGATGATGGTCGCCCGAGTGACTCAACCCAGAAGAATTGGAATGGCCCGCAGGTCCTGTTGCGTAAGGTTGCGGGAAACAAATGACAAAAATCACCCGAAACGCGTAATAAGCGGTAAGAAAGACGCCCAGCAAACCCGCCCCGAGCCAGATGGGATTGGACAAGCCGGCCAATGCCGCCATGATCGCTTCCTTGCTGAAGAACCCGGAAAGAGGAGGCAAGCCCGAAAGCGCTGCGGCGCCGAGAATGATGCAGATCGTCGGGATTCTTAACCGGCGACATCCGTGTCTTCCGAGCTCATAGATGTCATTCGTTCCATAGGCGTGAATGAAGACTCCCGAACAAAGGAAAAGCAGTGCTTTAAAACCGGCATGAGTGGTCAGGTGAAAAACGCCGGCGAAGTAACCGCCGTAGCCGCCCGCGGCCAACGCCATAATCATGAAGCCCAACTGACTGATGGTGGAATAAGCCCAAACCTTTTTGATATCCCGGTCGACCATGGCCATGGTCGAGGCCAGGAACATGCTGATCGCGCCAATGGCGAGAAAGGCGGTCATCGCTGTTGGGGACAGGCTGAAAAAGGGAAAAAGCCGGGCGAACAGGTAGACGCCGGCGGCCACCATGGTAGCCGA
>JADGQM010000048.1 GCA_017881795.1 Syntrophobacteraceae bacterium
TTACCGTCCGGATATACGGGGGACGGGTGCCGTATCCTTTACCATCGAGCAACTCAATCCGAGTGATGCGGGGTCTCTGTTGGACGAAGGTTTCGATATTGCCGTGAGGACCGGTCTGCACTGCGCCCCCTTTGCCCATCGGACCCTGGGGACTTTCCCGGAAGGTACGGTGCGCGTCTCTCCCGGATATTCGACGACCGTGGAAGATGTTGAGTATTTCTTGGGTTCGCTTCGCTCTTTGCTATTGCATCGGCGAAAGGTAACCGCTCACCGCTGATATCACTCTAATTTATTGTTTTCTCTGCGTCTCTGCTCCGAAAAGTCATGGTGGGCAGGCCAGCTTCGAAGACCGACTCGGTTTTGGAAACCGAGTCGGTCTGGTCGCCACCCTTGCTTTTCATGTGTCTTCGGGCGTCCCGAAGGGACATGAGAGACTGCGGTGAATTTTTTAGTTGCGGCCGCACCCGGGGCGTGGCCGCGCTGTGGGCTCTGCGGTGAAAATATTACAAGGAAGCTTGGAAAATGATCTGTAAAGCGAGAATTGTTCATGTTCCCGTGATTCAAAAGATGCTTGGTGATTTTGCCGGGCAGGGAAAATTATTGGCGCGCCCTTTAAGCGAATTGTATACCAACCTTCGGGACTTGGTGGTTGCGGTGGATGACGAAAGCGGAGAAGTTTTGGGCTGCTGCAGCCTTCATATCATTTGGGAAAACCTTGCCGAAATCCGTTCTTTGGCCGTGCTGGACACCCAGCAGGGAAGGGGCATCGGGCGCCAACTGGTGCAGACTTGCATCGCTGAAGCCAAAGACCTGGGGATTGGTCAATTGTTCACTCTCACCTATGAAACGGGCTTCTTCGAACACCTTGGGTTTCGCGTCGTCGACAAGAACGTTTTCCCCCAGAAGATCTGGGTGGATTGTCTTCAGTGCCCGAAATTCCCTGACTGCGACGAAGTGGCTCTACTGCTCGATTTGAGCGAGTAAGGGGACCCTCTTCGAAATTCGAAATTAACTTCACCACATTGACGATAGCTGTCCGGGTACAATTGCAAATGCCTCTGGCATGAGGTATACAACGAAACACTTGAGCAAATCACAGGCGCCGATAACGCGCCTTCATGCTCACCGCTAGCGACTGTGATAATGTTGATTCTCGAAAAAGAAGGAAGCTATTAGCTGATATGATTGGTGCAGTACTAAAAAAGATTTTTGGCAGCCAGAATGAGCGAAACCTCAAGCGCATTGTCCCCTTCGTGGATGAAGTCAATGCGTTCGAGCAGTCAATAGAGAAATTGAGTGACGAGGAACTCAGAGCCAAGACTGGAGAATTCCGACAGCGCCTGGCCAATGAGGAACCTCTGGATGACCTTCTTCCCGAAGCTTTTGCTGTGGTCAGAGAAGCGTCGATTCGGGCTCTCGGGATGCGTCCTTTTGATGCGCAAGTCATCGGGGGGATTGTCCTGCATCAGGGAACCATCGCGGAGATGAAGACCGGTGAAGGGAAAACTCTCGTTGCCACGATGCCCATCTACCTCAATGCCCTGACCGGGAGGGGCGTGCACCTGGTAACGGTGAATGATTACCTGGCCCGCCGCGACAGCGAATGGATGGGGAAGATCTACCGCTTTCTGGGACTCAGTGTCGGATGTATCGTTCACGGGCTGGATGATCGTGAGCGCAGGGAAGCTTACGAGGCCGATGTGACCTATGGGACCAATAACGAATTCGGCTTCGATTATTTGCGCGACAATATGAAGTTTCGTATCGAGGAAATGGTTCAGCGGGACCTCCACTATGGTATCGTCGATGAGGTGGACAGCATTCTCATTGACGAAGCGCGTACGCCGCTTATCATTTCGGGGCCGGCGGAGAAATCGACAGAACTCTACTACCGCATCAACCGGATCATCCCCCAGTTGCGCGCGGAGACGCATTACGCCAAGGAGGAAAAGAGTCGCACCGTGGCTCTGACCGAAGAGGGGGTGGCACGGGCGGAAGGCCTTCTCGGAGTGGATAATCTTTACGACCCGCGCAACATCGACATCCTCCATCATGTTCAGCAGGCATTGCGCGCGCACACGCTGTTTAAGCGCGACGTGGACTACATCGTCAAAAGTGGGCAGGTGATCATCGTCGATGAATTTACGGGACGGATCATGCCCGGGCGCCGCTATAGTGAAGGGCTTCATCAGGCTCTGGAAGCCAAGGAGAATGTGAAAATTGAAAATGAAAACCAGACGCTGGCCTCCATCACCTTTCAGAACTACTTCCGGATGTATGACAAGTTAGCTGGCATGACCGGTACTGCGGAAACGGAAGCCGCTGAGTTTGCCAAGATCTATAAACTGGAAGTCGTAGTCATACCGACCCACAAGCAGATGATACGCACCGACTATCCGGACTGTATCTACCGGACGGAGAAGGAAAAATTCCGCGCGGTAGTGGAAGAAATCAAAGATCTGCACGAGATCGGCCGTCCTATACTGGTAGGGACGGTGAGTATTGAAAAATCCGAGCGGCTCAGTGAGATGCTGAAACGGCAGGGCGTTCCCCACCGAGTGCTGAATGCCAAACATCACGAACAGGAAGCCGAAATCGTAGCTGAGGCGGGGCAGCCCGGGACCGTTACCATCTCCACCAACATGGCTGGACGTGGGACCGACATTGTCCTGGGACTCGGGGTGGCGACCAAGGGGGGGCTCCACATCCTCGGCACCGAACGACATGAAGCCCGCCGCATTGACAACCAGCTCCGCGGCCGTTCCGGGCGTCAGGGCGATCCCGGATCGTCGCGCTTCTACCTCTCTCTGGAAGACGATTTGATGCGCATCTTTGCCGCTGAACGCCTCTCCGGCCTGATGCAGCGGATCGGTATGGCCGAGGATGAACCCATCGAGCACCGGATGATCAGCCGCGCCATCGAGAATGCTCAGACTCGGGTGGAAGCGCAGAACTTCAGCATCCGCAAGCAATTGATCGAATACGATGACGTCATGAACCAACAGCGGGAGGTGATCTACCGGCAGCGGCGCGAGGCCCTGCGGGGCGGAGACCTCAAACCCGTGATCCAGGACATGGTCGAAGACCTGGCGAATGCCATTGTGCTGGAATGCACCGGGGAGAAGACTTTCGCCGAAGATTGGGACCTTGAAAAGCTCAACATCGAATTTGCTCGTTCATTCGGGATATCGTTGAACTATAGCGTGGAATCGCTCGGGGATACCAGCCAGGCAGATATCCTCGACAACCTCCTCGACTTGGTTCGCGAGCGCTACGACGCCCGCGAACGGGAGTTCGGACTGGCCGTGATGCAGGATCTGCAGAATTACATTCTGCTGCAGACCGTGGACAGTTACTGGAAAGACCATCTCCTCAACATGGATCATCTCAAGGAAGGGATTGGCCTGCGCGGTTATGGCCAGCAAGACCCACTGGTCGCGTATAAGCGCGAAGCGCACCAGGTTTTCCAGGACATGATCGAACGCGTGAAGGAAGAAACCGTCCGGCTGCTCTTTCATATCCAGGTCCAGCGCGAGGAACAGGTGCAACAATTGCGCAAAGAACAGGAAGAACAACCCATGTTTTATGAAGCGGCCGGCGGCGGGACCTCGCGGTCTCAGGCCGTAAGAAAGGATCGGAAGGTTGGCAGAAATGACCCCTGTCCCTGTGGGAGCGGGAAAAAATACAAGAAGTGTCACGGTCGTTAGAGGACCCTTTGTGGTCCCGGGTTTTCGGGTCTCTGCAGTGGCGTCGGGCATGCGCTATACCCAGCGGCTGGATCTGGCGCTGATTGCGGCAGATCCAGAAGACGGTGCGACTGCCGCAGGAGTCTTCACCGCTAACGAGTTTTGTGCCGCTCCCGTGCTTGTTTGTGAAGAGCATCTGCGGGAGTCGTCAGCAACTGTGGGGATACTCATTAACGCCGGCATTGCCAATGCTTGCACCGGAGAGACCGGGCTGAGGCGAGCCCGCGAGACGGCGCGCCTTACCGCTGAAGCCCTCAAAGTCTCTCCGGAAAAAATCCTGGTTGCCTCAACGGGGGTGATCGGTTTGCAGCTGGAGGTGGAACCCGTCGCGCGGTCGCTGCCAGAACTTGTGGAAGGATTGCGGGTTGACGGCTGGGATCAGCTTGCCTGCGCCATTATGACGACCGACACGGTGCCGAAACTGGCCAGCGCCCAGATGGAGATTGGCGGGAAGCTCGTCACCATCGGAGGAGTTGCCAAAGGGGCCGGCATGATCGCCCCGAACATGGCCACCCTCCTTGCCTTTGCCTGCACCGATGCAGTCATCGACAGAGAAGTTTTGAAATATTGGGTGGGCGCGGCGGCCGAGGCTTCATTCAATGCCATCACCATCGATGGGGATACGAGCACCAACGATTCTCTGGTGGTCCTCGCCGGCGGCTCTGCTGGAAATGAGGTCATCGCTGACCAGGACAGTCTCGAAAGCCAGCTTTTTGGTGAAGCTCTGAAGGCGGTGCTCCTCGATTTATCAAAACAAATCGTGATGGATGGCGAAGGGGCCACCAAACTCATCGAAATACGGGTGACCGGGGCTCTCGATGACGCCAGTGCCCGCGCTATCGCCTTCACGGTCGCCAATTCCCCCCTGGTAAAGACCGCTTTCTTCGGGGAAGACGCCAACTGGGGAAGAATCATTGCCGCCGCCGGACGAGCCGGAGTGCACCTGATCCCGGAACGAGTCGCGCTCTATTTCAACGGTCTCTGTGTTTTCCGGGAAGGGACTCCTGTGGGTGGTCCCGAAGTTGAAGAAAAGGCCACTGAAATTTTCCGGCAAAAGGAAATAGCGGTGCATCTCGATCTTGGTCTCGGAAAGTTTTCCTTTACCGCTTATACATGCGATTTCTCGTATGATTACATCAAGATCAATGCTTCGTATCGATCCTGACTTTCGCATAGCATTGGGGAAGCGGCAAGTTGCTAAGTGCCGTAGCTACTCAGGGGCATGCTCAGTAAGGGCGAGGGGGCTACAGGAACAAATCGGAATGTAAAATCCCGTGTGTTCAAAATGCTAGCGACGGTGCCACTTCTAAGACGGAGACAAACGGAATAAAATCTGGGAGACAATCAATTTATGCATGAAAGGGAGGTGGAGTTGCCCACCTCCCTTTTCGGGCATTCGACTTTAGATATCTTATGATCTCTTCCACGCCAGCATCCCTCACGTGAACTCACTTGGGAGGTGAAACGTGAGACGCTTCATGATTGCGCAGTCCGACAAGGAATTCTATACGTCCCACTCCGGGCTTGCCCTCGTGGGATTAAGCTTGAACAAGTTCTGTTCGTTGTGCCGGCCAAGGCCAGGGAGGCTTTTCCCCTCAGTGCCGGAAGCAACGGCATCGGCCTTGACGATCTCCTGCGCAGTTATGTTGGCTTGCTCGCAACGGGTCAAAGCGATTACGAGGCGATCAGCAATCGTAGAGAAGACGACTACTTCAGAGAATCCCTTAGTATCGGCAAAATCCCTTCGGCCGAAACGCTGCGCCAACGGTTGGACGAGGTTGCACAGGCCCTGCGTCCTCTTTGTGATGCCTGTTCGGTGGAATTCCTGAAAAAGGCTGACGTTGTCATTACCCACCTTGGATACCGGCCATGTTCCTTTGGATTGCGATGTTTTCGCCATGGACAATTCCAAGACGCAAAAGAAGGGGTTTCGCGGATCTACAATGGTGAGGACGGCTATGCGCCCATGGAGGCCTATATGGCTCTTCCATTCCTGAGCCGATTGACACTTGCCTCGGAAAGAATCCGACTCTGCCAACGGAGTTTTCTTAAGTCGTTTTCAGCTAAACAGGACTGTTTAAGAGGAGTAAGAAAAGGGCGAGAAAACGCTTCCCGCCCTTGTGATTTGCTACGGATATGCAGGGTACTATTCTATAGATCTTCTCTGCCTCTTCAAGAAGTAAACATAACTAAATCCCAAAAGAAACATTAGGAGGATGATTCCCCAACCGGTCAATGTTGGAACAGCAGCAGCAGCAGTCACGGTGAGCGAAGCAGTCGCTGAGCTGCCTATGACTCCCTGGGCCGTGCTTACCGTACTCGTGGTGTTGGTCATCAGCCCCGTCGTTGTGGCGGTCACGTTCACCGAGAAATTGCACGAAGAGTTCGCCGCCAGAGTTGCACCCGACAGGGTCACCAAAGCTGTTCCCGCCGTGGCTGTGATGGACCCGCCGTCGCAACTGCCTGTCAGACCATTAGGCGTGGAGACCACCAGGCCCGAAGGCAAAGTATCGCTGAACCCGATCCCGGTCAGCGTCGTTGTGGTGTTCGGGTTGTTAACTGTGAAACTCAAGGAAGTTGATCCATTCAGGGGAATGTCTGCCGCACCAAAGGCTTTGCTCAGGGTCGGCGGTGTCATCTCAGTAATCCTAAGATAATCTATGGCCGCACCATATGCGGTCTGAGTCAGGCCTTCGAAACTTAAAGTAGTAGTAGCGCTGGTTGCCGTGAAAGTATAGGTTTGGTCAACCCATCCCATGTTGGTAAAATTACAGGGGGGAGGACTACAGCTGTTAAGGTCAAAGGTATAATCTTGAGGCGGATTGCCGGTTGCACTCACCCGCAGATCCTTGACGGTTGGAGGACCCTCGGGGTTCCCAGCCAAGGAGAAAGTGAGGACGTATGTGTGCCCGGCCACCGTGAGGATGTCCTGCTGGATAATTCCAGGACCCGTGCCACACGTATCCACGCTACGGAGGCCATCTGCCGCTTGCCAGGAACCATCGACGTAATCTACGGTGCCGCTAGAGACGAACCAGTCGGTAATGGTTGTAGAATCTGGAGCGATAACGGTGATATGGAAGGGAGCGGGATTAGTCCCAAGTTCAAAGCTGCCGTTAGAGATTGAGACTTGCGCATGGGCAAAGCATGGAATGAACAAAAAAAGTGCAAGAAAAAAAGCAAACCTTCTCATCGGGAACCCTCCTCGTTTTATGGTTTATCATGATCTGTGCCGGTACTAAACAGCTTGCTCCTGGTTATCAGCCAGCGCTCAAATTGTCAAGGATTTTCTGCTCCGGATGGCACTTTTCCATTTGAGCGATAGCGCATGGCACTCTGCCGCCTTCTGCAATGCCCTTCGCAGCCTCGTGCAGAACGGACTGGCCAGGATTCTGTGGTTCGATACAGAGTCGTAAAATCATAGAAGCTTTTGTGCGTGACGCCCAAAACCTTCCCGTTTCTTCAGGCCTTTTCATAAATAGTACTTATGTAAGTATTCCAGCACCATGCGGTGGGTGTTGAAGACGGGACTGATATCGGCGATGGAATTCTTCATAATGGCCAACCACTGTTTGGGATTGGCATAGTAAGTCGTGACCATGTCATCCAAGTCCTGATAGAGGTCGCTTGCTGCCGCCTCATCGCTGTCATCCTCGTCATCGCCGATCGCCCAGCCGTTAATGCGGTTGCGGCAAGCTTCCCGCCACCAACCATCGAGTACGCTCATGTTGATGCCGCCGTTGAAGCAGACCTTCATGCCGCTAGTGCCGCTGGCCTCGCGAGGTCGGCGCGGGGTGTTGAGCCAGACATCAGTGCCCTGCGTCATGAGGCTTGCAAGCCAAATGTTGTAGTTTGGCACAAACACCAGCCGGAGCTTGTTTTCGTATTGCTTGCCCAGATTGACAATTTCCTTGATCAGCCGCTTCCCGGAATCGTCCTGAGGGTGCGCCTTGCCGGCAAAAATGAGCTGCACTCGGTCAAAACTCAGATTGAACAGATATTCCAAATCGGAGAAAATGAGGGTCGCCCGCTTGTAGGCAGTGGCTCTTCGGGCGAAACAAATGGTTAGCTGTTCATTGGTAAAACCAGCCCCCGATACTGAATTGATATAGCTGATGAGACGTTTCTTGGCGAGTCCTTTGGCTTCCGTGATGGCATCGTCAGGGATGCAGTGAGCTTCCGCAAGCACTTGTGGTTGCTCCCGCCAGGCAGGCAGATACGCATCGAACAAAGCCTTGAATTCCGCGCCGGTCCAGCTGAGGTGATGGACGCCATTGGTAATGTGTCCAATGTTGAATCCCGGGAACATCTCTCTTGATACTTCGCCATGCAGCTCACTTACCCCGTTGCTGGCGCGCGAAAGGTTCAGAGCGAGAGCGGTGGTGTTGAGCAGGTCTTGTCCGGCAAGGCTGCGAACATTTTTCGGCAGATACCTTCCGAGTACCTTCTCGGCCAGGCCATAGGAGAATTTGTCATGTCCTGCCGGCACTGGAGTATGGGTGGTGAAGATGCATTTCTGTCGAACTTTCTCCTCATCGCCGTCAAATTCCCTCAGAAGTGCCAGAGTCAAGAACACCGCGTGGCCTTCGTTCATATGAAAGGTGGTGATTCCTGGTTCCAGGCGTTTTAAAGCGAGATAACCGCCAATACCCAGCACCGCTTCCTGGCAAATTCGGGTGTGGTTGTCTCCACCGTAAAGAAACTGAGTGATCAGGCGGTCTTCGGGAGCGTTTATGGGAAGGTCGGTATCCAGAAAATATACCGGAACTCGCCCCTTTAAACCGATCTGGTTGTATTTCCAGACGCCGATGTTGACGTCTCGCCCTTCGATTTGGATGGTGACCTTGAAAGGCAGAGGTTCCATGAAGGCCCGCGGGTCGAAGTAAGGGTAAAGTTCTTCCTGTTCACCCATGGGGTTGATGGTCTGGATGAAATATCCCCGCTTGTAGAGCAAAGTCACGGCGACCAGTGGGAGATTGAGATCTGCTGCCGACTTGATATGGTCTCCGGCCAGAATTCCCAAACCTCCGCTGTATGTCGGAATGTTTTCATTGAGACCAATTTCCATGCTGAAATATGCAATTTTCATCAGAACCATTCCCTTCTTTGCGCTTGCCTATGGAGTCTCTCAACAGAGGAGAATTTGTTTAACATATTCCGGGGAGAGAGCAAAACTTAATGACCTTTGAGGATGGAAAACCTGCGCAGGTAACAGGAGAGGGTGGACACGGAGGGAAAACAGAGGTGCATGAAGGCCGCACATGCGTTGAAAAGGTTTCGAAAAATCTCCAAAGTGGCTATAATATGAACCGGGAAGAAGTGCGTCCATCTACCTCGTAATATTTTTCTTCAGGCAAAGTCGGCACATAGCACCTCTTCTAAAGATTGTGCAAATAGTTTTTATTTCTGCGGGTCCTTCTACTGAAAGTCAGATGAATCAGAGAAAAGAGGAAATCAGCAATGTACAAGATTTTGCAAAAGCAGGTGTTGAGTGACGTCACGAAGCTGATGGTGGTGGAGGCGCCACAGATTGCTCGTAAGGCCAAAGCAGGCCAGTTTGTCATTGTCATTACGCACGAACGCGGCGAGCGCATCCCACTCACTATTGCCGACTATGACAGGGAGGCAGGTACGATCACGATGATCTTTCAGGAAGTGGGTAAGTCAACCATGGAAATGGGATTATTACAGGTGGGGGATGGGTTCAAGACGATCGTCGGTCCGCTCGGGCATCCGACGGAAATCGAGAACTTCGGCACAGTGATCTGTGTCGGCGGCGGCGTCGGGATTGCCCCGGTCTATCCCATTGCACGGGCTCTCCGGGAGGCTGGGAATCAAGTTATCTCAATCATCGGTGCCAGGACCAAGGAACTGCTCCTCTGGGAGGACAAAATGCGCGCGGTGTCGGATGAACTGATCGTGACGACCGACGACGGTTCCTATGGACGCAAGACCCTGGTCACGGTGCCGCTCAAGGAAATCCTTGAAGCAAAACCGGGAAAAATCGCGAAGATCTGGGCCATTGGCCCGGCGATCATGATGAAATTTGTCGCGGAAACCACGAGGCCTTTCAAAGTGCCGACCATTGTCAGCCTGAACACGATTATGATAGATGGAACCGGGATGTGCGGCGGCTGCCGGGTCCTGATGGACGATGGCGCCCAGTTCGTCTGCGTCGACGGCCCCGAATTCGATGGTCACCGGGTGGACTGGAATACTCTGCTCTCGAGGTTGGCATTTTACCGTTCTGAAGAGCAGGCGGCGGTCACCCGCTTCCGAGAAAGCCATAAGTGCAACCTGGAGCGCGCGGTCGCGGAAGGAGTTAAATAGATGACAGAATTGACAAAAAAAGAACGGATGAAAATTCCTCGCCAGGAAATGCCGGTGCAGGAACCGGAAGCCCGCGTGGAAAACTTCAGCGAAGTGGCCCTGGGCTTTACGCTGGAACTGGCGCGCCGCGAAGCTGAGCGGTGTCTACAGTGCAAAGACCCCCACTGCACGGAAGGCTGCCCCGTTGAAGTTACTATCCCCGAATTCATTGAAGCCGTGCGCGAAGGGGATATGGCCAAGGCCGTAGCGGTCATGAAGGCCAAAAACAATCTTCCCGCCATCTGCGGTCGGGTCTGCCCGCAGGAGGTGCAGTGCGAACAACGCTGCATCCTCGGCAAGAAAGGTGAACCCGTAGCTATCGGTCGGCTGGAGCGCTTTGTGGGAGATTTTGAACTCGCCAACAACACCTTTGCCGTGACCAAAGCGCCGTCTACGGGTAAAAAAGTCGCGGTCGTCGGCTCGGGCCCGGCGGGCCTCACCTGCGCCGTCGATCTTGGCCGGATGGGGCATGATGTTACCATTTTTGAATCCCTGCATATTCCCGGTGGCGTACTCGTTTACGGTATCCCGGAATTCAGGCTGCCCAAGAGTGTGATCCGGTCCGAGATCGATACTGCCGCCAAGGCTCTTGGCATTGAGATCCTCTCCGATTATGTCATCGGTCGCACGCTTACCCTGGATGAGTTACAGCTCGAATTTGATGCGGTTTTCCTGGGTACCGGCGCGGGTCTTCCGATGTTCATGCGAATTCCCGGCATCAATTTTAACGGGGTGATGTCCGCAAACGAATTCCTCACTCGGGTCAACCTGATGAAGGGATACCAGTTTCCGGAGTACGATACCCCCGTGAAGGTGGGGAAACGAGTGGCGGTAATCGGCGCGGGAAACGTCGCCATGGATTCTGCCCGCTGCGCGCTTCGCCTTCAGTCTCTGCGGGAGAAAGCAAACGGCGTCGAACGTGGGGAGGTTCACATTGTTTATCGCCGCTCGCCCGCCGAAGTCCCCGCGCGGCTTGAGGAAGTCCATCATGCCAAGGAAGAGGGGGTCATCTTCGACTTTCTGACCAATCCCATTGCGATCATCGGCGATGACAAAGGCGGCGTTCGCGCCATGCGCTGTATCCGCATGGAGCTGGGGGAACCGGACGACTCCGGCCGCCGCCGCCCGGTTCCCATCCAGGGCTCGGAATTCGAGATGGATGTAGACCAGGTGGTCTTTGCGCTTGGAACCAGTCCGAACCCCCTGGTCTTTGTTAATGCCGATGGGCTCGAGCGCAGCCGGCATGGAACGGCCGTGGCCGACCAGGAGACCGGGCGCACTACCATGAAGGGCGTGTGGGCTGGAGGCGATGTGGTGACCGGAGCGGCCACGGTAATCAGCGCCATGGGTGCGGGCAAGCGTGCGGCAGCGGATATTGACCGTTATCTCTCCGGTGAATCCGAGTGGTAAAAGGCGCGCATCGGCGGCCTCGACCTGTGGCAAGCAGTCAGTCTTAGGTCTTGAATGTGCCCGGTCATTTCCCTTATAGTAATTGGGTAAGAGAGCTGACTCACCTCAATAAAGCAAACGGATCTGCTCTTGCGATTCGCAATTTTCATTTGAGGAAGAAAACATGGCAGTGGCCAGAAAGATGCTTCAATTCATGGAAAAGGCCTCCTGGATTCGAAAAATGTTCGAAGAGGGGGGGCGCTTGAAAAAGATCCACGGTGACGAAAACGTTTTTGATTTCAGTCTGGGCAATCCTAACGTGCCACCGCCGGAGCTCGTGAAGAACAAATTGCTCAAACTTGTGCAGCAGGATTTGCCCGGCAAGCACGGGTACATGCCCAATGCCGGCCTTGCGGAGACCAGGGAGGCCGTGTCGGCATACCTTTGCAAGGAGCATTGTGTCGCCTTGGCAGCGGATCATATCGTTGCCACTTGTGGCGCTGCCGGAGCCTTGAACATCATTATGAAAGCGCTCCTGGACCCCGGTGATGAAGTGCTTGTCCCGGCGCCGTATTTTGTTGAATACGGGTTCTATGCGGATAACCACGGGGGCGTGCTCAAATCCGTACCTACCAACGAGGATTTTACCCTGAATCTGCAAGCGATCGAGAATGCCATCAGCGAAAGGACGAAAATCCTCCTCATCAATTCCCCGAATAATCCGACGGGGCAGATCTATTCCGATGCTTCAATCCAAAAACTTGGAGAAATCCTTGACCGGAAGAACCTTCAGTATGGGCGGACCATTTATCTGGTCTCTGACGAACCTTACCGGAAGATCGTTTACGATGGCTATGAGGTGCCCTGCATTTTCCAGTACTATGCCAACAGCATCATTGCTTCGTCTTATTCAAAGGATCTCTCCATCCCCGGGGAAAGGATCGGATTTGTCGCGGTCCACCCTGGCGCCGACCAGGTCAAGGAACTTGTGGGGACTCTGACTTTGGCCAATCGGATCCTGGGATTTGTCAATGCACCCGGACTGATGCAAAGACTCATTATCGAACTGCAGGGGATTTGCGTGGATGTGGAGCTCTATCGTCGGAAGCGAGACCGGTTCGTAAGGGGCCTGAAAGCGGCAGGATATGAACTGGTGGCGCCTCCCGGGGCATTTTACCTTTTCCCGAGAAGCCCGCTGGCAGATGATGTGAAGTTCGTGAGGCTGCTGCAGGAAGAAAACATCCTGGTGGTGCCGGGGAGTGGTTTTGGTGGTCCTGGGCATTTCCGTATCGCCTATTGTGTTGATGACCAAGTCATCGAAAGAGCGTTGCCTGGGTTTGAGAGGGCAATGGCGAGAGCAAGGACCATGCTCTAGGAGGGATGCCAATTGAAGAAAAAGATCTTCGTCAACAAGGATTCGTCTTCAGGGTTCCGTTCTTATCTGAAATATTTGCTTTGGGCGGCTATCGGCCTGATTGTCCTGGTCCTTTTTATCCCTCTCACTTCACGCCAGAAATCCGGCAAGGAGGCCTTGAAGAAGCCTGCTTCCGAGCGGGGGGTGGTGGTGAGGGAGATTCCCAAATCCTTGCAGCCCATTGCCGAAAGTATTTCGAGGGGTCAGGGAGGGAGTGGTGAGACCCCCAAGGAGGCTGACGCGAAACCGGCAGCTACTCCTGATGGGAAGAGCCCAACCGAGGGGGCCGGGGCTCTGCAGCCGGCAGCCATAAAGGAAAAGCCGGTGGATGCCACGGCCGCTCCCCAAAAGGCCGAGACTCGTTCGGAGGGCGTCCCAAAGGGCCCGGCCAGCCGTCCTGGAGCTCCTGAACCAGCAACCGGCCAAGTCGCGAAAGAGGCTCCCGTGGCTCCCAAGGTAAGCGAAGCGCCTGTTAAAGAGCTTCCGCTGGCCGTTCCCCAAAAGCCTGAGGCGGCAACCCCGTCAGCGTCTGAGACCAAGGCCAAAGGTATGTCCTCGATCCCGGCTCCTGCCAAGCCCGCAAAACCAGCCGCCACCGAGGCAAAACCCAACACCGCACCCTCTGCCGCAACACCGGATGGCCGTCAGCAGGCTTCTTCGGACGGGGGTAAGATGTATACCGTGCAGATTGCTACCCTAAAAGACAAGCAGAGTGCTGAAGAGCTCAAGAAAACCCTTCAAAATAAGGGATTTGCTGTGATCATGAAAACGGCTAATGATCCCAAACAAGGCCAAACCTTTACCTTACAGCTACAGCCCGTTGACAACATGGGCAAAGCCAGCACGCTGATGGAGCAGATCAAGTACGTGCCCAAAGTCAAGGCAACGATCGTTACGGTGAGTAAGGAGTAAGGGAGGAAGTAGAAAGCGGGCCGGAGGTGAGTAACAACCAGAAAAAATGCCGGTTTCATCCGGAGGCTGCCGCCAGGGTTTTCTGCAACAAACTTGAATACGGCTACTGCGAACAGTGCCTCGAATCCAGTGTCGCCTGCAGCGACCCTGAACTCTACTGCCGCCATCGCACTTACTGCATCATTTGGGAACTCTGCCGCAAGGAGGCAGGAAGCAAGGAGTAAGTACAGCTTAGCAGAATAAAGTGTCCATTACCCCCGACCGTCATTCCTGCATGCTCTTGGCGGGAATCCAGTAACAAGCTCTGGATGCCCGCCTTCGCGGGCATGAAGACTGGAATGCGAACACTTATTTATGTGGAGCTATACTGAGGAGGATACGCCGATCCCGCCAGAAAGCCGTGGTATTTCGCTGCCAAGCGACTCACCCCCCGACTCCCGACCGGCCCGCTTTCTGCTCGCTAAGGAAAAAACCATCTCAGACATTACTCGAGCCAAAGAATGCCAAGGTCCAACTCCAACTCAGGAAAAGGTTCTGCACGGACTTTGGCTGATTTGGCATAGGCTCCCACACCTATCCATATCCCCGGTTCAAATCTGTAGACTTCCAATGTCTTCAGGATCGGATCGATGAGCCAAGCGTATGCTACGTGGTGTTGAGAGTAAATGGGCATCTTCTCGGTTCGGTCAACTTGAGTGGTGTTTGGCGACAATATTTCGCAAACCCAATCAGGCGCCACAGAGATCCAATTGTGAGGCTCTTCTCTCGGGAATCGTTCCCTCCTCCATCCGGCCAGGCCAGGAACGAGAACGTCTTCTCCAAACGATATCTCGGGCTCAACGATGATAATCCAGCCCCCAGGACCACCGCCGCGACCGAAATCGTAAGGCGGCAATATTTCGCCACCCAAACGGGAGGCGACGATGGTGTGTTTTCTTGACGGTCGAGGAGTAACGATCAATTCACCGTTGATTATTTCACCGGTCATGTTCCGGGGGATCTCGAAGAGATCCTCGTATACGGCTCTCCTCCTTGCGGGGTCTGTCATGATCCGTCCTTTCGCCTGCCGGTCGGTCTTTCGTTCATTTTCTACCTTGCTTTAGAACAGGCAGCAACCAAAAAAGATAGTGCTCCGATGAGCGTTACCTGCGTGTCAGGAGCAAGCAAGAACACCTTTCACCTGCTATTCGATGCCACCATTTTATATGCTTATAACACGGCACGAAGATTTCTGTCGGAGGTGTGTCTGGAAGAGATATTGATAGAGAGGAGTCCGGGGAGTGTCCGGACACAGATGAAGAACAGAGCAGAACAAAAACAAACTTTTGTTCACCGAAGGTCACGCATGCGTTTCCCTTTGACGATTTTCACCACTGACGATGATTGAGACCCTGCCGCAAGCCTTCAACCCACACCAAAACGAAATCGCCTCAAAGTAGTCCACCGAGAGATTCACCCGGACCGCCACCCGCCGACTCGCACCCTGCCAGGGAAGAATCCGACCGGGACTTCGTGACTTTCTGGAAGGGTTATCCCGCAAGAGGAAGTCCAAGTCGAAAGCAGGACAAATGCCGATTTGAATCTTGAACTTTTGTGAATTGGATTTTTGGCTCTTGAAGGCAGCTATCGTCAGTTGTGTATTTAACTGAGGCGTACTAGTCCACATTAGGGGCAGCTCTCTGTGGTTCCTTTTGTAGATAATTTGGTACAACCAAATAAGTGCAGTGCAAATCACTGATTGACACACCACTCCACTCAATGTAGAAGGGCACAAATTTGACTCTTCGCCTAGCGACCTAGGCACCAACCCCATCCGCGGAGGGACCTTATGACAAGAAGAATTTTCTTCCTGCTTATTGCTACCCTTGCGGCATGCGCCCCGATGCAACCTGCGCAAGTGAGTCAGCCTGCGGCCCAATCGATTCCGGCAGAAGCGGTTCTGGATTCCCAACTCAATGAACAAGTGGTGAAGGTACTCATTACCGAGAAGTTGCTCTTAGGGGATAATCAGATCAATCTCGAAACTACCATCTTCAAACCGGACGGCGACGGCCCCTTTCCCTTGCTTGTACTCAGCCACGGCTCCCCGCGCGGCGGAGAAGCCGAACGTCGCACTATGAAAAGGGCTCGCTACATCGATCAGTCCCGGGAATTTATAAGGATGGGTTTTGTTGTGGCCGTTCCCATGCGGCGCGGATGTGGCCATTCTGAAGGAAACTGGGCAGAAGATTTCGGCGGCTGTTCGCACCCAATGTACTACAAAGCTGGTCTTAAGGGGGCGAAGGACCTGATTGCAGTCGTGAATTACATGAAGAAACTTCCCTATGTTGATGGCAGGAGAGTTGTCCTGGCCGGGCAATCCGCCGGGGGATTCGCCTCGCTCGCCACCGCAAGCATGGGTTTTGACGGTCTGATGGGAGTCATCAACTTTTCCGGCGGGAGGGGCTCCATAAGACCGGATTTTATCTGCGAAGAGCATCTGCTCGTCGATGCCATGGGAAAGTATGGCTCGACCAGCCGCGTTCCGACTCTATGGCACTATTCCGAGAATGACCACTACATTTCCAGAGGCGTCGCAAAAATGATGTTCACCGCCTACACCAAAGCCGGAGGACGAGGGATTCTGGTCATGCAGCCGGCTTTTGAAAAGGATGGGCACCTGATCTTTTCCAAAAAAGAGGGAATCCCCTATTGGTTGCCGGAAGTCAGGAAATTCCTAACGTCTCTCGGACTCATACTGGATTAAGACGCTTCGGATTTTGCCTTTCGGATGCAAGCGCACCTTTTTCCAACCAATCTCGGAGAGTTCGGGGGCGGACTAGCCCAATATGAGAAATACGCGTCACCTATTGATAAACTCGCTATATTAACGTAATGGTTACCTTAGAATAGGACGAAGTGTGATGTCTAGAATTGCCTTATTAACGGTTTCGATGTTTTTGTTTAGCGGTCTGCTTGGGTGTGTTACGTCGGGCGTGACAAGGCCAAGCGAACAGGTGGCCTCAATCTCAAGCGTGAGTCCAGCTTCGGTTGAGCCAGGCCTCTATTGGGCGGGTGCAGGCAAATGGCGGGGTAGCGCTCGTTCGAGAGTCGCACCACGGCCCTTTACGCTTAAAATCTTTAAAGAGGACGAGTCTTATCGCGCAGAATACGCCCTTGAAAATGGCCCGGCTTGGTTTTCTTTTCAGCCGGTAGTGAGAGAGAAGGTGGAAGTAAAGCAGGAACATGATGGATCGATTTCCATTCGACTTGGACCGACGTTGTGCTTCAACCTGACAAAACTACAGGCACAAGCAGAGAGTGGCTGAGCAAAAACAGGGGGGTCGGGGACAACCTCCGAATTGATTAAAGAATACTCAGCTTTTTAGGGGAACGGGTGCAGAAGAGCTTTAACTGCACCTTTTCTGCTTCCACACGTTGTTGGGCCTCGATGACGGCATATTGGGCGTGATCATGGTGATCCTCTCCTTCAGCGATTATGCCAGGTTTCATTCACATCTCCATGCCATTGTCACCGACGGGCTGTTTCTAGCAAACGGGACGTGCTATTGCCTCCCCAAAAGAAAGAACTGGAAGAGATCTTCCGTTCAAAGGTCGTGGTAATGCTGAAGCGCCAGGGCAAAATACACGGCGAGCTCATCGAAAAACTCATGGGCTGGCACCGTGAAGAGTGTGGATTTCTTACCAGCTTCATTGATTTGCCCTAATTCGCGATATCGTTTGGACATCTGGAAATTTTTTAATCTTCCATGCATCCTTTTGGATGGATTGCAACACTGCGCAGCAAGTGATTCACATTAGTGCTTCAATGCTCGGCACTGTCCCCGTACGGAGTTCGGCGATGAGTTTGCGGACAAAGGGCCCGGGAGCGAGCTCTTTGCCCTTTCACATCTGCTCACCACTTTGGAGATTGCGACCATGCGCCTGGTCCACATGCTCCGCACCCAGAAATTTCTCGAACCTCGAATCATCAGATGGCACGATTGATCTATTCATGCAATCATGATATCATGCCTCACAATATCGAGAATGGAGGTTAAAGGATGCCACGAAGCCAGACGGTTAAAGTCATAGGAACGAGCGGCCAAATTTCACTTGGCAAGCAATATGCCGGCAAGACCGTCCTCGTTGAGAAAGTTGGCAAAGGGGTCTGGCTTTTGAAAATTGCCCGTGTGATCCCCGACAATGAAGTCTGGATTCATACGGAACCCGCCAAATCCCGAATTGACCGGGCCATCGCCTGGACTGCGGAACACCCATCAGAAGAGACCGACCTGGAGGTCCTGATTGCCAAAGAGTGATCAGGTGCTCCTCGACCTCAACAATCCCGTTTTCCAGGAAGATCTCTTCAGCCTCGGGAAAGAAGAGACCGGTCGGGTATTCGCCACCTTGCGAAAGCTGAAGCGGCTTAGCTGGTCTGAAGTCCACAAGGACAAAGGGTTGCGCTGGGAGTTGGTACAGTCAAAAAGGGGGCCGGGTGGCATGCGCTTGTACACCATACGCATAACGGACAAGATCCGTGCCCTGGTTTGCAGGGACGACCAGTTCATTCGTTTTCTTTCGCTTCACCGTGACCATGACTCCGCCTACAGCTGAGCCGACTCGCTTATTACTCCCTACTCCCTACTCTTCACAATCCCCACTGCTTCAAGCTTTCCAGCATTTCATAGCGGGTCAGGTCATACTGGATGGGAGTGACGGAAATATAATGCTCTTCCAGAGCTAAAGAGTCGGCGGAAGGGTCCGTGTCTCGTGTGAAGGTCGAATTGCAGAGCCAGTAGTAGACGTGGTCTCGGGGATCGAGGCGCCGGTCATACCGCTCCAGGTGCTTTTTCTTCCCCTGGTGGGTTATGCGGACGCCACGAATATCTTTAGCAGGAAGATTCGGGACGTTGACGTTCAGGGAGACGCCATCCGGCAGCCCTTCTCTTTCGATGATCCTGAGCAGTCGAGGGATGAAACCGGTAACCGCGCCGAAGTCTGCAGGTTTGAAAGCGTCGATTGACACCGCCACCGATGGTACACCCAGCACGGCGGCCTCAGTTGCGGCAGAGACTGTGCCCGAATAAATGACGTTTACCCCCACGTTAGCCCCGAGATTGATCCCTGAAACCACAATCTGAGGCGGGGGCTTCA
>JADGQM010000232.1 GCA_017881795.1 Syntrophobacteraceae bacterium
TCTCCTTCTGGGAGGTCCCAGGGCTCGATCACCTGGTCGCCTTTACGGATACCGGAGTCAATATCAAACCGGATGCCAAGGCAAAAGTGGAGATCTGCAAGAATGCTCTTTTTGTTTATCGCCTTCTTGGTTACTCGAAACCTCGAATCGCCGTCCTTTCAGGTCAACGCCAAATCGGCGGTTGGATACCCTCTTACCGGGACTTCGAGTTGATCAGGAAGGCTGCAGATGCGGGAGACTTAGGGGAATGCGAGATCATCGATGCCACGTCGTTCACCGAGATCTTTGCCGGTAAGGGAAACCGCATCGCCGACTGCGACAGCTTGAACCTGGAACGGATGCCGCACATCCTGCTCGTGCCCTGCCTCGATACGGGGAATATCCTTTGTAAGCTCGATTTTTTCCTCAATGTGTCCCGTTGCTCCCTGGTTGCGACCTCCAGGGGGCCGGTTTGCATCCCCGCACGGTCCGACTTCGCCGATTCCATTGTGGAACAACTGGCGCTGTGCGTGGTGGTAGCCGACCGGATGAAAGGCGGGAGATGAGATGATGAGATCTTTCGAAGATATCCTTGAAGCGGCAAAGGGCGCCAAACCGCGAAGACTGGTGACTTCTTTCAGCGAGCCGGATCTGGATCTCATCTGCCGTGCGGGCGCAGCCGGCTTGATCATTCCCTGCCTTATCGGTGACGGCAAAGCCATAGAGAAGCGGATTGAGAGGAGTCCCCTGGCATCCCTGGAGCACGAGATCGTGGATGAAAAAGATCCCGGTAGGATACTCCACAGAGCCATTTCCCTGATTCGCGAAAAACGGGCTGACATCCTGATGCAGGGGAGCATCGATCAGAACGCTCTCCTGAATGCCGCCTGCGACGCGAAAACTGGGCTTCTGAAGGGCAGGGCGGCCAGTTATGTCTCCGTCTTCGAACTGCCTGAACGCGGCGGCAAGCTCATCCTCGTAACCGATACCTTCTTGAATAACTATCCGGACCTTACCGGGAAGCAACGGATTCTCGAAAATGCCCTCTCCTTCTCAGTCATTCTTGGGATCGATACGCCCAAGGTCGCGGTTCTTGCCGCTATCGAGCAGGTGAATCCGGGTATTCCTTCAACCCTGGATGCTGCAATCCTCGCCAAGATGGCTGAGCGAGGTCAGTTCGGAAAAGCCCTGGTCGAGGGGCCTCTCGATATCGACTGCGCTCTGAGCGACGCTGCGGCGAAGAGAAAAGGGATAAAGAGTCCGGTCACCGGCAATGTGGATATCTTTCTCGTTCCTGAGATCGACACGGGCCATCTCCTGGCAGAAGCTCTCGTCTGCATTGGCAGAATCCATACCGCGGGCATGGTCGTGGGAACCACTTGCCCCGTGATCCTGGACGTGCCGTTTGTCCCTGATGCATGCAGGCTCGTGGAAATCGGACTGGCATCTTTGGCGCTGAGAAGAGGAGAAGGAGATGGATAAGCAATGCAGCATGCTCGTCATCAATGTTGGCTCCACCTCGACCAAGCTCGCCTGCTATCAAGGCAGTGAGCCCGTGGTTCTCGAAACGATTCGGTATGCCAGGGATGACCTGGCTCGCTATGCTTCCGTGCCGGACCAACTGCCTCGCCGGGAGCAGGACGTTCTGGATTTTCTGAAAAAACACGGGATCGACCCGGAAAAGATTGACATGGTGGTCAGTCGCGGCGGACTGGGGAAGCCGGCGCCTGCCGGTGTATACGGAGTGGACGACGCCATGTGCCGGGATCTGCTCGAGGGAAGATACGGCAAACATCCTTCGGCCCTGGGTCCTGCCATCGCTTTGGACTTCTCGAGAAGGTACGGCTCTCAGGCCATCGTGGTGGACCCGCCGAGCACCGATGAATTTCATCCTCTGGCAAGGATCTCCGGCCTTCCCGAAATCGAGCGCAGGAGCGTCTTGCACAGCCTGAACCAGAAAATGGCGGCAAGGCGCCTGGCGACCGAGTTGGGCGCAAAGTACGAGGAGCTGAACCTCGTCGTGGCCCATCTGGGCGGCGGCATTACCATTGGCGCCCATGAGAAGGGCCGGGTCATTGACTGCACCCATGGCCTTGCCGAGGGGCCTTTCACTCCGGAGAGGGCCGGGTCTCTTCCGACATCCGATCTGCTTGACCTTGCCCTTTCAGGCGCTCTCGACAGGAAACAGCTTCAAAACCGGCTCGTGGGAGAAGGCGGCCTCTACGCCTACCTGGGGACCACGGATGTGCGGAAGGTTGAAGCGATGGTCGGGGGCGGAGATGAGAGCGCAACGCTCATCCTGGAGGCGATGGCCTATCAGATCGCCAAAGACATCGGCGCGATGTGCGTCGTTCTAAAAGGCGCGGTCGACGGCATCATCCTGACGGGCGGCATGGCCCATTCGGAGATGTTGGCGGGGGCGATCAAGAAATGGGTCAGCTTCCTTGCGCCCGTTTTCGTCTTCCCCGGTGAAGACGAAATGACGGCCCTGGCCGAAGGAGGTTTGCGTGCGCTTCTCAACGAGGAGGAAATCAGAAAATATTCGGACGCTTGAGCACCCAGCACAGGCATTCCCAAATCCTCTCCTTTCCGGTAGCAGCCCCGGTCTTTATTCCTGCAATCACGCACCCACGGAATCCGGCGAAAGTTCTCTTTGACATTCCCTGCTTGGATGAAACACGACTTCAGAGGTTTCTTGAGACTGCTGAACTCACACGGCGTTAAATGCCTTATCTATTTTACTAGAAATCCAGAATGCTTGTTGCGATATGATTCCAATAAGTTACGATGCCGTCCTTCCATTTAACGAGGCGTACTAACCGGTCCTGAGAAATCACGATACCCATTGCCTCGTGCACTGCATTGCAGAGGCGATAGACAGAGCGATGCCGTGTGCCGAAGTTTTCCACGTTTACTTGCTCCGTTTCAATTCCTTCGACATCCAGGGCACGCGCCACAGTCTTCACCCTCTCCAGCCCTCCCGATATTTCAGCGCCAAACCCCAACAACTCGAACCCCCCGGTGAAGACTACCGCACCGTCTACAGCTGTCAGATCTGCAAATAGATGGGCCAGACCAAAAATCGCCTCATCCAACTGGGAAACCGACTCCCGGTTGCTGGCGACAAACTCGTTCCATCCCACGAGCTTCCCCGTGGACGTCTCATGCCCGTGAGCCGCAGCAAGTGTATTCATTAGATTCACTATCAGGGTCTGAAATCTTCTCCGTTTTTCATCATCGGTTATCTTGTATTTGATGACCATGTATGGGTTGTCTTGAGATACTTCGGTAGCCATTTCCGGAGGGATTATGAGGATCGTACCGCCATGTCCGGAGTTTCTGACTGAACTGATGATACGTCTGACTACTTGCTGGGCAAGCGTCTTCATAATAGTTGGATCGAGTTGTGCCCAAGGTTCTTTGGCTTGATCGCGGGCTGCCATGTGGAAATCATATAGTTTAGAGCGCACGGAGGCAAAACTCGCAGGAAGCCAGGCCGAGTCAAAAACCTCTTTTGAAGGGGAAATGATTCGCCCGCGATTCAGCGTGGCAACCGTTAAAGAACCTTTGCAAACCGTAATGCGACCAGGGTCAGTGACGCAGACAACAAGCGAATGAGGAAGAGGCGGTGCGATAAGTCTTCCACCGTAAATGTTTTGCACCCATCTTGACCCTGAATGCACAATGCCCCAGACCTCCAAACCCTTTTGCCTGTCAAGCTTCACGCCAACCAAAGAGTTATAAAAGTCGGCGGCAGGAGAGAGTCTTTGCAGTTCGTGTTCGTCAAAAGGTAGCGGCTCGCTGAACACCATTCTATGCAAACCTGTCGGTGGTCCCTCATCGCTATCGAAGCAGTCGGGCTCCCTCAAGATAAGCCTGAACCTCACAGGCCGCCCTTCTTCTTTGAGAAGGCTTGCCTGGTAACAGGCCGAGATAAGGTGTGCAAGAGTGGACTGCTCCGGCAAAGGATCTGCAAAGCGGCAATCGGTTACCTCATCCAGTTCAGGAAACTGGGTCTCATCCCAGCGGTCGAAAAGATAAGCTGCGAGATCTTCTGCGTAAAAATGTCTCATATCTTCCCCCCATCAACCCAAATGTGGGATTGCTGATTTTTCCGGAAGTGAGTCAAACATCTTAATTCAACTCTGCATTATATGGCGGTTTGGTGCTCCTCATATCATGGAAGCCTCGCTGCTCACACGCCCATACGAAGGGGCAAAAAGTCAGCCGCACCTACTCTTTGCAGGGCCAATGTCACTAAAGAGACTATCCATAACATTATTTCTTTGGATATCCTACTGAGCCTGAGCTGATGGCTATTCCAAAGATTTGTTATGTACAGTGGCAGGATAGAGTTTGCACTCCGCGGGGGAAGCGTATTCCAGGGGGCGCTGGGGTTAAGTCAACATCCGATGACCTGAAAGGGAACATTCGGATTATGGAGGATTGCTGTGCAGAACTTCGACAGCACATCAGTCAGATCCTCAAAGGCCTCCGACTTTGACAGAAAGGAGGAAGCCCCTGCCTGTTTGCTCAATTCTATGTCACGCTGCTCTCTGGATGTGGTGAGGATAAGTATGGGGATATTCTTCAGTTGCGGATTGGATTTGATTGCTGCCAGCGCCTCACGACCATCTATTCGCGGCATATTTAGATCGAGAAGGATCAGGTTTGGCTTGGGGTACTTGTCAGGGTCCGCAAAATCCCCTTCGTTGTACAGGTAATCCAAGAGCTCCCGCCCGTCCCCGACAAAGCGCAAATCACGGGCAATGCCCATCTCCTGAAAAGCTGATTCCACGAGAAAGCAATCGTCCTCATCATCATCGGCCATGAGAACTACAATTGAAGGATTTTGCTTTTCCATTAAGCTCCTGTTTTTTGCTCTATCGGGAGGGTCACGATAAAGGTTGTTCCTTCTCCCGGAATACTCCGGGCTGTAATCTGTCCTCCATGACGAGCGACAATCTTTTTGCAGATGGCGAGTCCCATGCCTGTTCCGCTGTAGGGAGAATGCTTCCCGTGAAGTCTCTCAAATGGCCTGAAAATCTTGTGACAATAGTCTTCGTCAAAACCTATACCGTTGTCCTCGATCATAATCTGGCAGGCAGCGTCCCGGACATTTCCGTAGATCTTCACGACGGGTGGTTCCGATTCCTTTCGGTACTTCATCGAATTTTCAATGATGTTCTGAAAGAGCAGGCGCAAAAGTGTAGCATCGGCAGCCACGATTGGCAACTCACCAATCTCCACCCTTCCATTGACCATCAAAATTAACAATTCAAGTTCGCTGGCGGCATCCCGGGCTATCTCGGTTAAGGAAATAGGCTTACAATTTAATTGAGTTGTGCCGGTTCTGGAATAATTGAGCAGGGACTGCAGCAATTCCGACATGCGATTTGCCGCTTTGATCATACGTTCCAAATAGTCCTGCCCCTCGGGATTGAGAAATTCCTTATGCGTTCTAAGGAGCATCTTCCCGAACGTTTGAATTTTGCGCAGGGGCTCCTGGAGATCGTGAGATGCAATAAAAGCGAAGTCCCGTAATTCTTGGTTTAACTGTTCAAGTCTGGCTATTGACGTTCTGAGCTCGGCGGTGCGCTCCTGGACACGAAGCTCAAGCTCATCACGAGATTTGCGCAGCTTATCTTCCATCTGCTTGCGCTCGGTCACATCCAGCACCAGCGATAGGATCGACCGCAGCTTGCCCGAATCATCCAGCAGCGATGAGTTGTACCATTCGCAATGGATGACTGAGCCGTCCTTGCGGTAGTTGCGGTTGGCAGAGAACCGTTGCGGATTGGTCCCGCTCTTTAATTCAGAGGAGACCTCTGCGACTTGAGCATCATCCTCTTCATAGATCCAGCGGAAATCTTCCATGTACTTGCCAATAACCTCTTCAGCGCGCCAACCGAAGATACGCTCTGCCTCGCTCGACCAGCGAATCAGCCGCATATCCGGCCCCCACTCGATCACCGCCAGAGGAGAATTCTCCACATGGTAGCTGAGGCGCTGTGAGAGCTCGCGCAACTCCTCCTCCATCTGCTTGCGCTCGGTGATGTCTTCAAAAACAGTGACGAAATGCCCTTGCCTGGGTGAGGATACGGAGACATGGAAGTGCCGCTCCATCGGCGGGAAATAGGTTTCGAAAGAATACGGTTCGCCGGAATCCGCAGTCCGCACAAACACGTCGAGATAGGGTGCTGTACCTGTGCCGTAAAGGATACTGGCGAGCTCTCCGCGACATTGTTCCCGTGCCAGGCCGGTATGTTTTTCGAAGGCGGGGTTGGCAGTCAGAACACGGTAATCAACAGCGGTTCGGCTTTCGTCATAAATCACTTCATGAAGCACCACTCCCTCGGTCATGTGCTCAAATAGGGACCGAAACCTGGCCTCACTCTCACGCAATGCCTCCTGTGCCTTCCGCTTTTCGGTAACATCATGGAATACCAGCACAACGCCCGACATTTGCCCCGTTTTGTCCCTAATGGGCGCGGCGCTGTCCTCTATGGGGATTTCCCGCCCATCACGGGTGACAAGGGCCGTGTGATTTGCCAAGGCAGCAGCATGGCCGTCACGCAAAACACGCATGACGATATCCTCGGCTGGTTCGTGGGTCTGATCATTCACAATCCGAAATACTTCCCGGATCAATCGGTCGCGGGCTTCTTCCTCTCGCCAACCGGTCAGTTCGGCTGCAACGGGATTGATGAAAGTGATTTGCGCTTCCATGTCCGTTGCGATTACCGCATCGCCGATGCTGCTGAGCGTGACGCGCAGCCATTCGCGCTG
>JADGQM010000049.1 GCA_017881795.1 Syntrophobacteraceae bacterium
GGCCTTCCCATCCACCTTAACTTCGCGGGGCCATAGATTCGGACCTCCCGGCAGGACCACCCAATCCTTTACGAAGACCTGCCATTCCTGAGTGAAACGGCCACCCTGCTGATCCAATGCAAGCTGCAACCGCGACGGCCAGAGACATTGGAAGGCTTCCCCGTTATTGTAGGTGATCGGGCAGAAGTGCGCCTCCTTGCCATGCAACACCCACGGCATCCATCCCTCGAGTGCCGACGGCATGGTGTTCGTATCCGGAACCTCTGTCAGAGCGGCAACGCTGCCGCTCTGAAACGCCCAGATGATCAACGCAAAAAGCATCATCTTCTTCATGGTTGTTCCTTTAAATGCCAATCATCCTATTGCGGCTCCATCGCTTCGAGGCAGGCTTAAACCTCGTTACGCTCGTTCCCGAGCTCCAGCTTGGGAACGCCTATGCAGTTCCATCGCTTCGAGGTAGGCTTTTACACTGCCCACTGTGGCGATGAACATCTTGGCGCCGGTCAAGGCGGCGTAGACATTGTTGACATCTCCGCAGGCCCTGGCAAACGCGGGACCGATAACCCCAGCAGGTCCAGAGGCATCGGGCCTGTCGCGCATAGCCTCCACATACATGTCGAGACGATCTTTCAGGATTTGAAAATAATCAATGTCCTTGCCGACCATCAGCCCGGCCGTCGAAGATATGCTTTGTGACACTTCCTGAACCGCATTCCAATAGAGTTCCGCAAGGCGACTCTTGTGCGGGGAGTGCTCAAGAAAGTAGGATATGCTCCAGCCTACACTGATAATTTTCAGTATCCCGAGTTCGTATTCAATCTTACCCCGTTCGAGGTCGGACTCGTCGGGCAGCGCTGCCAGCAGCGTCTTGACATCCTCTCGGTCAACGGCAAAATTGAACAGATCCTCGCCTGCTTGTTCGACTGCTGATTTCTGCATGGTTGATTCTTCCATAAACGATTGTCTTACTCCCATACCAGGTTTTCGACTCTTGCCAACTTTCACCTTCCGAGTATTATGAGACTATATCCGAAGTACTATTGATCGGGAAAGGAGAATGGACCTGGTGCTCGAAGCAAGGATCAATCCAAAGGAGGTTAAAGAACAATGGACGTGATGGAAGCGATACACACGAGGCGCAGCATCCGCAAGTTTCAGCAGAAGGCGGTGCCGGATGAACTGGTGAGGGCGCTTCTGGCAGCGGCCATGAGTGCACCGTCGGCAGGGAATCAGCAGCCATGGCACTTTGTCGTTATCAGTGACCAGGAGATCCTGGGCAAGGTTCCCGCTCTCAACCCCTATGCGGCTATGGCCAGGGAGGCCCCGCTGGCCATCTTGATTTGTGCTGAACTGGCGCTGGAAAAGTATCCCGGGTACTGGGTTCAGGATTGTTCAGCAGCCACTCAAAATATGCTGCTTGCAGCTCATGGGCAGGGACTTGGTGCGGTCTGGACCGGGATCACGCCGATGGCGGACCGGGTCCGAGGATTTCAGAAGCTCTGTAATCTCCCTGAAAAGGTCCTTCCTTTAGCCTTGGTGGTTCTAGGATATCCGGCGCAGACGCTCAAGCCGGAGGATCGGTTCCGAGCGGACCGCATTCACCGGAATACCTGGTAGGGAAATCCCTATCGACAGAATTTGCTGCGAAAGGTGCTGGAGCAATTCCAAGCTGGCGTTACAGCAGGCAAACCCAGGAGCAAACGAGGTTCGGTTTTGTCGGCGTTTTGCGCAAGCCTTATCAACTCGGCGAATTGCGGGAAGCAGGTGAAAATGCTGCAGGATTACCTTACCAGTGCTCGGGATCACAGTAAGGCGGGAACGGTGATCGGTTGTCGACCGTGCACCAGAAGTCACTGGGTTGGCCCAGCTTGAAGCCCTTGAACGATTCCGTGTTGGCACAGCCGGAACAGAATAAGGCAATCGCTGCCAGCGATAACCCGACCATGCTTCGAAAACTCCTCCTACGCATCGGTGCCCCCCCAATCCCTGAATTTACTCTTATGCCGGAAACACGGTCGAACTGTTGGTGAACGCAGAATTCAGGAGTAAGAATCTTGTACACCTCGGCGAAAGTCTCTTACCAGTTCGACCACCATTTAACCCGATTGTGTAGGGGCGACCGGCCGGTCGCCCCTACTCCGACTGCAGCCTTCTGACCTCTGGCTCTTGCTGACTATGACACATGACGAAGACGCTTCTTATATAGCATGATATGCTGCGTCGTTGAGTGAATTCATCCGTTTTTCAGCAACACCCCGCAATGGGCTCTCCCGAAGGCACGGAGGGGTACACCTTGTGCATCAGCGCGCGGACGAGATTTTCTTTATTCTCGGAGTCGCTAAGAAGCTAGAATGTGAGCGACTTTTCCCAGCGGTCGTGGCGTGGGAAATAGGCGAGGATCACCAGCAAAGAATAGGCCAGAGCAATGTAGAATTCTCTGTAAAAACCACCCAGGAGAAACAGCAATAAACCCAGCATGGCTGGCATTTCAGCAATAAGGATGGTGATGGCTGTGGCCGCTCGAAGTCTGCCGGCCAGGTCCTTCCAATCCGAAGACCGGCCTCGCTTCAAGATTACCTTTCGAAAGGTCCTTATGCAGAGGGGCAAGAGGATCGCCAGTCCGTACACAAGGTCCCTGATTTGACTCGCCGTGTGAGGGGCAAAGCCCGCGAATGATGCGTTATTCATCTTGACGATCTCGACAATTAGTGGACAGAGCACCAAGGCAGCGATCATGGCCCACGACATGCTCACGCTCGTTTCGTATGCCTTCTTCAAGTCACCCTGCATTTCCATGCTTTGCATCTCTAGTTCCTGTTTACTCTCGTGCAAGGAATCCTGCAAGTTGGGTCCAGCGGAGCGGAGCCCGACAATAAACAGCGCGGGAAGAACAAAGACTTCAACCTGGCGAAGTATTTTAGCTGATTTGAGGCCATGAGCGCAACCTGAGATCACCAACAAGGGGAAAGAAAAGGAGCAGTTATGGGTGCATACGAATTTGATATCGGCATCATCGGGGGAGGGGCCGGGGGGTTGACGGTGGCCGCAGGCGCCGCACAGTTGGGTGCGAAAACCTTGCTCATCGAAAAAGAGAAGAACCTCGGCGGTGACTGCCTGCACTATGGCTGTGTTCCGAGCAAGACGCTTATCAAGTCTGCACACCTCTATCATCAGATGAAACATGCCGAACGGTTCGGGCTTCCATCAGCCACCACGGCGCCGGTGGATTTTCAACAAATCGTCAAGCGCATCACCGCAGTCATTGCCACCATTCAGAAGCACGACTCTCAGGAGCGCTTCTGCCGCCTGGGAGTCAGGGTGGAATGTGGCTTTCCCACCTTTATTGATGAGCATACCGTAAGCCTGAACGGGAAGACTTATGCGGCGAAGACCTGGGTGCTCGCCACCGGTTCATCCCCGTCAATCCCGCCCATTTCAGGTTTGCAGTCCAGCCCCTTCGTGACCAACAGAGAGATCTTTTACCTGGATCGTCTGCCTGAATCCATGATCATCCTGGGGGCCGGGCCCATCGGCTGTGAAATGGCCCAGAGCTTTTGCCGCCTTGGGTCAACAGTTTACGTGATCGACCTGGCCCCGCAGGTTCTCGTCAAAGAAGACCGGGATATGGCAGACTTGGTCATGGAAACCTTGCAGGCGGAAGGGGCAACTTTCCATCTGGGCGCCAGGATCGAAGCGGTTGACGACCATGGCCGTTGCCGCGCCGTCAGCATCACCACCAACGAAGGAATACCCCTCACCCTCGAGGCGGAAACCATCCTGGTGGCCCTGGGGAGGATGGCCAATACAGCAGGACTGGGATTGGAAAATATCGGTGTGGAATTCGACCAGCGGGGAATTCGCGTCGACCATCGGTTGCGCACCAGTCAAAAACACATCTATGCCATTGGGGATGTCAACGGAGGTTATCAATTCACTCATGCAGCCGGCTACGAAGGCGGAATTGTGATCAGCAACGCCATTTTCCATCTCCCACGAAGGGCCGACTACACCTACTTGCCCTGGTGCACCTATACGGATCCCGCTTTGGGCAGCATTGGCATGAATGAAAAACAGGCCGGGCAAGCGGGAATACGGTATTCCGTATGGACCGAGGAGTTCAAAAACAACGACCGCAGCCTGGCGGATGGCGAGCCTGCCGGTAAAATCAAAATGCTCCTCGATGAGCGCGAGAAACCTGTCGGCGTCCAGATTCTGGGAGCACACGCCGGAGACCTGCTTGGAGAATGGGTCGCAGTTCTGAACGGCAAGGTAAAACTCTCCACCCTGGCCGCCGCCGTGCACCCCTATCCGACCATCGCCGAAATCAACAAACGCGTTGCGGCCAACAGCCTGTCTCCCAAGTTGTTTTCCGACAAGATTCGCAAAGGACTCCGACTTTTTTTCCAACTCAAGGGAAGGGCTTGCGAGTAGGCGATGAGTCAGCCGCAACATGGGTCATCCAATACAAAAAGGCTTAGGAGTGGCCTTCCTAAGCCCTTGATTTCTTTGGTGGAGCTGGACGGGATCGAACCGACGACCTCTTGAATGCCATTCAAGCGCTCTCCCAACTGAGCTACAGCCCCGAGACGAAGGTATCAATACAGAAGAGCAACAGTGATGTCAATCCTTTTCCCTCGATTTTTCCTCTGGTGCGCGCAAATTTTGCTTGACACTGCACACAATTGTTTGCATATAGTTTGTCAACATCAGGCCGGAGTGGTGAAACAGGTAGACGCGCTGGACTCAAAATCCAGTGGGCCTTGCGCCCGTGAGAGTTCGATTCTCTCCTCCGGCACCAGAAATGCCAGTGGATTTTGCTATGTCTAGAACCTGTTTGAATTGAAGTTCCGCCGATGCAGAAAGAAGAACTGGGGTCATTGACGAATTCACGACTTGGCTCGAAGCCACGAGGGGCTGCAGGGTTTTTCCGGGATCGAGAGTGTGCTGAGGAAAGCCATGTTCGCGCTTGGCATTACGGACTTCACGCGAGTCAGGTTCAGCGCTTAAATCATGGCGGCAGCGCGGAGATCTGGGTAGCCGGTGCGGGCTGGAGCTTGGGCGGAAGAATGCCGAACAATGGTCGTTGCTTAGTAGCGCGAATGGCCGGGTTTATTGGCTCTGCTTCAATAACTTGAAAGTGGCTATTGTAAGGTTTCGTTTTTTGTCGGTCTTAGGCAGTTTAAACTAATCGGTTGAGGGAGGTGATGGCGAGAGTTCTAAGGAAACGGACAGAAATATCGAATTGGGAGTATTTTTTCGTAATGGGCGGACGTTTCTGTCTCTGGGAATTTCGAAACTTTTAAGAGGAGGAAAGTCGTTATGACTCGTAAACTGGCAGTTTTTTCTCTGGCGTTTTTATTGATCGTTGGCGGCTTGATCAGTGTCGCTTCGGCAGCACAAAATGTGGCCAACACCAACCAAAAGGGGAGCCTCCTGATTTTCCCCAGGATTGACGTTATGGCGTATAATCCAAACGATCCGGTACCTGGTTTTCGCGACACCATTATCACCATCGGCAACGACTATTACAAAGAGGTTTGGGTGAAGTGCTACTGGGTGGATCAAGATCAGCAGATTGAAGATTTTATGTTTGCCATGACCCCGAATCAGGTCGTGTGGTTCTCTGCTCAAGCAGGCGAGGGATCGCCTGGAGCGACGGTCCCGCCGTTCACGGGTCCGGAGGGGGAGCTAAAGTGCTGGGCGGTTGATGCTTCCGGCCAACAGCAAATCAGCTTCAACCATCTGTACGGGACGGCGAACGTATACTATGCTTTTCCGGTGTTAGGCGGATTCGAGACCAATGCCTGGGTCTTCACGGCGCGTGGCGTCGCCCTGGGTGATCCGGTCGGTGCCCCTGGTGAACTGGACCTGACCGGCCTGGCGGGTGGTTACGATGCCTGTCCGCAATATCTGCTCGCCAACTTCCCGACCGCGAATGCGGATCAGACCGAGCGGCTCACGCTGGTGCCCTGTAAGCAGGACCTGCGACAGGATCGGACCCCGACCTGCACCAAAGCCAAGTTTGATGTCTGGAATGAAAACGAAACTAAATTCACCGGATCATATCGATGCATCAAATGCTGGTATGAGGGCTACCTCAGCGAAATTAATCTTCCTGGTCCACCAAACGGCTACGGATTTGGCGGCGTGAATTTCACCATGGCGGGGCTCGGCGGGTCAACCTACGGCCGTTACCGGGTGCAAGGTGTGGCGAGCACGGTCTGCAATAAGAAGTTCTTGACCGCAGGAAACCCCGATCTCAAGATCCCACCGTCGGATAGATGCACCGGCGGGCAGGTCGCCTCCCCCTTGCTGGGCCTCCAAACCTTGGAAAATCCGCGTGGCGCCTTCATCCTCATGACCGGAAACGCCACTTTCGGGGCCGGAGCGGATGGCTCCGGGTTTGTCAAATGGGACCCGAATTTCGATGTACCCCAGGTGCCAGGGCAATAGCGCGGGTAGTGGTTTAAAGTGACTTGAATGATCTGAATCGTTAGCGTGAAACACGCGGGGAATGAGGCTCAGCTTCGTTCCCCGCGATTTTTTTACCTACAACTCTCCCACCGGTTTTTCTTTTTCCCCTGAACCAACTCGATGCCCTCGCCCGGATAGATAGCCCGCTCCTCTAAGCTTATCGGCTGAGGCGCCGGCCATTTGTCCGGTTGCGGTTCGGGGCCCTCCAGGGTGATCTTAGATGGCGCCGAGTCGACCATGCGGGGATGCTCCCGAACATTTACGTCCCCCACGCTGCTGCTGAATTCTATGGGGATGCCGTTGGGGTCGAAAGAATAGACGGAATGGATGAAACCGTGGTCAATGACTTCAGAAACCCAAAAACCGGCAACGTCCAGGCGCTCTTTCAGGGTCCAGAGATCCTCATCCGTTTCCACTCCGAAAGACACATGATCGAAAATAAAGGGCCCCTTGACGGGAAAGCCGTGATCCTTCTCGGCAACGGGTTCCACCTCGGGCCATTCAAAAAAAGCCAGCAAATCGTTCGCTGAAACCTCAAAAAAGTAGTGACGGTACCCGGGTTTCCCAAGCCCCGCAACCAATCTCATCCCCAGTAGATCCCGCCAAAATCGAATCGTTCCATCCATGTCTCTTGTGGCCATAGCCAGGTGGTGAATTCCGTTAAATTTTATCATGGTCGTTTTCCTCTAAAAGTGCAAAATTTAAGGTGCAGGCCGCTCGCCTCTCTGCAGGCCTTTCGATCCTTGTTGAGCGGAACTGCTCTTTATGTAATCGCAAAGGCCTCCTGAGGAAAGCCAAATCCAAGTGTCCGAAAATGAGAATTGATGCACAAATTGCGTTTCGACCTTGACACTCCATCACAATTTGTTTAAGTGGTCACATTCTTGCTTAAGTGGATTGACTTCAGACCGTTGCACCGCCGTTGCTTGCTCTTCCTGCGGATTACAGATCTTGCGAGTGTGGTTTGGCTTTTAGTTTTGGAAGAGAGGGGGGATGGAACGCCTAAGGCCCGGTTCAGTATCGACCACAGCTTTTGCGATTGCAGAAATCATCAAGGAATGTCGTGGGTATGAATCTCGATAAATTTCTATCAGAGCAACGCAACACCATCATCAAGAAATGGTTTAACTGCGTAGTGGAGAGTTATGCTCCGGAGACCTCCCGATTATTGCAGAAGGAATCCAACCAGTTCGCCAATCCTGTTGGGCACGCCATTCTTCACGGAATCCAGGCTGTCTATGACGAGTTTCTGCAAAGTATGGATTATGAAAAGCTCACCCCCCATCTGGACCGCATCATCCGCATCAGGGCTGTTCAGGATTTTTCTCCCTCACAGGCGATTTCGTTCATTTTCTCGCTGAAGCAGATTGTTAGAGACGAGTTGCAGAATCGTATTCACCAGCACCAAATTCCCTCCTCCGAAATCGCAGCCTTCGAGTCCAAAGTCGATCAGCTGGCTCTGCTTGCTTTCAACATCTATACGCAGTGCCGGGAAAGGCTCTATGAAGTCCGTCTGAATGAGTTCAAGATGCGGACTTTCAGGCTTCTGCAGAGAGCCAACTTGTTGGCCGAAATACCGGAGTGGGAACCACAATCAACAGGCATTAACCATCAAAAAACCTGACTCTTTAGAAGCGAGGGATTGCTCAATGGGTATCAAGTTTTCGTTACTCGTAGTCGCGGCGCTCATTGCAGTTGTCTTCCTGGGAGTGAAGGTGGTCGGCATGTATTACGTTTTTGGGGTGATCATACCTTATCTGGCCATCCTCACCTTTGTTGGCGGATTCGTGTACCGCATCATGAACTGGGCGCGTTCGCCGGTGCCATTCGTCATCCCGACAACTGCCGGGCAACAGTATTCGTTTCCCTGGATCAAGCAAAACAAGCTTGATAACCCCTCCACCACCGCGGGGGTAATCGGCAGGATGGCGCTGGAGGTCCTGCTCTTCCGCTCGCTGTTCCGCAACAGCAAGGTGGAACTGCGGGACGGGCCAAAGCTTACCTATCAGTGGGAAAAGTGGCTGTGGCTGGCAGGTCTGCTGTTCCACTGGTCTTTTCTGATCATCTTCATCAGACACCTCAGGTTCTTTACCGAACCGGTGCCGGGCTTTGTCCACCTGGCCGACACCCTTGACGGCATCTTGCAGGTTGGCCTCCCTGGAATCTACCTCACGGACGGGCTCATTCTGGCCACGGTGACTTATCTCTTTATTCGAAGGGTGGTGATTCCTCAGATGAAATACATCTCCCTTCCCGCCGACTACTTCCCGCTGTTCCTGATCCTGGCATTGGCCACCAGTGGCATCCTCATGCGCTATTTCATCAGGGTCGATCTCCTGAAGGTCAAGGAACTGGCCATGGGGCTTGCCAGCTTTCATCCCACGGTCCCGGAAGGCATCGGAGTGATGTTCTTTATTCACTTCTTTCTGGTCTGCACCCTTTTCGCCTACTTCCCCTTCAGCAAACTGATGCACCTCGGCGGTGTTTTTCTCAGCCCGACCAGAAACATGCCCAATGACAGCCGCATGGTCAGGCATGTCAATCCGTGGGATTATCCCGTGAAGGTGCATACCTACGAAGAGTATGAGGACCATTTCCGGGAGAAGATGATTGAAGCCGGACTACCCGTGGAAAAGGAGTAAAAACAGCTATGGCAACAGTCCCAAAACCAAATGAGCTCGTCATCGACCACAAGCCGCCACAAACGGGCTGGATGGATACACCCGTCGTCTTCAGGCCGGGTACGTGGTGCTACGGTGCAAAGACAAAGAATCTTAAGGCTCTTGACCTGCCCAACCCCAGGGAATGGTCTCCGGGCGACGAGGATTGGAAACTTCCCGAGAATTGGAAGGAGATCATCCTCGAAGGGATCAGAGAGCGTCTCGAAAAGTACCGTTCTTTCAAAATTTTCATGGACATCTGCGTCCGTTGCGGGGCCTGTGCCGACAAATGCCACTTTTGGATCGGCACCGGAGACCCCAAGAATATGCCGGTGCTCCGGGCAGAACTGCTGCGATCGGTTTACCGTAACGATTTTACCACGGCCGGTAAGCTCCTCGGTAAGATGGCGGGCGCCCGAGAGCTCACCATGGATGTCTTCAAGGAGTGGTTTTACTACTTCTTCCAATGCACCGAATGCCGCCGCTGCTCGCTCTTCTGCCCCTACGGCATCGACACGGCGGAAATCACCCTCATGGCGCGAGAGCTCCTCAACCTCGTGGGCTGCAACATCGACTGGATCGCCGGTCCCGCCGCCAACTGCTTTAACAACGGCAATCACCTTGGCATCCAGCCCCACGCATTTAAAGACATGATCGAGTTCTTCGTCGACGAAATCGAGGCGGTAAATGGGGTCCGAGTGGAACCCACGTTCAACCGCAAGGGCGCCGAAGTGCTCTTTATCACCCCCTCGGGAGATGTCTTCGCCGATCCGGGCACTTACACTCTCATGGGTTATCTCATGCTGTTCCACGAGATCGGTCTGGATTACACCTGGAGCACCTACGCTTCAGAGGGCGGGAACTTCGGGTTTTTCACCTCTCACGAAATGATGAAGCGACTGAACGCCAAGATGTACGCTGAAGCCAAGCGCCTGGGCGTAAAATGGATCCTGGGCGGCGAGTGCGGCCATATGTGGCGCGTCATCAACCAGTATATGGATACGATGAACGGCCCGGCCGACTTCCTGGAAGTGCCGGTGTCCCCCATAACGGGGACTCGCTTTGACAACGCCCGAGCCACCAAAATGACGCACATTGTTGAATTCACCGCTGATCTCATCAAACACGGCAAGCTCAAACTCGATCCCAGCCGCAATGACCACCACCGGGTGACCTACCACGATTCCTGTAACACCGCGAGAGGTATGGGACTCATGGAAGAGCCGCGTTATGTCCTCAAGAATGTGTGCAACAACTTCTTTGAGATGCCGGCCGGCACGACCAGAGAGCAAACCTTCTGCTGCGGGTCAGGGTCCGGACTGAATACCGACGAATTCATGGAAATCAGAATGCGCGGCGGTCTCCCCAGAGCGAATGCAGTCCAGTATGTACACGATAAGCACGATGTCAATATGATGGCTTGTATCTGCGCTATTGACCGGGCCGTTCTGACCGCATCCATGAACTATTGGGTTCCTGGAGTGGGGATCACCGGCGTTCATGAACTGGTGGGGAATGCTTTGGTGATGGAGGGAGAAACGGAGCGAACCACTGACCTTCGCGGTGAACCCCTAGCAGGAATGGAGGAAAGCGAAGATGAAGATCTATAATGCCAATAAGATCATCCCGGGACTGATCATCTTCCTGGGTCTGATAACCTTTCCCATGTGGTACAACATGGGCAAAGCCGCGCCCCCACCGGAAATAAAGTTCGACACCCCGGTCATCCAGCAAATGGCCGTGAAACAGTGCGTCCTTCCCAAAGCGGATATGCGGACCGGTCACATGCAGCTCCTGAACGAGTGGCGGACCCAGGTGGTGCGTAACGGCTACCGGACGTATGTGGCTGCCGATGGCAAGGAATACAACATGAGCCTGCAGAACGAGTGCATCAAATGCCACTCGAACAAGACCCAGTTCTGTGACCAATGCCATGTCTATGCCGGGCTGCAACTGGGAAGTGTCCCCTACTGCTGGACCTGTCATATCGCCCCAAAGGAGGCCAAGTGATGGATACGAACAGAAGAAGCTTCTTGAAACTCGGCGGACTCTGTGCATTGGGGCTTGGGGCCTTACCAGTCGTCGATGCACTGGGTAAGAGTGACCTGCCGCAGGTCATGAATAACCCGCAGGCCTTGGTCGGCAAGCGCTGGGCCATGGTTGTGGATATGAAGAAATGCTGGGAAAAGGGGAAGCCGGGATGCAAAGACTGCATCCTTGCCTGCCATGTGACCCACAATGTCCCCGATATTGGATCCATCAAGGAAGAAGTCAAGTGGCTCTGGACGGAGCCGTTTGAGAATGCGTTCCCCGGTCAGGAAAGCCAGTTCCTGCCCACAGAGGTTATGGAAAAACCGTTTATGGTGCTCTGCAACCACTGCGCGCAGGCGCCTTGCGTCAGGGTGTGCCCCACTCAGGCCACGTTCAAGCGGGCGGACGGCATTACCATGATGGATTTCCATCGCTGCATCGGATGCCGCTACTGCATGGCCGGCTGCCCTTATGGAGCACGGAGTTTCAACTGGAAAGACCCACGCAACTTCATCAAGACCGAGCTGAACATGACCTTCCCCACAAGAGAGCGCGGCGTGGTTGAGAAGTGCAACTTTTGCGACGAGCGACTGGGCGTGGGTAAGATTCCTGCCTGTGTCGAAGCCTGCAAAGATGGTTGCCTCCATTTCGGTGATCTGCAAGACCCCAATTCGGAGGTGCGAAAGATTCTTGCGTCCCATTTCACCATTCGCCGCAAACCCGAACTTGGGACTGATCCCAGCGTTTACTACATTATTTGAGAGGTGGGTTATGCTTGATAGAGCCTTCACTGGAAGTCAAAGATATTACCGCTTGCTTATGGGACTGCTGGTGTTCATGGGGCTGGGCTTTGCCGCCTACCTCTTTCAGCTCAATAAAGGTCTCACCATCACCGGCATGGGAAGGGATGTCTCCTGGGGAATCTACATTGCCCAGTTCACCTTCCTCGTTGGCGTGGCGGCATCAGCGGTAATGGTGGTCTTGCCCTACTACCTGCATAACATTAAGGTCTTTGGCAAGATTACCATACTGGGTGAGTTTCTGGCCGTTGCTTCGGTAACCATGTGTCTGCTGTTTATCATTGTCGACCTTGGAAAACCGATGCGCTTGCTCAACGTCCTGCTTTACCCTACTCCCAACTCGATCCTGTTCTGGGATATGATCGTCCTGAACGGCTACCTGTTCCTGAATATCCTGATCGGGTGGAATGTCCTGGATGCCGAGCGCAAGGGGGTTCCTTATCCGCACTGGGTAAAACCACTCATTTACCTCTCCATCCCTTGGGCGATCAGTATTCATACGGTTACGGCCTTCCTGTACGCCGGTCTTCCCGCGCGCCACTACTGGCTGACCGCCATCATGGCCGCCCGCTTTCTCTCGTCGGCGTTCTGCTCCGGTCCTGCCTTGTTGATTCTACTGGCCTATACCGTGAAGAAGTACACGAAATTCGATCCGGGTCAGGAAGCTATTGAGAAACTTTCGATCATCATGACCTATGCCATGATCATCAGCGTGTTCTTTGTCGGCTTGGAGTTCTTCACCGCTTTCTACAGCCAGATTCCGTCGCATATGCATTCTCTCGTTTACCTCTTCAAGGGCCTTGAAGGCCACCGCTTTCTTGTACCCTTCATGTGGCTCTTCGCAGCGCTTGCCGTCTTCGCCCTGGTGATGCTGCTTAACCCAAACACGAAGCGGGATGAAAAGAAGCTTAAGATCGCCTGCGTCGCAGTGTTTTTCTCCATGTGGCTTGAGAAAGGCCTGGGACTCATTGTGGCCGGTTTCATTCCCAACCCCTTCGATCAGGTGCGCGAGTATTCGCCGTCCATTCCGGAGATCATGATTGCCCTTGGCGTGTGGGCCACCGGATTTTTTGTGCTGACGGTGCTCTACAAGATTGCCACATCGGTTAAGGAAGAGGTGGCGTAGTTTCAGCCGAAGGCTCTTGGCTCTTGGCTCTTGGCTCTTAGCTCTTAACTGTTAACTGTTAACTACTGAGCCTCTTGCAAAAGTCCTTCGGCGTCATTCCGGCGAAAGTCGGAATCCAGGATTTTCAAGACTCCCTGGCCCCCGGCTTTCGCCGGGGTGACGGAATTTAAGAGTTCTGCAAGAGCCTCTACTGTTAGCGTTTAGCTCCTGGCTGTTAAGAAGAGGAGGTATAATTCCAGCGGTTAACCGCTGGTCGCCGCCGCCAAGGTGGATATTTACCAGAAAGGCTCATTCCTCCGGGGAATGAGCCTTTCTGGTTTCCAGCATCGGTTTTTGTCCGATTGAGGCATGGAGGACCGGACGCCCCGCGTTTCCTTCAGGCGTTTCTGCCGGCTCTCTGTGGTGGGAGTGACGGACTTTCTCACTTTTGCACAAGCCGCATCGGGTATTCCTGACGGTCAGGGCGCCGGCTTCGCTGACTTGGACCACACGTAAAGCGCGATCGCCGCAGCGGTTGCCGCATTCAGCGATTCAACTTCGGGGTGAATGGGAATGGCCAGGGCGCGCTGCTTCCACAGTTCCGGTAGTCCTGGCCCTTCCATGCCGACTAATAAGCCAAAACTTGCAGGGAAAACGAACTCTGAAATATTTGGACCTTCCGGCGAAAGCGCAAGAAGCGGCAAATCCTGCGGTAAGTCCTTGAGGGACGGTCCTTCCCGCAGCCTGGCGCGGAGCACGGCGCCTCCCGAAGCCCGCAAAGACTTGGGATGATAGGGATGGGCGCACTCGGCGAGGAGAATCACCAGGGCGGCGCCAAAAGCGACTGAGGAACGGATTGCCGCGCCCACATTTTCCGGGTCCTGAAAAGGAATGAATACCGTGCAACCCCGAGGCAGTCCATCCTGTGGCTCCCATCTGGGAATCGCATGAATGCGGACCAGGAGAAGCGGCGAATCCGTTCCAAAGACATCGATCTCCTGAAACAGATGCGGCTTCAACTGGAACCAGGCCAGATGCTCTGGGGCATGGGGAGGCGGAGGGAATTCGTCACCAGGGGTGATCCAAGCTTCACACCAATCCGGAGTCTGCCTCAAGATCTCGGCTGTTTGTTTCATCCCGGCCACGAGAGCCCGCTGCTGCTTCTTGATGCCGCGGCTCCCCAAAAGCTTTTTTAAGTCTTTGAAAAGTTCATTCTGCTCACTGTCGATCTTGCGTAGCGTGTGCCGTTTCATTGCCTGCGCCTTTTTTGACGGGAGTGGCTCGCCCGTCCGCTGAAGGACCACCAACCGGCGCTGGTGCGGGGTGTTGGGAATGGTGTAGGGGAGGTCTTGCAGCAACCGGTATTCCGGGCCGAATCGCTGCAGCGCCGCTTCAATTTCCGGATCGCAGTTTGGTCCCTTCATGAAAATCGCCAACCCATCTTTAACGAGACACCCCGAAATGCGCTCCAGGGTGTCCGCAATACTCTCGATAGCGCGGGTAATAACGCCTGCCATCGAGTTCTGAAAGTTCGAGGTGATTTTTTCCCCGATAATCTCGATTTCCTTCAGGTTTAGAGACTCCTGAACGGTCCTTAAGAAATCCACCCTTTTCTGGCGGCTTTCAGCGAGAACAATCTCCAGTTCAGGGTAAACAATCTTGAGAGGAATGCCCGGCATTCCCGGGCCCGTTCCCAGATCAAGTAAGGGAGAAGGCAGTTTCATTAACTGTCCGGGAAGGATAGAATCAACATACAATTTCAGCACCATGTTGGTAAAATTATGAATGCGCGTCATGTTGAGTTCAGCATTGTACTGTCGCAACAACTGGTGATAATTCCAGAGCTGTCTTACCTGGGCTTCAGGCAGGTTCAAGCCACAGGATTTGAGTAGCCCAGCCATTCTCGCGGGTCCGGGCGGAACCCGTTCATCCATTTGGCTGCGTTCTTTTGGAGACATATTGACGCCGATGGTCACTCGTGTGTTCAATGCAACAATTCAACCGTTCCACAGTTCAACTCGGTGCGGGTTGATCCGCACCGAAGCATGCAGGAGATGATGAACAACCATTACTTCTACCATCCGGACTGGCCCGTATTGTATGAGGACAATCACCTTCTCGCGCTTTATAAACCAGCAGGCTTGCTCGTTCAAGGCGATCACACCGGAGCTGTCTCGCTTTTGAACCTTGCCAAGGCCTGGCTTAAGGAGCGTTACCACAAGAAAGGTGAAGCTTTCCTGGGCCTGGTTCACCGCCTGGACCGGCCGGTGGCGGGGGTGGTGCTTTTCTGTCGCACTTCCAAAGCTGCCAGTCGCATCAGCGAACAGTTTCGCTCAGGGAAGATACAGAAGTATTATCTCGCCATCGTTACCGGGAATCCGGCGACCAGCTCAGGGACACTGATCGATCATATCGAGCGCCATGAGAACCGTTCCAGCCGCATCGCATCGGCGCGCACTTCTACCAGTCAAGAGGCACGACTATCCTACCAGGTTTTAGCGGCCGATGCATCCTCAAGCTTGGTGGAAATTCGCCTGGAAACCGGCAGGCATCACCAGATCCGCGTGCAGATGTCACACCTCGGTCACCCAATCCTCGGAGACCTGCGCTATGGGGCGCCCACCCCGCTGGCACGAAGGCAAGTCGCCCTCGTTGCATCAAAGCTTGCCCTCTCTCACCCGATTACCAGAGAAGAGCTCACCATCTCTTCCCCCCTGCCCAGGGACTGGCCATGGCCGCCCGACGAACCCGTCTCCCAGGGACCACCATGGGATTGGCAAGAGCTTCATGTACAGATTCCACTACCGAAAGTCAAAAGAGCAGGTGGACAGGCTGATCGCCTCCGGCCATGAGCCACCTTTTCCTGGCAAGCTTGGGCGCCGCCGTTCGTGATCTCTGGACTCGGCCCCTCATTATCAGGAATCCACCCCACCTCGTCATGGTCGATCTATCAATGCCGGTCTCCTCCGGGGAGACCGTTGCCAGGCTGCTCGACAGGTTGAACCCTGAGCTCGGGTTTATCATTCTGAGCGTGCACGATGAAAAGACAGTCGTCGATGAGTGCCTTTCGGCAGGAGTGAAAGGATTCATGCTCGAGCCAACCGCCGTCAACGACCTCATTATTGAAGAGTGAATCACTGAAATCGTCAACCTTTCTGAATCATATTCTTTATGCGAAGTCCCACCGGTCAAATTCCAGATTCTGGCAAGTTCCTTCATTTTTGAGGCTTTTATAGACCCGAGCTTTGATGCTATTCTGACATCGGAAGAAGGCGCCTAAAATGGCCATCAGATCGAAATAACGTTTCCCTGGAGAGATTGTGTTGTGGCATTTCACAGGTCAGGGACGGCGTAGCCCAACTGATGTGCAGAGTGAGTGCCTCTTTGGGTGATGGAGCAGGAGATGATATTTCCGACAGAGGGCACCGGATACGAAAAGACTATCCTGTCAGACCTACAAGGGGCATGGATTCTGCTCCGGGAGTCTGTTGTGGATACGGAGGGATTTGACGGATGGGATCGCGTTCTTTTCCACATTGACGAGGCAATGAGTTGGGAATCCGTCCGAAATCTCGATGGAATGCCCCCTCTTTTGTTGATCATTCGAAATCTATGTTTGCAGGGCGGGGCGCCTAGAGAGGTCATGGAGAACGTTGAAGCGGTGCATGATATCCTCCATGAAGCGCTTCATGAATACTACAAGTAGTCTTCGAGGAATCAACTGTAGCGCAAACCACGCCATCAACAACCAGATGCGCACCAAGCCTTGGTATTGTGAGGATTACCGCCGTTACGGCGCGCGCTGGTTATCGCGAACGGTTATGCCAGAAATCATTCCAGAATCATGAGCCAGGGAGCCGATTATGGAAAAGGCCGATAGCGTTTTCGACAAGATGACTGAATACTTCGACAAGAAACGTTCGCCTGTCGTAGTTCAGCGCGTCAACAAAGGCTATTCCATCATCCACGAATCCGGCGAGGCTGTCGCACGATTCCGGCCGAGGGGAGGCGACTCGGACCGTGTCGAGGTTCTTTGGTGGAGCCATCGGGACAAGTGGGACCACATTGGCGACTTGGGCGGCTTGTTCATGAGCATCGAGGAGGCGCTGGAGTACGTTCTATCTGACCCGATGGGCATATTCTGGAAGGGACAGAATCGCGGCATAACAAAGACCTCCACGCGGACCGGCGGCAAGCTGAGGTTGCTCGCTTCGCTCGGCAAGCTGTTCGGCGCCGACCGGTGAGGCACACCGTTTTGTATAAAGGAGAAAAATGAAGAAGTGCCCATTCTGTGCTGAAGAGATTCAGGAAGAAGCCATAAAATGTAAGCACTGTAGCGAGTTTCTGGATGAGGCCGACCGGTCATCCTTGTCGAGAAAGAAGATTCAATGGTATTTCCGCACATCCTTTATTGTTCTTGCAGTTTGTTGTGTCGGACCCCTGGCGTTGCCGTTGATTTGGTGGCGTCCGCAAACAACGACGGCTTGGAAAATCGGACTCACAATAGTAATTCTTGTTCTTAGCTGGCTCTTATTCCAAGCAACCCTGAAATCCCTTGATACGCTCAAGGAGTATTACAGGTTGATCGAAACGTTATAGAATGATTTATGGGCAGAACAAGTGAATCCAGGATATTTGTCACTAACGCGCCAAAATCCTGATTCATGACGTTGGGACCTCATAAGACTTCACAGGTCAAACGTCCCTGCAATTGGATACAATCAATGGCCGAAATTTGTAAAGCCGGAATGAAACCACTTGACCGGGAGAAATGCAGCCCATCTATCATGCGGCGGAGAGGCAAAGGACGAGCCAGTGCCACCAAAAGCGAGAGATCTCATTACCGAGCTTGAACGGGCAGGCTTCGTGGACCGAGGAGGCAAGGGCAGCCATCGAAACTTTGTCCACCCGAAGGTGACAAGGCCGGTGACTATTTCCGGGCGGCCGTGGATCTGAGGGGGATGCGGGTTCTGGTGGTGGACGACAATGCGTCATCCCGGGAAATTTTCCAGACTTTGCTCGAAAGCATGAGTTTCGAGGTAACGGTGGCGGCCTCTGCCAAGGAGGGTATCGCAGAGCTGGAGAAGGAGGCCAAAGACCGCCCCTATAAACTGGTGGTCATGGACTGGCAAATGCCTGGTATGGACGGGATCAAAGCTTCAGAGGTGATCAAGAACCATCCGGGCCTCCCTCAGAAGCCCAGGATTATCATGGCGACGGCTTACGGGCGGGAAGAAATCATGCAGCAGGCCGAGGCGGCCGGACTGGACGGCTTTCTGATCAAACCTGTAAGCCCATCGGTAATGTTCGATACTATCATGCAGGCCTTTGGGAAAGATGCCCCGGGCGTCTTGCGGCCGCTTGCGGAAAAGGATCAGTCGGCCCAGGCGGTGAAGGAGCTTGGCGGCGCGCGGGTGTTGCTCGTGGAAGACAACGAAATCAACCAGCAGGTTGCGATGGAGATCCTCGCCGGCGCGGGCGTCGACGTGTCGCTCGCGAACAACGGTCAGGAAGCCGTGGCTGCCATCCATGCTAATCGCTACGATGCGGTGTTGATGGACGTGCAGATGCCGGTAATGGACGGGTATACCGCCACCCGGACCATTCGCAGCGATCCGCGATTTCATGATCTGCCCATCATTGCCATGACCGCGCACGCCATGGCCGGCGACCAGGAGAAAAGCATCGAGGCCGGCATGAACGATCATATCACCAAGCCCATCGACCCGGCTCACCTCTTCGCAACTCTGACGAAATGGGTGGCGACTCGGCGAGCAGTGCCTCCGGAGGACCCGACGGTTGCCGGTGTTCCG
>JADGQM010000233.1 GCA_017881795.1 Syntrophobacteraceae bacterium
CATCGGTCTTACCGTTGCCCTGTTATTCGTTTGGACCGTCTCCGGTGAGACGGCGGGAAATGAGACCCGGGAGCCCCAAAAGGTCACGACAGCGGCGCCTTCCTCGGCGATCCCGGTGGCGGAAGTGGCGACCCGCGCAGCGGCGGCGTCGAACCTGATCCACACCTTGGAAACGCAACTCGCCCTCAGCCCTGCAATCGAAACCATCCGGTCACACCTGCCCAAAGTCAGTGCGCAGATCGACCTGCTGCTCGAGGGAACCACGGAAATCCTCCGGGAACAGCCGCCCTTGTCGACCCTCCAGGCGCAGCAACAGTTATGGGAGGGGATGCAGCTCCAGACGACCAACTCGTTGAAGGTTCTCACAGAAAGAGCGACTCAACTGCGAACGGCGTTGAACCGTCTGGCAGACTTGGAAGAAATCTGGACGAAGACGGAGGATGGCGCCAGGAGTGCGACGGCGCCAACCGCTATTCTCAAAGAAATCGGCACGGTCCTCACGGCCATCAACGAGGCGCAGCCACCGCTTCAAACCCAGCTTAGCGCAGTGCTCGACCTTCAGAGTCGCGTTGCTGAGGAGGGAGCACGGTGCGGGAACGCTCTGACGCAGATTGCCCTGGCTCAAAAGGAGGCGGTGGGCGGGATCCTGGTGCGGGACGGAGTGCCGATTTGGAGCCCCATTTTGTGGCAGCAAATGCAGACCACGCTGCTCGCCAGGTTCCGCGGTATCACCAGCAACTGCTGGGATGATATCCAACAGTACCTTTCCACTCCTTCCATGGGATTGCCGCTGCACATCGGCATTTTCCTGGCACTGGTCCTGTTGTTTTGCGCAGCGCGGCGTCGCGTGGATCGCTGGAAAGGGACAGGCGACGACATTCCATCCGCTGCTGCAGTGTTCGACTTCCCCTATGCCGCGGCGTTGATCACCCCGTTGTTCCTCGCCACCGCACCTACTTCGTCAGTGCCTCAGACGGTGAAGTCCTTGTTCCAAATCGCGGCGGTCGCGCCCTTGATTCGCCTCGCGCAGCCGGCGATTGATCGGCGGGTGATTCCTGGGCTTTACGCTCTAGCGATCCTCTTCAGCATCGATGTCGTGCGGCGAACCTTTGACGGGTTGCCGTTGATCGGGCAGACCCTGCTGGTGCTGGAAACCGCCGCAGGAACCCTGATGATCGCGTGGTATCTGACCATTGGATACCTAAGGCGCACACCGGCGCAGGAGAAGGAGATAACTTGGCTGCAAGCACTGCGGATGGCTGCCGTCGTCGTTCTGTTCATCCTGGCAGCCGGGCTGCTGGCCGGGGTGCTCGGATACATGCGCCTGGCACGGCTCCTGGCTTCGGAAGTTCTCGGTGGAGGTGCTCTGGCTCTGACGATTTATGTCTGTTATCGGGTGGCAACCGGAGTGGTGGATCTTGCCCTTCGTGTCCGGCCGCTGCGACTTCTGCAGATGGTCCAGCACCATGGTAGTCTTATCGAACATCGCACCCGCCGAGTGCTGGTCTGGGGGGCGATTGCCGGTTGGACGCTCCGCTGGCTGTCCTACCTGGGCCTCCTGCAGCCGGCGCTCTCCTTCGGCGAAGCCATCCTCGCGATGAATCTGGAGCGCGGCTCCTTCAACGTCTCCCTGGGGGACGTTCTCGCTTTCTTTCTCACGGTGTGGGTGGCGTACCTCCTGTCCGCCTTCATCCGCTTCGTCCTCCGGGAGGACGTGTATTCCCGCATGCGGATTGCTCCGGGATTGTCTTACGCCATCTCCAGCCTCCTCCATTACGTGCTCCTTGCCCTCGGATTGGTGGTAGGGATGGGGCTGATGGGGGTAGACCTCTCGCGGTTGACCGTCCTGGCAGGCGCCTTCAGCGTCGGCATCGGCTTCGGCATGCAAAGTGTGGTCAACAATTTCGTTTGCGGCCTGATCCTTCTTTTTGAGCGGCCGATCCATGTAGGTGACATGATCGAGATTGGCGACCTTCTGGGTGAAGTGCGCCGTATCGGCATTCGGGCCAGCGTCGTGCGCACCCGGAGGGGGGCGGATATCATCGTTCCCAATGCGCAGCTCGTTACGGAGAAGGTGACCAACTGGACGCTCAGCGATAAGCTGCGGCGCATCCAGTTGCCGGTCGGCGTAAACTACGGCGCCTCGCCCAAAAAGGTAATCGAGGTGCTGGAGGCGGTGGCGCGATCAACCCCGCGGGTGCTGCAAAAGCCGGCGCCCCAGGCCCTCTTCATGAGTTACGGCGACAGCTCGATCAACTTCGAACTGCGGGCCTGGACCGATGAGTCCATATACTGGCGCCAGGTCCTGAGCAATCTTGCCGTTGCCGTGTACGAGGCGGTGCTGGAGGCGGGGATGACGTTTCCGTACCCGCAGCGCGAGGTGCGAGTGCTGCATGATCCTGCGTCGCCGGAAGAAATTGAATATCGAATATCCAACAAGGAACCGCAGAATGGTGAAGGAAAAAAATGAAAGCTGAATCCCTGCCCGATCCGGTTCGCCATGCGGAGAGGCCAGGTGTTGGCAAACCACGGGACTAAAAGGCTGTCCGAGAATTGTCTTTTTACTCGTAATTTTTGCTCATCCAACCTGAAGGGGTGTCTCGGAAGAGTTGTCTCAAGGGGAAGATGAGCACCTTGAGACCGACGCGGTTGGCGGCGATGGTCTTTGTAAGATATTCTTGACATCGCTCGAATAGGAGAGCAGTTTTCCTTCAATTGGGACAAACCATTGAATAGAAGGAAAACACATTGATATTCAAAGTCTTATCCGAGTCTGTCACAGTGATGGCTCTCATTGCCCAGTTCCTTCCTCAATATTGTCTTGACGCCAAGGAACTGCGCATGTTTCCGCAAGAAATTGTCGAGGCCGCCTTGTCGGGTCAGGCAAATCCGCCTCTTCCCACCGACCTGCGCTGACCAGAGCGTCTGCCGCTTTTTCACTTATTCTCATTCCCGCATGCTCCCCGCCTAAAGCCTGCGGGGACATGCTTCGCGGGCAGGGCGGTCGGATATCGGGCGCCCATTTACGTGGTGCTGCACTTAGTACCGCACCGCACAATAAAGTGACTACAATCCCGACGCGTCATTCCGGTGACAACCGGAATCCAGAAAAAATGCCTGGATACCGGCGTTCGCCGGTATGACAGGCTGAATTCGGACACTCATTTCTGCGGAGCTGCACTTAGCCTTTCATGACCAAGGTCTGACCGGCAGGTTCAAAGCCAGCAAAGCTCGATCAGACCTCGGCGTGCTGAGGCCTTGTCAATCAAGTGCAGTCAAGCGCCGACCGGCCGTCATCGCCTGAGCGGCCTTCTCACCCTTCAGTCAGAGACGGCTTCCTGTATTGTACCAAAGTACAATAGACCTGAAATTCCTGCCGATCTAAACTGAAAGAGTTGCTCGGGAGAGAATTGTCTCTACCCGAACCCCCTTTTGTCTGGAAATGACCCTTATCAGGGGTAACTCCCCATGGCCGGAGATGAATGCCCTGTCCTTGTCGTGGATGACGATGAATCGGTCCTCGACTCGTTAAGACTCTTGCTCGAATCAGCGGGATATCGGAGTATGAGCTTTGGCTCTGCCGAAGCGTTGCTCGAGTCCGGGTTGGTGGAAAATGCCTGCTGCCTCATCCTCGATATGAAGCTGCCGGGAATGAGCGGCTTTCAGTTGCAGCAGGTCCTGACCGCCTCGCATACCCCCATTCCCGTCATCTTCATAACCGGCCACGACTGTCCCGGGATGGTGGAGCAGGCCCTGAGGCTTGGGGCTATGGCCTATCTTCGGAAGCCTTTCGACGGGCAGGCGATTCTCGATGCGATTCAACCACTCTGCAGGAAAGGAGGTGGTGCGACAATAACATAAAGCGTCATGTCCATTGACTAGACCCTTACTTACAGAGGAACATGGTTATCTTCCCTGAGGAAGGAAGATTCGTAGGAGGAAAAAATGAAGTTCATCGGCAAGATTTTTCTTTTTGTGCTGCTTTCGGTCAGCATCCTGGCGCTGACGGCCATGCCGGCCGCCGCCCAGGAGAAGAAGCCCAACATTCTCTTTATCATGGGCGACGACATCGGCTGGATGCAGCCGAGCATCTACCACCGCGGTCTGATGGTCGGGGAAACGCCCAACATCGACCGCATCGGCAATGAAGGCGCGATCTTCATGGACTATCTCGCCATGCAGAGCTGCACGTCCGGGCGCAATGCCTTCTTTACCGGCATGTATCCGCTGCGCACGGGCATGATCCCGCCGCAGTTGCCCGGCAGCCCGTCCTGGCTGCGGCAGGGAACCCCGGCGATCGCCAGGTTCCTGCTGGATCTCGGCTACACCACCGGTGAGTTCGGCAAGAACCACCTGGGCGACCACACCGAGTCGCTGCCGACGGCGCACGGCTTCCAGGAGTACTGGGGCTACCTCTACCACCTGGACGCAATGCAGCAGGTGAGCTTTCCCGACATTAACAAGACCCCGACCCTGCAGACCGTCGCGCCGCCGTGCATGAACACACCGATCCCGGGCCTCGCCGAAGTTCCCGGCGCCGTGGACCCCAGGACCACGACCTGCCTCACGCCGCCGCGCCCCGTCCTCGCGTGCAAGTCCTCGGACGGCACCATGAAGAACCAGATGTGCAAGGACGAGGGCCCGCTGACCCTGGAGCGCTCGAAGACGGTGGACGAGGAGATCTCCGCCAAGGTCATCGACTTCCTCGACCGCAACGACCCCAAGAAGACCAACAAGCCCTTCTTCGTCTGGTACAACCCGGCGCGCATGCACGTCACGACGGTGCTGTCGGACAAGTACATGGCCATGGTGGGTGAGCCGGGCGGCAAGGATTGGGGCGTCAACGAAGCCGGCATGAAGCAGATGGACGACAACATCGGACTGGTGATCGCGAAGCTGGAACAGATGGGCCAACTGGATAACACAATCTTGGTCTTCACCACCGATAACGGCGCCCAGCAGGTTACTTTCCCTGATGGCGGCGTCACGCCCTTTAAGGGCCAGAAGGGCTCGGCCTGGGAAGGCGGGTACCGTTGTCCGCTGGTCGTCCGCTGGCCGGGTCACATCAAGCCGGGGACGGTCAAGAACCAGCTCTTCGCAGCCCTCGACTGGCTGCCCACGTTGGTTGACATTGCCGGTGGTCCCAAGGGCGACGAGTTGAAGAAGCAGATCGAGGCCGGCAAGTACCCCGGCATCGTCAAGACCACGCTCGACGGATTCGACCAGCGCGACTACCTCGAAGGCAAGTCGGAAAAGTCGGCGCGCGACTACTTCTTCTACTACTCGGGCGCGACCCCGTCCGCGGTCCGCTACAAGAACTGGAAGATGTACTACTCTATGACGGAATCGGGGGCGGCCGGCTGGATTATGCCACTCACCACTTATCACATGACCCTGGTGCAGAACATCAAGCGCGATCCCTTCGAGCAGGCTGTCGCGGGGCCTGAGAAGACCGTCAACGGCATTGGCGGCGCCCTTGCCGCCCCGGTTACCGCCTATCTCTACGACTGGAACATGCTCCCGATCGGCCAGCAGCTCTGGTACAAGGAACTGATGTCCTACAAGGAGTTCCCGCCGATGCAAGCGCCGGAGACCTGGAACCTGGATGGCATCCTGAAGCAAGTGCAGTCGGCGGGCCACGCGAGCGACTAGTCGCATGAGGCTTGTTTGATACATCGAAACGGGCGTCCCATCGGTGGACGCCTGTTCCTTGGCAATTGTTTCGTGTTCTGTAAACGCCTCGCTCGATGGCTGCTTGTGGCCATGACGGGCCGGGGATTGGTAAAGTGGTTCACTCTAACTTGCCCTTTGAGGGCATGGCATGAAAGGAAGGTTTCAAAATGAAAGAGTTAAGAATGCTCAAAGTAATTTGTCTACTGGTCGTGGGATTGTTCGTGTTATCAGGCGCTCCGGTCTTTGCACAAAGCCAGGAGAACGTGGGTCTTCCATGGGATGCTCTGATCGAGTTTTCAGGTGGGTCGGTGGCGGCAGGCATCGGCTTTAGCTGGGGAAGCGGCACCCTCACCCAGGCCGGCAATGTGTACCCGCTTAAGATCGAGGGGCTGAGTTTAGCAAGCGTCGGCATTACCAAGGCATCCGCTTATGGTAAGGTGTACCGCCTGAAGAACCTCACTGACATCAATGGAACCTACGCAGCGGTCGGCACCGGAGCAACGGTCGCCGTTGGCGGCACCGCCGTGGCGATGAAAAACGAGAAGGGTGTCATCATTGACCTCTACACCACCACAGAGGGGCTCAACCTCTCCCTGGGAACGGCCGGCGTCAAAATCGAGCTCAAGCAATAGGGCCAGCTCGCTCATGATGGCGGCTAAGGACGGTCCGAAGACCTTCCAGATTGTTGTTCGGTAGGCGGCCCGCAAGGGCCGCCGGAGCCGAGGCAAGTTGACTGGGTACAGCCTTCACAGAATAAAGTGACCATAAGCCAAGAACGTCATTCCCGCGTGCTTCTGGCGGGAATCCAGAAAGAAGAAAAGCCTGGATGCCCGCCTTCGCGCACGCGCGTCAACTTAAGGGTTCTGTCCGGGATTTGGCTGGTGTACTTGAATTGAAACTCAACCACGAAGAGCACGAAGGAGGTAAAAAGCTGGAATTCGATGAATTGTCGAATAGAGTGATTGGATGTGCGATTGAAGTTCATCGTACGCTGGGTCCTGGATTGCTGGAGTCAACTTACGAACAATGTCTGGCCCATGAGCTTAAGTTAAACGGGATTGCCTTTAA
>JADGQM010000234.1 GCA_017881795.1 Syntrophobacteraceae bacterium
GTGTGCGCCATTATGGAAGAGGTTCTTGCCCAGTTGAAGGCGAGAAACAAAAATAGGGATAGTCACAGGTTCGAACAGGTATTCGAGCTCACGCCGGTTTTCCTAATGGATCCCCAGCACCTGAGGCAGGTCCTGTGGCATCTCATGGTCAATGCTCTGGAGGCAATGCCCGATGGGGGGACTCTCACGGTCCGCGTGGCAGCAGCGGAAATGCCGTCCTTCCCGGAGCTGAAAACCCTTATCGAGATCACTGACAAGGGCTCGGGAATCCCGGAAGAAGATCGTGAACGAGTCTTTGAACCTTTTTTTACCACCAAGCAGAGTGGGACCGGCCTGGGACTGAGCATTGTCTACCAATTGATGGAAAATATTGGAGGGCGTATCGAACTGAAGAGTGCCCTTGAATCGGGCACTTCGGTATCACTTTTTTTCCCCTTTGACCCCGCTTTTCCTCTTGCCAAGTAACCGGGCAGTGACTATAAGCACTCAACGAGGGCGAGTGCTAATAGAATGGTCCGATAACTCCGGGACATCACGACGTTGATTAATCCCATTAAACCAGGTCTGAAAGAGGAAAGGAGTCGAAACGATGAAGCTCAAACCGCTCAATGATCGTGTGGTGGTCAAGCGAATCGAAGAGGAACAGGTAACGGCCGGAGGCATCATTATTCCCGATACGGCCAAAGAAAAACCGATTCAAGGTGAGGTAATTTCCGTGGGCAGCGGTAAGCTGATGGAAGATGGAAGCAGGCGGCCTCTTGATGTTAAAGCAGGAGACCGGGCGCTCTTTAGCAAATACGCAGGCACGGATATCAAAGTCGAGGGCGAAGAACTTCTTATTATGCGAGAGGATGATATCCTCGCCATCGTTGAAAAATAGGGATGGATATTCGAAGGTAATAGTCAAAAGCTGTGAAAATACAGGGAGGAATGCCTCATGGCGGCGAAACAATTGATTTATGATGTAAAAGCCCGGGAAGCTCTGCTCAAGGGCGTGAATACCCTTGCCGATGCAGTGAAGGTAACGCTGGGGCCCAAGGGCCGCAACGTGGTGATTGAAAAGTCTTTCGGTGGTCCTATGGTAACCAAGGACGGCGTGACCGTAGCCAAGGAAATCGAACTGGAAGACAAGTTTGAGAACATGGGGGCCCAGATGGTCAAGGAGGTTGCCAGCAAGACCAGCGATGTTGCCGGCGACGGGACTACCACGGCCACGATTCTGGCCCAGTCAATCTATTATGAAGGGTCCAAGCTGGTGGCTGCGGGCGCCAATCCAATGGCTCTCAAGCGCGGTATCGAAAAGGCCGTGCAGACGGTCGTCGAGGAGTTGAAAAAAATCAGCAAGCCCACCAAAGATCAGAAGGAAATTGCTCAGGTCGGTACGATCTCTGCCAATAATGATCTCACCATCGGAAACATCATTGCCGAGGCGATGAACAAGGTGGGCAAGGAAGGGGTCATCACCGTCGAAGAAGCCAAGGCCATGGAAACGACCCTTGAAGTCGTGGAGGGAATGCAGTTTGATCGTGGCTACATTTCTCCTTATTTCGTAACCGATCCCGAGAAGATGGAAGTGCTTCTGAACGACCCGTTGATCTTGATCAACGAGAAGAAGATCAGCAATATGAAAGATCTCCTGCCGGTGCTCGAGCAAATTGCCAAGATGGGAAGACCGCTTCTCATCATCGCTGAGGATATCGAAGGCGAGGCCCTTGCCACCCTGGTCGTCAACAAACTTCGCGGGACCCTCCAGGTGTGCGCCGTCAAGGCGCCTGGTTTCGGTGACCGGCGCAAGGCGATGCTGGAGGATATCGCCGTGCTAACGGGCGGTGAGGTGGTCAGTGAGGACAAGGGCATCAAGCTCGAGACCGTTGGGGTGAAGGATCTTGGCCGGGCGAAGACCATCCGCATTGACAAAGACAACACCACGATCGTCGATGGTGCGGGTGATCGCAAGGCGCTGGAAGGTCGTGTTCGCCAGATTCGGACGCAAATCGAAGAAACCACGAGCGATTATGATCGCGAAAAGCTGCAAGAGCGCCTCGCCAAGTTGATCGGCGGGGTGGCGGTAATCAGTGTCGGCGCCGCCACGGAAACCGAAATGAAAGAGAAGAAAGCGCGCGTGGAAGATGCGCTGAATGCCACTCGCGCCGCAGTTGAGGAAGGAATCATCCCGGGCGGTGGGGTAGCTTATCTGCGATGTCTCCCAGGCCTTGAGAAGCTCAACCTCGAGGGAGACGAAAAGCTTGGCCTCAATATTGTCAGGCGCGCTCTCGAGGAACCCGCTCGCCAGATCGCTTTCAACTCCGGTGAGGAGGGTTCGGTTGTCGTCCAGAAACTGAAGGGCGGTAAGGGAGCTTTCGGGTTCAATGCCGAGACGGGTGAATTTCTTGACCTGTATGATGCCGGGGTCATCGATCCAACCAAAGTGGCGAGAACGGCGCTTCAAAATGCAGCCAGTGTCTCGGCCCTCATGCTCACGACGGAATGCATGGTTGCGGAAATGCCCAGAGACAAGGAACCGCCCATGCCCGGCGGGATGCCGCATGGCGGCGGGATGTACTAAGCGCGACTGAGCGTTGGAAAGCGAGGGGCGCCTGCCGCTCGTTTCCGATAGGTGAACCGAAAGGTATTTGAAAAACCAATGAGCCCCCTTTCTCGCTTCAGAGCGAGAAGGGGGCTCATTTGTTCCTAATTCTCATCTCGGAGCGACGCCCGCAGAGCCTGAAAACGGGGCTTGCAGCGCTGTTCCTTCGCGTTGCTCAAGACTGATTACCCATCACTGGTTCCGCGTAAGAGCTTGACATGTGGCAATGGTGTGCTAGTAAAAAAGTACCTTCCAACAACCTTTTCCTTAGGGGGACTGAAAGATGGATTATAAGGAGAGCCTAAACCTTCCTCAGACCGATTTTCCCATGAAAGCCAATCTCTCCAAGAAGGAACCCGAGATTTTGGCCAAATGGGAAGAGATGAGGCTGTACGATCTGCTGAGAGAACACAGCAAGGATCGTCCTCTTTATATCCTTCATGATGGTCCTCCTTACGCAAACGGGCATATTCATCTGGGTACGGCTCTCAATAAGATTCTCAAGGATATGATCGTCAAGAGTCGCCAGATGAGCGGGTTCAATGCTGTCTATGTGCCGGGCTGGGATTGTCACGGGCTTCCTATCGAACACCAGGTGGACCGCGAACTGGGCGAGCGGAAATCGTCTCTGAGCCAGGTGGAGATCCGCCGGCATTGCCGGCGTTACGCCGAAAGCTGGATTGAGATTCAGCGAAATGAGTTCAAGCGCTTGGGCGTTCTGGGAGAATGGAACAATCCCTACCTCACCATGTCCTACGATTACGAAGCGACCATCGCTCGGGAACTGGGACGTTTCTTTGCCGAAGGGAGTGTGATCCGGAGCAAGAAGCCGGTCCATTGGTGTGCGAGTTGCCGGACGGCCCTGGCCGAGGCTGAAGTCGAGTATCACAACCATGCGTCGCCATCGATCTATGTCAAATTTCCACTGGATGAAAAGAGCAAAGCCCAGTTTCCGGAGCTCTCGGGGAAGCCCGTTTATGTGCTCATCTGGACCACTACTCCCTGGACCATCCCGGCCAACCTGGCAATCACTCTGCACCCCGATTTCACCTATGTTGCCGTTGCCGTAGCTGATGAGATCTGGATCCTGGCCGAAGGACTGCTGGAAAGCTGCATGCACCTCTTCGGCGTCGCGAAATATGAGGTATTGCGGCAGTTTCGCGCCTCCGACCTGCAAGGCTGCACATGCCGGCACCCCTTCCTGGATCGTGAGAGCGTGATCATTCTTGGAAATCATGTAACGCTTGAGGCCGGAACGGGGTGCGTCCACACCGCGCCGGGACATGGTCGTGAGGACTATGAGATGGCGCTCGAGCATAACCTGGAGGTCTATTCACCGGTTGATGACGATGGGCGTTTCACCAGGGATGTCCTTTTCTTTGGCGGGCAGTTCGTTTTCGATGCGAACAAGGCAGTGAGTGCAAAGCTGCAAGAGGTGGGGCGCCTGATCCTGGAAAATGTTGTGGACCATAGTTACCCGCACTGCTGGAGGTGCAAGAATCCGGTAATCTTTCGAGCTACCGAGCAGTGGTTTATTTCGATGGAGAAAAACGAGCTCCGCACGAAAGCACTGGCCTGTATCGATCGTGTGGAGTGGATTCCAAACTGGGGTAGGGAGCGCATCTACAACATGATTCTCAATCGTCCGGACTGGTGCATCTCGCGGCAGCGGTCCTGGGGCGTTCCCATCACCGTTTTCACTTGCGCAGATTGTGGAAAGCTCCTTGCCACACCGGAAATCTTTGCTCATGTGGTGGCCCTTTTCGAGGAGGAAGGAGCTGACTGCTGGTTTGAGAAACCCACGAAAGCACTTCTGCCGCCCGGAACAGCTTGCCCCCAGTGCAACGGGGAGAGCTTCCACAAGGAGATGGATATCCTCGATGTGTGGTTCGATTCCGGAGTCTCTTATGCTGCGGTACTGGAAAACCGCCCGTACCTCAGGGCTCCAGCCGACCTTTATCTTGAAGGCAGTGATCAGCATCGAGGCTGGTTTCATTCGTCCCTTCTGGCTGCGGTGGGAACCCGGAACATGGCGCCCTATAAAACCGTTCTCACCCACGGCTTTGTCGTGGATGGCCAGGGCTACAAGATGTCCAAGTCTCTCGGCAATGTGATTGCACCCGAGGAAATCATCCGCCAATACGGAGCCGAGGTCCTTCGCCTCTGGGTGTCGGCGGAAGACTATCGCGACGATGTCCGCATTTCCCCGGACATTTTGAAGCGCCTGAGCGAGGCCTATCGGCGGATTCGGAATACCTGCAGATTTCTCCTGGGAAACCTCGGCGACTTCCACCCCATTGCCGATGCTTTGCCCTACCAGGAAATGGACGAATTGGATCGGTTTGCCCTTCACCAACTCCAGGATTTGATTAAACGGATTCGTCAGGCTTACGATCGGTTTGAATTCCACAGGGTCTACCATGCCCTTCATAATTATTGCGTGGTTGACTTGAGCTCCTTTTATCTCGATATTTTGAAGGATCGCCTGTACGTTTCGGCAACCCGGAGCAATGCTCGCCGCTCCGCCCAGACCGCCCTTTACGGCATTCTGACGACGGTTTTGAAATTGATGGCCCCGGTGCTCGCTTTTACTGCGGAGGAAGCTTGGTGGCATCTGCCGCATCGAGCAAGTGAAAGCATCCATTTCGAAAACTTCCCTGAAGCTGACCCTGCCCTTCAGGATGAGGCGCTGAACCAGCGCTGGCAGACCATTCTGACGCTTCGAAGCGAGGTCGCTCGAGCCCTGGAAAGCGCCCGCCAGACAAAGATCATTGGCCATCCTCTGGATGCCGTGGTGAAGCTGGCCCTTCCTGACGAATTGCGTGATGCTTTCGCAGGCCAGGAGGAGTTGCTGCGCTCGGTGTTTATCGTTTCGGGGGTTGTATTTTCACCGGCTGCAGATCTGGCGAATCCCGTCGTCGGCCTGGAAGTTCCGGGTCTTCACGTTCAGATTGAACCGGCGTCAGGAAATAAGTGCGAACGCTGTTGGGTGCGTTCCGAGAAAGTCGGCCACTTCGCCGACCATCCCACCATCTGTGAGCGCTGCTATGGCGTGGTGGCGGGATGAGGCTTATTATGATGCCTGGCTTTCAGCATTAGAGGCGCGACCATGATTTATTTGTTTGCCGTTGGTGGGATGATCATCCTCCTGGATCAGGTCACCAAGCTCCTGATTCTCCATTTCCTGCCGCTCTTTTCTGCAAGGGAAATTATTCCGGGGTTTTTCAATCTGGTGCACGTCAGAAATACCGGAGCCGCCTTCAGTATTCTGGCGGGAGCGAGCTCAGTCTGGCGCCAGGGTCTCTTTGTCGGTTTAACCATTGTGGTGGTTGGGATCCTTCTCTTCGCCTATGGAAAGCTGAGGCCCGATGATCGTTGGACGAGAACAGCCTACGCGCTGATCACCGGCGGCGCCTTGGGGAACCTGGTTGACCGACTGCGCTTGGGGGAGGTGGTGGACTTTTTGGACTGCTATGTCGGCGCCTATCACTGGCCGGCTTTCAACCTGGCTGATAGCGCCATATCGGTTGGAGCCCTGATGCTGGTTATATCTGTCCTCAGAGGGAAATAGCCCCTCATTCCCATCTGAAGACTGGTCCATTCTGGTAGAAAAGTCCTCGTGCACCTCGGCGAAGGTTTCTTGTCCGGTCGACCACCATTTAGATTGTAGGGGCGACCGGCCGGTCGCCCCTACTTGGTCTCTTCTTTCTTTAACTTGACCACAAAATTCTGCGCCACCAACCTCTTGGTCTTTCGGTCCCAGATCTGCTGTTGGATGACGATGCGATCATTGAATATTTCGGTGATCACTCCGTTTCTCTCACTTGCTGGTGTCCCGACGCTCACAATGTAGCCCTTTCCGGCAGAATCCTCAACAATGGCTCGCCGTCCGAGCTCTCCCCAGGCGATGGCTTTCAGGCCTCTTTCGATTTCGCCCAGGTTCATTTTCTGAAGTGGAGTGAGAGGTCGCTGCGGTTCAGGGGGTGGCTCAAACTCCTCTTCACCGGCGGCAAGCTGTGGCGGCGGCGCTCCCACTTCGACCGGGGCAATGAAACTGACAAAGGGATCGACCATCTTGTTCTGGGTGTAAGCAAAGTTGTCCTTGAGCAAGCCTTCGAGGACCTTTTCGCGCACGGT
>JADGQM010000050.1 GCA_017881795.1 Syntrophobacteraceae bacterium
CCCACCACATGGTATAGACTATGTAGAAGAGCAGAAGGGCGGTCAAGGTGAAGGCTTTGCCGGAAACCTTTTCAGCTTCGATCCCGTAGTAATTGTATGCGGGCTCGACGGCTTTCTGCATGACCTTCATCACCATGTCTGAATCGTCAATTTTCTTATCTTTCTGGAACTCCTTGTTCATCTTGCTCAGGACGCTCCACCAGAGCGCCATCACGTCCATCTCTTTTAGGCCATAGCGGCTGGAGACTTTTGCTCCTTCATTCTTGTACATCTCATCAGAATCTCTTATCGCATTCCCGAGAAGGTTGCCCAGATCGCCACTGATCGCGAGTTGAGTCTCCTTTGCCGTCGCCTGGGCGCCGCCGGAACTTAGAATCTTGATCGCACTTTCCACCTGCTCGGGTTTGTCGAGCTTGATGTTCAGCGAGAAGTTAGCTCCCATAAGTTTCTCGTTATCCTTTGCCACTGCCGGGATAAAATAAGAAGATCCCTTTGAGAGCTTATTGAACAGATCATCCGAGAAATCCAGGCCGGTTTTCCCGCCAGGAAATATCGGCTGGAAAATCAGAAACAGCACTCCCAGGAAGGTTATCCCCAGGAGCAATCCAAGGTTAAACATCCTTGCATGTCTGATGAGCATCTCTAGTCCTCCTCTCTCAACAGGCCGAGATTGGCGAAAAACTTTCCGAAGATCCATAGCCCGAAGACGGCAACGACAATCCAAAACAGGATGTTTCCGACAGTTTCTATGCCATCACATAGGGGTTTAGGAACATTGATGACCTCAAGCTCGGTGAATTTCTTGGGCAGGGTCGCCACGCGATTCAAAAAACCGGCAATGATGGAAATTGCATAGAAGCCTCGAATGTGGATGCCTTTGACGACCTTGGTAGTCAGGGCCCCCACCTGAATGCCCAACAGGGAACCGATGAGCATGCCCATGGCAAGAGTATAGAACACGTAACCGTAGATCGCATACTGACCGATAGCAGCGAGTCCCGCGGTGAAAATGATTTGGAGAATATCGGTGCCGACTGTGGTCATTGACGATACCCCAAAAATATAGACAAACATAGGGAAGGTGACGAAACCGCCCCCCACACCCATGATCGCAGCCAGAATCCCAACGACCACACCACCCGCAGCGATGATAACACCCGAAAGTTGTTTGCCACCGGGGACGAAATCCTCATCGAAAGTGATCATCGGGGGAATGTTCATATTCTGCAATTTCGCAGCAATGGTCGGGGTCCCGGACATGGCGCCGCCATGGGCGTCTGCACTCGCCGCTGCACCTTTTCGGGAGCGCAAGTAGTCAGCCAGCGCATAAAACCCGAGAAACCCGAGCAAGATGGCATAAACGGCGCTGATAAAGGCCTCACTGAGCAGCGGGTCGGTGTTGTAAAGCCCTTTGTTGACGGCCCCGCCAATCACCGTCCCGAGACCCGACCCGACCAGAAACGCCACAGCAAGTTTGACCGAAACATTTCCGAGTTTCTTGTGGACTGTAGTGCCCATGATGGCCTTGGCAAAAATGTGGAAGAGATCGGTGCCCACCGCGAGGATGCCTTTTACCCCTGCGGCCATGAGCGCCGGCGTGATGATGAACCCACCCCCGGCGCCGATGCATCCGGTGATCAACCCTGCCGCCAGACCAACAGCAATGGAAACCAGAAAAATGGTGGTCGTGTAGAATGCCGGTCCGTAGGCAGTTTTCCCACCAAGCCACGGTGACGCTTCAAGAAAAGAGACGGCAAGGATCGGCAGAGCCAGGATGAAAAGCACCAAAAGCTTCTTCCGATTCTTTATGATCGACATCGAAACCTCGTAGTCCCACCTGGCGTGCGCCACCGAAGCGGCCTGTAGGAACTCATACACCTTCCGCGCGCTACTCATTGAAAACCTCCTTTTGCATTGACGACTCCTCAATTCAAGTTAAGCCTTCAACCTCTAACCTTGAGACCTCGAAACAGGGCTCAGACCTCTGTCGCTTAAATGAGGTCGTGACAAAGGTAGGCAATGGATGTGCAAAAATCCGGGATCAGACTGATTTTCTCGGAGCGCGCGTGTCAGCGGGGAATAGCGGGTCTGCACCAAAAGCTGTCATTTACAACCCCTTAGACTTTCCGTCAAGCTATTTTACACTTTCAAAACCGACTGCAATGCTTTTCCGTTCCCTGTTAACTGTTCCCTGTTTCTGTCCTGTGTCCTGATAACTGACAACTGATAACTGATTCCCCTTGGGTACCGGCCCCGATTCCACTATGCTTCCCTGGCCTGGAAGCCAAGTTTTGTCCCTGCTGAGAGCACGGCGCAAACGGTTGACATCGCCCCGGTAGGTAAGATATTGTCTCCCATCAATGGGGTTTAAGTTGCGAACGGTAGGCAACACCCTGTTGGTGCAGCAGGCCAGTCAGGTCCTGAGGGCGGCGCCAAAATGGATGCCTCATTTTGACGCCTGATGATATGGCAGGCTGGAAAGCCTGCCCCACGAACTGGGTGTTTGCTACGGTTATTTTTTCGCGGCCCCCTAACTGCTCAATCACACAAGGAAAGGTCAGCAGATGTCAGCCGAGCAAAGCAGCAAGCAAGACAGTCTCTTCGGCTCTCTCCAGTCTTACAGGAAGGAAATCAAGTTTCTCTTTCTCTTTGTCCTCCTGTTGGCGTTTCTCAATCTCGTGTATTTCCTTTGTGGCGGAACTGCGCTGGAGCATTTTGTTCTCGCCACTCTCACTGCTAAACCTGTATATGCCGTTATCAGGCTCCTAACGCCATCCGAACAGGTGGTGCTCAATGGCACTCTTCTCACTTCCGCGCACGTAAATTTTGAAATCGTAAGAGGATGCGAAGGAATGGAGGGAATGCTGCTGATGATATCCGCAATGTGTGCATTCAGTCTTGCCTGGACAGATAAGCTAAAAGGAATCTTTTGCGGGATCGTATTCATCTACATCTTTAACCTCTTGCGTATAATTGGCCTTTATTACCTGATGAGGTATTATGCCACGGCTTTCAATTTTGCTCATCTTTTCGTAGGCCAAAGTATCACCATCGTGCTCGTTTCCGTCTTCTTTATCTTATGGATCTCTAGAAGTATGAAAAAAGATGAAAAGAACTCTGCTGGTTAGGACTATACCCATTTTCTTTGTTTCATATGTCATCCTCCTGCTCCTCTTCTCACAGTTTGGGCAGTACTATCTCAAACCCTTTGAAGGGGTTTTCCGGTGGGAGATAGACTTCTTCTTCCCTCAATTCAAAGTCTCTTCCTTGCAAATAGAAGACTACGGTGGTCAGCAAATGGTTTCCCTTACCGTCAGGCTCACTGAAAACGTCATCAAGCATGATGGAACGGTGCTCCACACCGTGGGTCGTCCGTACACATCCAAGACTATTGCCGTGAATGAATACCTGCATCCCATCATCATCCTCGCCATTCTGGCCGCCTGGCCGGCGATTACCTTGAGAGACCGTTTCAAGGTGCTTTTCCTCGTGCTGCCCTTCCTGCTGATCGTGGAGATGCTTGACATCCCGCTGGTACTGGCGACTCGCAGTGATGAGGCGATGCGCGCCAATCTCCTCAATGACCCATCTGCAGGGACAGGCCTGGCTTCCTACTGGGTCGCTTTCATGCATACCGGGGGGAGAGCAGCCCTGTCCATCCTGGCTATCGGTCTGGCCTTCGGGTGCCTCTACCTGGGCCGGTCCCGGCAAAAGAAAACCCCTGCTAGCGCCCCCCCAACAAAGGGTGAACCGCTGCGGGCCGCCAAGGTTGGGCGTAATGACCCCTGCCCCTGTGGCAGCGGGAGGAAATACAAGAACTGCTGCGGCTTGAAATGAACCCGGCAGGCTGCACAGGTCAACCCGATCGGGTTGGCCGATTTTGAACAACAATCTCTGCGCGAGTCCAGCCCAGTTTCGAGGCTTTCTTATCGCCTTCACCACAAAAAAAAGGGACGCTCTTTGAGCGCCCCCTTTTCGTTTCACGCATCGACTGCCACTATAGTGTTATCCGCTGGATCTTTTCTTTCTTAACCTGCTGACCGCGAAAACTGCCAGGACCAGAGCCAGGATGAGCGCCCCCACCCCCGTAAGGCCGGGAACCTTTCCTCCTGCCCCGATCTTCTGATACACGATGATCAACGGATCAGAATCCTTCACCGTGCAACCGTTGGTCCCACTGAGCACGAATGCTGTGGGTATACTGGGAACATTCACGCCGGAGACGCAATGGAGCGCATTGTCGGCCGTGAACAACCCAGGCACGGGCACGGCATGAGTGGTATCCATAATGCTTAAGACGGTGCTGCCGCCCGCCGGGTTCTCCACCTGATAGCACAGATCAATAGTCTGTGGCGGGGGAATGTTGAGAGGATCGGGGTGGGCATAGAACTGATGAATCGTGGGAGCACATCACCAGATCGCCGATGCTTACATCGAGATTCACTGACCCGTGAATAAACATTTCGATGCGATTCACATTCGTCCAGTCTACAGGACTGACTGCACCTTGCCCTTGGGTAAAGTCGCTCAATCGTTTAATGAATGGTTGAGCATCAGTTACGACCAGGTTGGGCGGGATAGAAATCGTGGCGGCAGAAAATGCATTGGCACTGGAATAGACGCGAAGTGAGAGATCAGCGCCCATGTCGCAGTCATGGACCTACAAGACAAACCGATCCCCCACTTTGTAAAGATTCTTTGCCAAAGAGGAGCTCTGCAGGTTGGCGTTCCCGTTCCATGTCACGAGAAGCGTTCCGCGAGTTTGAGTGTCTGCGCTGAAGCGAACCTGACTGGAAGCAACATTTACCCATACGTTGTTTGGCCCACTATCCCAAAGTAAGATCCAACCACCGAATGTTCCCGATCATGGCGCCTACCTGGGACGATTCCGCCCCAGGCGTGCCGGCGTCAGCACTAAGGATCACCGAGCTGCCGGAAAAATCATCAATGACTGTCGTTGCCGCTTGCGCCTGGACTACCGGCAAAAAAAACCATCCGGTCAGCAACAGTAATACTGCGCAGAAAAAGGTTCCTCGTTCCCACAGAAACGTTGATGTCTTTCGCATGGCAGGCATCCTCTTCTAAAGTGATCCGAACCTACTATTCACCAGACCCTTCCCAGCGCACCTTGCGCACGGAATATCGGGGTCGCCGATCAAAATTCACGGCGAGAATGCCATATTACCCAGGGTTCTGTAATCGTTGAATGGGGGGCAATTAACATCTAGGCGGTTTACAAAGACCATCTCGGCAGGTCGCCAAGAAATCCCTTGAACAACAATGAAAAATAGCTTTTGAACAGGACATCCCGTCACCAATGAGCAGCTTACCGACAATATTTATAGCATACATCATATCAATCAACAATGCAAGAGAAAAAGTGAAAAACGTCACTTTTCGAGTCTTTTGCGTCTGTCCTTCAGCGTCTGAAAATCCCCTCCAACCTCGCATGAAACAAAAAGGGGGCGCCTTTTGAGCGCCCCCTCTGGGTTCAAGCAGGAACTAGCTTCGTGGTGCTATCCGATGGAATTCCTCTTTCTCAGGAACACGATGGCGGAAATTGCCAGGATCAGCGACAGGATAATCATCCCAAGCTCGGTAAGGCCGGGGACTTTTCCTGGCGGTGGGGGATTGAATGTGACAGTGGTCGTGACCGGATTCGGTGCAGTGGCCGGTGCGCACCCATTGGCAGCATACAGGGAGAAAGTTGTGGGAACGCTGGAAACAGGAATGTTAGGGACACAGACAAGCGCTCCGGTGGCGGCAACCGGCCCAACTACGACTCCACCGTGAGTTGTATCGGTAATCGTGAGAATGGTGCCGGCGTTACTCACCTGGTAGCAGAGCTGAACGGTCTGCGGAGGAGCGGCGGTGAGCTGTTGCGGGTTGGCATAGAACTGGCTGATGGTGGGTGGTGGAATGTCGCACTCAATTACTACGTCGTCGATGGTCAAATCGAGATCCGGTACACCGGGAAGAAACATCTCAATGCGATTTACATTGGTCCAGTCAACAGAACCCACGAAGGCACTGAACAGCACAGTAATGGCAAGCCCAGGGGGGGTGATAAGCTGTGGGATGACAAGGGTCGCAACGGAAAAATGGGTCGCGTCCGTATACACTCTCAATTGGCCGCCGTTGAGAACGCCGACGTCAGTGGAGACGCCTTGCACAACAAAGCGATCTCCCAAGGCTTGCAAGTTTTTCGCCAAGGCAGCAGTTGCATACGTGGCGCTCCCATTCCATGTCACCAGAAGGTTGCCGGAGGTTTGAGTGTCACAGCTGAAAAACAGGTTGTGGGGGTTAACTGCGGGGCCCACACTAGCCCTATCAGCGTTGGGTCCCGCCAACCAGAGGAGATCCAACCACCGAATGCCGCCCATCATCACCCCGGCCTGAGACTGCACCACGTGAGGATTCGCCTGAGTCACGCTTATCCCTGGCAACTGGGGATCGGTAAAATGATCAACAAGCGTAATCGCTGCCTGCGCATGGTTCACCGGCAGGAAAATCAATCCCGTCAGCAAGAGCAGCGCGACGCACAAAAATCTGGGCCCGTTTAGTAAGAAACCAACTTTTTTTCTCATAGTAATCTTCCTCCTTTGAAATTTTCGAAAATACCGGGTTTTCTTTCCCCCTACTAAAACTTCCTACACCAACTCTCCCATTAATATTTTAAGGCAACTCACATCCCAACAATCACTAGGGACATGCAGATCCCACCCTTAGGGCACCAAGAACCGCCGATTTCGTTAAACGACATGCTCGATCCGTATGCGTTTGGAGTACCATATGGCTATAGAACTTCCTTTGTCAAGAAAAATTTTCCTCTTTACTCCACTTCAATCCGCGTTGCCTTTTTCTTGCTTTCAGCGGAAGTCCAGCGCCGCTCCTTCAGAGTCCGAACCACAAAGCAAACCGGGCGCCAATCTCCTCAGCGTGGGGCGGGCGCGGTTCCTTGAGCTCCTCTTCCTTCCCATTCATCACTCCCTCCGAAATCAATCAGATGTTGCCGGTCGCCGCAGCAACACTGGCTTTTCCTCCTCCACCTTTACCGGCATACAAGAGGATTCTCATGGTCCATACCCTGATTCCGGATGACGAATTCCGGATTAGTATCCGTCTAAAAATAACGTGCTCTCATTTTGATCCTCTTTCAAACCACGAAGCACACGAAGATCACGAAGAAATCACTTCGTGATCTTCGTTCGCTTCGTGCTCTTCGTGGTGAAAGAAGGCTCCTTATTCTTGGACCACTCCTCAGTGAAGCTCATGGCCTTCCCGCTGCAGTTCCTGGAGGATCTCTTCAACGTGCGCCGGGCCGCGTGTTTCCAGCTCGATTTCGACCCGACTCAGGTACACGGGTAAATTCTTACCGCTCCGCTGATGAGTGAGGTGAAGGACGTTGGCCTTGAGCCGGGCGGTTATGGCTAAAAAACTGGCGAGGGCTCCGGGAGTATCCTCAAGGCATACGGAAAAGCGCATAATGCGGCCATTGCGAAAGAGCCCCTGGCGAATGATTCGCTCCAGCAGGGGGCTATCCAGATTGCCGCCGCTGATGACCAGGATGACCCTGCTCCCCTTCGGGATTTCCACAGACCGGCCCAGGAGGGCTGCCAGGGGAACCGCACCCGCCCCTTCGGAAAGAACCTTTTTCCTTTCAATGAGCAGGAGAATGGCAGCAGCAATCTGATCCTCGTCAACCAGCACCACCTCATCTACCTTTTCTTGAATAATGGTGAAGGGAAGATCTCCTATCTGCTTTACGGCAATGCCATCAGCAACGGAGCGTTCGGCTTCGACGCGGCATACCCTGCCTTCCCTGAGGGCCTGATGAGCGGATGGGCACGCGGCCGCCTGCACCCCGATGACCCTTGCCTGCGGGTGCAATGCCTTAATGCCACTGGCAATCCCGCTGATGAGACCACCCCCACCGATGGGCACAAAGATCAGGTCGGGAGTGGCACAATCCTGAAAAATCTCAAGGGCAATTGTGCCCTGTCCGGCAATAATATCCGGGTCATCGAAGGGATGGACGAGAACCCGTCCTTCTTCAGCGAGAAGTTTGGCCTTCTGGATGCACTCGCCGATATTTTGTCCCACGAGCAGCACTTCGCCGCCGTAATTGCGCGTCGCCTCCTGCTTGGAAAGTGATGCCGACTCAGGCATGACAATGGTCGCCTTAAGACCTGCTCGCTTTGCCGCGAGAGCCACCCCCTGGGCATGATTACCGGCCGATGCCGCCACTACCCCTTCCGGACCGATTTTTCCCCGCAGGTTTTGGATCTTGTAAGAAGCGCCGCGCAGCTTGAAGGACCCGGTTTCCTGAAGGTTTTCCAGCTTTAGATAAACTTCTGCGCCAGTCAGGTGACTAAAGGTGGGAGAATACACCAGCGGCGTACGGATTACGCTGCCGCGTAGAACCTCGGCAGCTTCTCGGATGGTGGTCAGGGAAATCATGGTGCGAGGCCCGTCCCGTTTGGTTGTGGAATGCTTTCCTTTCCGCGTCTTTTCCTCATTCCGTGAACGACATCCCCACCTCTCCGGGGGCATATTGGGGGAACTCGCACTCCCAGGGGAAACCCGACGCCTGTTGCGCTTCGTTTTCCAGCGAATTCCCATACCTCAGGGAGAGAATAATCTTGTTGGCCCGTTCCTCCACTTCAGGAAGAGCTTCCACGAGCACCTGCAAGTATCTAAGCACCTTTTTCATTTGGTGCTTATGAGGCACCGGCAGCCCAGGGATTTCCAGGAACTGAACGATTTCGTCCAGGACGAAGAGATTATTGGAGGTGCAATAGACGTAGGCGAGGCTGATCCACTTTTGGCTAAGATCCCGTGGCAGGTGGTTAACATTCCTTGCAAGGTCCTGGTTGAGACCCACCCGCAAGGCAACCTCGAGACGGCTCAGCAGACTGCTGATTTCCTTGCTGTCCGCATCCGAGGCACGGACCACGGTTAGCAGCCTCTTCCATTTTGGCTGGATTTTGTTCTTGAGCCACTGTTCCCCCTGAGTCGGAAGGAGTGGAGAGGCAGCCAATTCCTCCAGTTCCGTAAGGAGTGTTGTGCCCAGTTGCATCCACTCCGGATCGCCCTTGAGGGCGGGTAAGCGGAGGGTGATCAATTCCTTAAGGCGCTCCAGGATGGGGCCTTTCCATTCCAGGTCCGGAAAAGCTTTCCGGAGCTGGGCTTCCCACTCCTCCCGAAGGATTCCGATCTCAGCATTGATGGCAGAGAAGATGAAACCGAACTTGATGAGCGTATTTCGGAGCTCATGAGCCAAAATCTTGCAGCTTTGGAGACGTTGTTGGGCGAATTCCTGTTGTGAGCGAGAGAGGGTCTCCCGCAAATGGAGGGTGAGAAGTTCGGTGCCCAGGCTTCGGGAGAGCTCCTTAATGATTCTGATGGAACGGTCCTCCCGGCGCAAGCTGTTGGGCAGGAAATGGATCTTGATGACCGCGGCGACGACATACTCCGAATCTTGCCAGATGGGCCTGCCCCAATAGTCCACAGGATATTCCATGGTCTCCAGACACTTACCGTAGAGATCCGCTTTCCTCACCAGAACGGGTTCCATGTGATAGACGTCCTCGAGCTCGCCCCTAAGTTGCTTACGAACACTTCGTATATCTTCCGCCGGGCTATCAGCAGTCCAACTTCGCTGCTTTTCCACGCACCATCCCATTGCCTCCAAAAGATGGTTGGGGCGATCCCGATATTGCTCCCAGCTTTTTCCGGGATAGTTATAATCAGAAACGGAAGGCAGCCCCCATTCGATGTCGTCTCCTTCTCCCTTTCTGATCCCGGAGGTAACCCGCACTGCCTGAAGTTTTGGCATGGAACCAATACGATAGATCGTACCCTTCGTGGCCAGGTCCAGGCACGACAGAATGGTTTTGATCACATTCTTGCAGGTGCTTTCGAGGAGTTCATCGATAAGGTTCATGCCATTCTCCTGGGAACCGATCCGTGCGCATCAAAAAGAACCTCGAGCTAATTGCCTACTTCCTTTTCAGGACGAAAACCTGTCGGACCGGTACTACCCCCATGACCTCCGTTGCCTCCGACAGAGGGGTGGGATTGGCTTCCAGTTCTTCCCACGAAGCAAACAGCATGGCGTCGCCATTCCTGGCAATCATCACCGGCACGGTCCTCTTCGATGGTTTCTTGCCCTCGAACATCAGGTTCCCGGGTTCTTCGGGACGAACCAGCTTCGATTCTACCTGAAACGTGTCAACCACCTGATAGAGGGTTGACGTCGAATACTCTTCCGGCGAAAAGGGTTTGAGCTTCCCTTCCTCCAGTAGAAAAACCCTGCCGCCATCGAGCGGTTCCTCGCTGGTTTTCTCGCCCCCGTCAGGAACCCGCGTATCACCTTCAAAAAAATGCCTATCGACGTCAATGACATTTGCTTTTCTTTTCATGAGAAATCGCTCCCTGTATTTTCCAGATTTCAAGAGTATTTCCAACGAATTGTCGAGCTCACCAAGCCCCCTCTGAGCCACCGGGCAATGGTCCTTGCAAAGTAGACACCTGAAGCCAGGGATCCGACGTTCTTCGTTCTTGCACCAAACAAACTGCGCCATGAAAGAAACTGCCCATAGTTATTCGGTTGAGCGCCAATCATCAGAATTGCACTCGAGTGGAGCTTAGCCTCATTAATTTCCGGTCAGCTCCAAAATGTCAAGAACTCTTAGCAGGATAAGAAAATGAAGGAAACGGTCGGGGTGGGAGCACGGATTGGGCAATAACAAAAGGTTGCTGTCCTGGGATCCAATCCAAAAAGCTTTGGTGTCTACAGCGCAACCTCGCTTTGTGATAGTTTTGAGGGTAACCATCAGGGGGCGCGAGGGACCGATCCGAAAACGCAGTCCACAAGTTCATGCCCTGAGGGAAGCGCACTTCTTGAGGTCTGATCTCAGACTGCTCTTACTGATTACTTTGTTGTCTCTTGTAGACGCTCGTTGGAGTATTCGCTCTTGACGGATTTTCCTCTCAGCTCGGAAGCCCATTTTCTGAGATGTGTGGCTTCGTGGGTCCATCCGCATTCGGCAAGAGTATTTGCCTGCTCTTCGATCTGCACCGCGAACGCGCCCACCTCGACGGGTGGATTCTTCTTACGGCTCGCCCGGGCCATCGTCATGTTCATTTCGGCCATCTGCAATTCCTCCCCGTGCAACGAGTTGGTTTTTCAATCGCCTCGCTTGGTCGCACCACCCTCTCCCAAGTCGCTTTCCCCAGCCATGCATTAGTTGTACTTTACATATTGCCTTTATTTTTATCAATACTTTAATTATTGAGATTCAGCATTAAGGCCTCAGGCAGGCAATATTTGTCCGCGACATCCAGACCGACGCGGTTTCTGAAACCGCGTCGGTCTCCCAATTTCGGACGATCACTTATTGCCAAGCGCCTAAAAATGGCAGGCTGAAAGTAGGGCTTGATTGAACGTGACACTTAGACGAGAATGCTCGGGAGGGAACATCCTGCAAAATTCTGCTCGCCTTGCGCCAGCGAAGGGTGTAAAGGACGGTGGCGAGAGTCTTGAGGGCCTGCATTGTGTCCCTCGACTGGAACCCCTTCACTTCACGAAGATCAGGAGCGCCATCAATATGGGTTCAACCCGTTGGAAACGCTGGATGTTTTTTTTCCCCTGCTGGGTTTGTCTCGTTGCCGGGTTTACTTCCTCATGCACCATGTTCGGCGGTCAGAAGAGTAACGATCAGGGACTGCTCCTCGCTGCTGACCGCTTCAGCCAAGATCTGCGTTGGGAAGACTACAAGTCGGCCCTGACCTGCATTGCCCCCGCAGCCAGGGGGGAATTCATGGACCAGGTTGAGAGGCTACAAGGCGGTGTTCGGATCATAGGCTATCAAGTCGTGGATGTCGGCACAAGTGGCCTCTCCGGGAATGTGACTTTGCGCTATCGGTTCTACCAAAAGCAAGATCCCCAACTTCAAACCCGGACGTTGCATCAACAATGGCTTTTCTCTGAGGAGGACGGCGTATGGCAGGTTGTGAGATATGACTTGCAGCAGCTCATGCCGGAATAGCTTCGAAAGCCACCCATGTTCTCAGTCCGAGAGATCACACCTGACGATTCGAGAAGATCCGTCGAAGGGGGGAACGCGCCAAAAACCAACGCACTCCAAGCCATGGGGTTGGAAAGGTGATGAGAGATTGATGCTTTTCCAATTATAAGGAATTTGGTATACAATCCGGCGAAAGAGCCATTTGCGAGTTACTCCGTGTTAACCAAGGTTGTCCTGGAGAACCCGAGTCGAAAGATTTGTTCTACATGATAACTAATAGAGATTATGAACCATTTTTTCTGAGAGATTGATTAGTTCAGGGAGGCGTTGCGATTGAGTCCATTCTATAAAAATCTGGCTTTGTGGTTGGTCATCAGTCTGATGGTGATACTTCTGTTTAACATGTTTCATCAACCACAACAGTCAAGCCATGATGCGACCTACAGCCAGTTCCTCGCATCCGTTCAAAAAGGGGATGTTTCACAAGTTACCATTCAGGGAGATCATATCCTGGGAACTTACAGCGATGGGAGACCGTTCCGCACCTTTGCCCCACGGGACTCGGATCTCATCCGCACCCTGCGAGAGCGCGGGGTTGAGATCCAGGCCAAACCCGAAGACGACAATCCCTGGTATATGAATATGCTCATTAGCTGGTTTCCCATGCTCCTCCTCATCGGGGTATGGATCTTTTTCATGCGCCAGATGCAGGTGGGCGGAGGCAAAGCTATGAGCTTCGGGAAGAGTCGCGCCCGCTTGCTCAATGAAACCGCAAAGAAAGTGATGTTTGAGGATGTAGCAGGAGTCGATGAAGCCAAGGAAGAGCTCCAGGAGATCGTGGAGTTCCTGAAAGATCCCAAAAAATTCACCCGCCTCGGTGGACGCATACCCAAAGGTGTTTTGCTGGTGGGGGCTCCGGGCACTGGTAAGACACTTCTGGCCAGGGCGATCGCGGGAGAAGCCAGCGTCCCTTTCTTTACCATCAGCGGTTCGGATTTTGTGGAGATGTTTGTGGGTGTGGGGGCGTCCCGGGTCCGGGATCTCTTTATGCAGGGCAAGAAGAACGCACCGTGCATCATCTTTATCGACGAAATTGACGCGGTGGGCCGGCATCGCGGGGCCGGTCTGGGCGGTGGCCACGACGAGCGAGAACAGACTCTCAATCAGCTCCTGGTCGAAATGGATGGGTTTGAATCCAACGAGGGGGTCATTTTGATCGCTGCGACCAACCGTCCCGATGTGCTCGATCCCGCCTTGTTGCGTCCGGGCCGCTTTGATCGGCAAGTGGTCGTGCCGTTGCCGGATATTCGGGGACGGGATGGCATCCTGAAAGTCCATACTCGGCAGAAGCCTCTCGCTCCCGATGTGAACCTCCAGACGCTGGCCAAAGGAACCCCCGGGTTTTCCGGCGCCGACATCGAGAATCTGGTCAATGAAGCGGCTCTGCTCGCTGCCAGAAGGAATAAGGACTTCGTTGACATGTCTGATTTTGAAGAGGCTAAAGATAAAGTGATGATGGGATTGGAGCGCAAGAGCATGATCCTGAGCGAGCAGGAGAAGCGCACCACCGCCTACCATGAGGGCGGGCATGCGCTGGTGGCAAGATTTCTTCCCTGGGCAGATCCTCTTCACAAAGTGACGATCATCCCGCGAGGCCGAGCCCTTGGCCTGACCCAGCAGCTTCCCGAAGATGACCGCCATACCTACTCCAAAGACTACCTCTCGGACAACATTGCCATCCTGATGGGCGGGCGGGTGGCGGAAGAGCTTGTCTTCAATCAACTGACCACCGGAGCCTCCAACGATATTGAGCGGGCGACGCATCTTGCCCGCCGCATGGTGTGTGAATGGGGGATGAGCAAAGAACTGGGCCCGCTCAGCTTCGGCAGGAAGGATGAACAGGTTTTCCTCGGCCGGGACATCGTCCAGCATCGTGATTACAGTGAGCACACAGCGATCAGCATCGACAAGGAAGTTCGCGGTATCGTCGAAGATAACTATCAGCGCGCCAAATCGATTTTGACCGAACACGTCGATCTCCTCAATCTCATTGCCAAAACGCTCCTTGAAAAGGAGACGCTGGATTTGAAAGATCTGGATCTCATTATTGCCGAGGCGAAACCGGACTTGCTGGCAAGAATCCAGAAGCAAAAGGGGACGATACCGGTGACGGCAAAGGGCGAAAACGAGGACCTGCCCTGATGGCCGTTTTTCCCCGCAAGCCTTACACCCTTAACCTGAAGCCCAGATCCCTGGAGCTGGGCGGGCGCACCTTGGTCATGGGGATCGTCAACGTCACTCCCGACTCCTTCTCCGACGCCGGTCAATGCTACGATTATGAGGCGGCCGTTCAGCGTGCTTCGGAAACGATTGCCGCCGGGGCGGATCTGTTGGATATTGGAGGGGAATCGACCCGGCCTCATGCCGAGCCTGTTCCTGCGGAGCTTGAACTGGAACGCGTGATTCCCGTCATCACCGCGATCCGGAAGCTTAGTGACATCCCTATTTCGATCGACACAACCAAAGCCGAGGTGGCAGGTCAGGCGCTGGCGGCAGGCGCTGACATCATCAACGATGTGAGCGCACTGCGCTTTGACCCTCTAATGGTCGATGTCGCCGCTGGATCAGGAGTCCCCCTGATTCTCATGCACATGCAGGGCTCTCCCCGAACCATGCAGCAAAACCCCTCGTATGCTTCGCTGTTCTCGGAAATTATCGCTTTTCTCGAGGAACGGATGCGTTTTGCTGCCGATCGCGGGGTCGACCGTCAACAACTTATCGTGGATCCGGGGATTGGCTTTGGCAAGAAACTCCGTCACAATCTATCGATTATTCGCAACCTGGAAATATTTCACTGCCTGGATCGACCCCTTCTGCTGGGAGCCTCGCGGAAGCGATTCATCGGCACCGTGCTTGATCGTCCGGTCGAAGATCGGGAACTCGGCACTGCGGTGGCGCATAGCTTCGGCATTGCCGCCGGGGTGCATATCATTCGCACTCACGATGTGGCGTTTCATCGGCAGGTCGCCCTGATGAGCGATGCCATCAGGGAACCGGCTCAAGATAACAAGATAAGGGGAGATAGGAGTCAATGCTGTTGAATTAACAATTCAGGAATTGAGGGATTCAGGGATTTGATTTGCCAAACCAGGACAATCTTTACCTCGCGGCGTAAGAATTCCTAAATTCCTAAATTCCTAAATTCCTAAATCCCTAAATCCCTAAATCCCTAAATCCCTAAATTCAACAGCAATTGGAGAGTAGGAGTCCACTATGGAAAGGCTTTTTGGGACCGATGGCATTCGTGGCGTCGCCAACGTGTCCCCCATGACCGCAGATCTCGCCATGAAAGTAGGCATCGGCGCCGCCCATATTTTCAAGAACCGCCACCGCCGGCCCAAAATAATCATCGGCAAAGATACCCGCCTCTCGGGGTATATGATTGAATACGCCCTCACGGCCGGCATTTGTTCCATGGGAGTCGATGTGCTACTGGTGGGACCCCTTCCGACTCCCGGAATTGCGTACATCACCTCCAGCATGAGGGCCGACGCCGGCATCGTCATTTCGGCTTCTCATAATCCCTACGAATACAACGGGATCAAGATCTTTGGAGGGGATGGCTACAAGCTTCCCGATGAGACGGAAGAGTATCTGGAAGATCTTATTTTGAGTGGTAAGATCGACCGCCTGCCACGCCCGTCTGCTGCGGAGATCGGCGGAGCGAGACGCATTGATGATGCCCTTGGCCGCTATATTGTCTACCTCAAAACGGCTTTCCCCAGAACGCTCTCCATGGAAGGGCTCAGGGTGGTCATTGACTGTGCCCACGGCGCGGCTTACCGAGTGGCGCCCAGAGTTTTCGAAGAACTGGGAGCGCAGGTGATCGTGACCGGCGCGAGACCGGACGGCAAGAACATCAACCAGGCGTGTGGGTCACTCCATCCCGGGAAGATGGCTGACCTGGTTCGCGAGCATGGAGCCGACGCCGGCTTTGCTCTCGACGGTGATGCCGACAGGGTCCTTTTTGCCGACGAAACCGGCGAAGTTCTTGACGGCGACCAGCTCATGGCCATCTGTGCAACCCACTTCATCACCCACAACATGTTGAAGGAAAAGACCTTGGTTGCCACGGTCATGAGCAACCTGGGACTTGAGGTCGCGATCCGCAGACAGGGCGGGAAGATGCTCAGGACGCCGGTGGGCGACCGTTATGTGGTGGAGCGGATGCGGGAAGGTGACTACAACCTTGGCGGCGAACAGTCAGGCCATATGGTGTTCCTGGATTACAGCACCACCGGTGACGGGATCCTCTCTGCCCTCCAGGTGCTCTCCGTTATGCTCCGTGAGGAAAAACCCCTTTCGGAGTTGAAGCGAGTTATGGAACACTATCCTCAGACGCTCATCAATGTTCCCGTTCAGCAACGTAGATCCCTGGAGGAAATACCGGAGCTCGTCACGCTGAAAGAGAACCTCGAGAAGCAACTTGGCAGCGACGGCCGGTTGCTCATCCGGCCTTCCGGAACTGAGCCGGTGATGCGGGTTATGGTAGAAGGGGTGGACGGGGCTCTCATCGAAACCATTGCCCAGGAGATGGCCTCCGGCATCCAAAAGTATATGACGAATCGTTGATGTGAGACAAGGGGATAGGGCATGCTGTTGGCCATGGATATCGGCAACACCAATACGGTCATGGGGCTTTTTGCAGACCAGGAACTGGTCCATGATTGGCGCATCAGAACGGAAGTTGACGCCACTATCGATGAATACGGAATCATCATTCGCAGCCTCTTCCGGGCCTCAGACTGCCCCATGGATGATGTGAAGCACGTCATTATCTCCTGCGTCGTACCACCGGTACTCCATGAGGTGGAGCGGTTTTGTCGCAAATACTTCACAGTGACCCCCTTGGTGGTCGGTCCGGGCGTCCGGACGGGAATGCCGATCTTTTATGACAATCCGAAGGAGGTGGGAGCGGACCGCATCGTTAATGCCGTGGCCGCCTATGAGGCCTTCAAGCAGGCTGCGATCGTCGTCGACTTCGGCACTGCGACTACCTTTGACTACATTTCCGACCGGGGCGAATACATGGGCGGGGTGATCAGTCCGGGGATCATGATTTCCTGTGAGGCCCTTTTCCACAAAGCCTCCAAGCTCCCGCGGGTGGAAATATTTGCCCGCCCCTCCTCGATTCTGGCCAAGAACACGATCGCCTCAATGAATGCAGGCATCGTTTTTGGCTATGCCGGCCTCGTTGAGGGGATCATTGCGAGGATGAAAAAAGAAGTGGGGGCGGATCTCAAAGTGGTCGCCACCGGCGGACTGGCCCCCCTAATCGCCAGCGAATGTTCAGTCATCGACCTGGTCGATGATTATTTGACCTTGAAGGGGCTCAGAATCATCTTCGAGCGCAACCGTAAAGCCTATGATAAGCCCACTCCGAACGGGTGATTGTCTCGCTCTGGTTGCCCCGGCCAGCCCTTTTTCGCCCGAGAAATTCGATACCGCCTGCGGCATTCTCAAAAGCAGGGGGTACCGGCTGGCCCCGGGAAAACACATTTTCCGGAAGCTGGGATATCTGGCGGGCACTGAAGCTGAGCGGGCGGAAGATCTCATCCACGCCATCACCAACCCGGATGTTTCGGCAATCATCTCCATTAGAGGGGGCTACGGCAGCAGTCGGCTCCTGCCCTGGCTTCCCTTTTCGATTCTTCAAAAATATCCCAAGAAATTTGTGGGTTACAGCGACACGACCTGCTTGCACCTGGCGCTCTTGGCGAAGACCCGGTGGATCACCTTCCATGGGCCAAACCTGATCGACCTGGCGGATTTTCCCGAAAGCGTGAACAATGTGGTGAGCGCACTTTCCGGCCATGATACATTTTCCTGGAGGATTGATGACAGCCACGTCTTACAGCATGGGGTGGCCTCCGGAAAGCTGGTCGGCGGCAACCTCACCTGCCTCTGTCATCTTCTGGGCACTCCCTATTTTCCGGATCTGAAGGGGGCTCTGCTCCTTCTTGAAGATCGCGGAGAAGCGCTTTACCGCCTGGACCGGCTGTTGACCCAACTCAAACTGGCGGGGGTGCTCGATCAAATTGGAGGTCTGATTCTCGGCCATTTCCACGAGTGCGACGAACCCCGCAAGGTCAGGAACATGGTCCAGGAGCAGGTAAGATCTTACTCTTTCCCGGTCGTTGCCGATCTTCCCTTCGGTCATGGCTCTCCCAACCAGGTCATTCCCTTGGGCGCATCATTCTTGCTCAATACTTTCGAAGGAACCTTAAAGCTGATTTCGGATTTCGGATTTCGGATTTCGGAATGAAAAACCCATTGATCCATCCAAGATCGAGAGAAACCATACTGCCCTCAGCGTGCTGTCTGCCACCCTTTACCACCCGAGGCTTTCTCACCTCTGTGGACCAGCTCTTTGCTCAGGCGCTGACCGAGCGAACCTTTTCCGGGGCTGACCTGCTCGTGGCCAACCCCGAGATGATTATGTTCCACAAGTCCTGGGGGCTCA
>JADGQM010000235.1 GCA_017881795.1 Syntrophobacteraceae bacterium
ACGCTCAAAAATTTCACGGCCTTGTCCTCCTTTTATGTCTCTTATAATATACACAAATGTCACCCAAAGTCAATGTCCCTCTTTGCATCTGACTTCCTACATACAACACAACTTTGCATGAAAGCTCCAATTTGAGTTCGCTTGAGACGTTGTTGGGTCAGGGCTTGTTGAAGGCTGCCTCAAAGGGATTATTGAACCCGCTCTTGGTTGCAGTCTGCCTTTTAGGTTCAGGGCGCATTTTGGTTGCAGGCGGCTTCTCGCTTTTGGATTGTTCCGCCTTGGGCGTTGACGACTTCATTGAAAGGGAGATGCGGCTGCGCACGGTATCCACCTCGAGCACAGTCACGGTAACCGGTTGGTGGACGCGGACCACCTGGCGGGGGTCGTTCACGAAGTGGTCGGACAATTCGCTCACGTGAACGAGGCCGTCCCGGTGGACGCCAATGTCTACAAAAGCGCCGAACGCGGTAACGTTGGTGACGATTCCGGGGAGCTTCATGCCGGGCCTGAGGTCCGCTATTTTTTCAATTCCAGGAGCAAAGGAAAAGGCTTCGAAGACTTCTCGCGGGTCGCGGCCCGGTTTGGCGAGCTCCGAAAGGATATCCCGCAGGGTCGGGAGCCCGGCCTTTTCGGTAACGTAGCGTGAGGGGTCGATGGCCTTCCGGAGCGTCGCCTCGCGCATCAGGTCGCTCACCGCGCAGCCCACGTCCCGAGCCATTTGCTCGACGATGGAATACGCTTCCGGGTGAACGGCGCTCGCATCCAAAGGGTTCGCCCCCTCGCGGATGCGCAAAAACCCCGCTGCCTGCTCGAAAGCTTTGGGACCAAGGCGAGGAACTTTCTTCAGCTTCCCCCGTGACTCAAAGGGGCCGTTTTCATCCCGATACGCCACAATGTTTTTCGCCAGTTGAGGTCCCAGCCCCGAGACATAGGCGAGGAGATGGGGACTGGCGGTATTGACTTCGACGCCCACGGCGTTCACACAGCTCATGACCGTATCGTCCAGGCTTCTTTTCAAAGCGTTCTGATCGACATCATGCTGGTACTGCCCAACCCCGATGGCCTTGGGGTCGATCTTTACCAGTTCCGCCAAAGGGTCCATCAGGCGCCTGCCGATGGAGATGGAGCCCCGAACGGTCAGATCATGGTCGGGAAATTCCTCACGTGCTGCGCTGGAAGCGGAGTAGACGGAGGCCCCACTTTCATCCACCATAATGATCTGAATGCCTTCCGGAAGATGGAGCTCGCGGACAAACGACTCCGTTTCTCTTCCGGCGGTGCCGTTGCCTATGGCAATGGCTTCAATGCCGAACTTAGCAGCGAGATTTTCAAGACGTTCTGAGGCCTTGGCTGAGGACTGGGCTCCGGAGTGTGGATAGATGGTCTCGTTGTGGATGAGCTTTCCCTGGGGATCCAGGCAGACCATTTTGCACCCGGTACGGAAGCCCGGGTCGATGGCCATGATCCTCTTGGAGCCCAAAGGCGGCGCCATTAAGAGATGGCGGAGGTTGTCGACAAAGATCTGGATAGCGTCATGGTCGGCACGCTCCTTCGACCATTGTTTGGCCTCGGTTTCAAGGGAGGGCGCCAGAAGCCTCTTGCAGCCGTCATGAACCGCGGTCTTTACCTCCTGAGCGGCAGCCGAGTCACCCTTTACGAAGAGCGCGTCAAGAACGGATAAGGCTTCCTCTTCAGGGGGGGTGATGTGGACAGTCAGGAATCCCTCCTTCTCTCCGCGACGGACCGCCAGAATCCTGTGCGATGGTGCTTTCCCAAGAGGTTGTTCCCAATCGTAATAGTCACGGTACTGGATACCTTCGCTCTCTTTTCCGGAAATCACCCGGGAGCGGATGACTCCCCGATCGGTAAAGAGCGTTCGCAGCTTTGCCCGTGCTTCGGTGTTCTCATTCACCCATTCGGCTACAATATCGCGAGCGCCCGCAAGAGCATCTTCTGCAGAAGTGACTCCCATTTCGGGTGCGATGAAGCGATTGGCTTCAGCAAGCGGGTTGGTGGTTGGATTCTGGACGAAGAGCAAGTCAGCCAGGGGTTCCAGCCCCTTTTCTCTGGCGATGGTAGCCCTGGTGCGCCGCTTGGGTCGGAAGGGGAGATAAAGATCTTCCAATGCCGCCAAGGTTTCAGCATCAAGGATCTTCACTTTCAGTTCGTCGGTCAGTTTCCCCTGATCTTCGATGGATTTGAGAACCGTCTCCCGGCGTTTATCGAGGACCTCGAGCTGCCCCAGTCGCTCGCGAATGGCGGTGATCGCGGTCTCATCCAAAGAGCCGGTAGCTTCCTTGCGGTACCGGGCAATGAAGGGGATCGTTGCCCCATCTTCCAGGAGCCGGGCCGTGGCCTGGACCTGACGGGGCGGGAGCTGGAGCTCACTGGATATAAAAGCGATGTGCTGTTCGTTCATGTGAGTTTATGTGTCCTCTTTGAAATTCCGGGTAAAGAGTCAACCTGAAATGCTTTCTCAATCCTTCATTAGGCCATTTAATTCTATCAGATAAGCGGGATGGTGAGGAGCTGGAACATTGCGGATATTTGCCTCCACTTCTGTTTCATTGAAAGTGCGGATATGATAACGCTCGCCTGGATGGTCAGCCGATTCGCAGGACAGGGTACTGAGGTGGAGGAAACTTGAGACTTGGGTTAAATTGAATTGCCTCGTGGCAGACTGGAATGATAAGTGATGGTGAATTATCTGCGCAGGGATAGTTGCCCATTGGGCTTGTTCTAAACCGGATGATTGGAGAGTGTGAACATGGGGCCGAAGAATACGCGAGCAGAGCTTGAAAAAACCTATCGAGAGCGAGCCCTCAAGGTTTTGCCGTGGATCTGTGCACGGTGCGGGCGTGAATTCGCCGGCAAGAGGCTGCGTGAGCTCACCGTCCATCACAAGGATCACAACCACCATAACAATCCGCCGGATGGCAGCAACTGGGAGCTGCTCTGCCTCTATTGTCACGACAATGAGCACTCGCGGTCACTGGACGGGGAGTGGTATGACGAAGTGACGCCCGGTGATGATCAGGAGCCACGCTCCACTTTCAAGGCGTTCGCTGGTCTCGAAGCTTTGTTGAAGAAGAAAAGTAGCTGATCCTGTTCCTCCTCAAGGATCAGGTCGGGGGATCGGCAAAGTGGCGCAGCGTCCAATGCTCAGCGCGCTGGCGCGACAAGTTCGATTTCGTTCGAGACGGTCTTCAGTGGCATCTGCTCGAAGGGCCTCTGACAGAAATCGATCCTGATCCGGTGTTTGCCCTCGTGCAGATTGGATGGCAGCGTCATGGTGATGAAGTGCGACATTTTTCGATCGGGGATCGCGAGGCAGTCAGCATCATCCTGAGACTTGATCTGAGCCGTAGTGATCGTCTTGTTGCCGTCGAGATCATCGACCAGGGCCACGGTGCGCTTGATCCCAAAACCATAATTACTTACCGCAGAGAGCGAGAGTCGCACGGTATCCCCTGCCCGGTATCGGTCATAGTCCGTGGAAAGATAGATGTGCCTGTTGTAGTCGCTCTCTCCGGTTCTTACTTTCGAGGTTGCCGCCTCCCAAAACCGCGGCCTCGCGGCATCGAGATGGACGCTCGTGCCGCCGTAATGCCCGATCCCACAGCAATTCTTGTTCTTGATGACCTCCCACAGTTTCTTGCCACTGACCCCGTCAATACTGAAATCGAGCGCCATGCCGTCCATGTGGATGCTCGCCTTCGCCACATTTCCGCCCGCGTCCCGAAGAGTCGAATTGTAATCGGGACTACGGTAGCCTGATTCCATTTTGATCAACTTTCCTGGAGCAACCAGGTCGGAAAAATAGTCGAGCATGAAAAGCAACCGCGGCGAGATATGTTCACCCTTCTCCCTGGTCGGGAACTCGAACACCTCATCGATCTTGGCAAACCCGTCTTCGTTCAGGGAGCCGTCTGGGTTGACCAGAGTGGCTGTTGCCTCCATGCCGGTATGCATGTTCTTGATGTGAATCTTGCCGTCACCCATGAGAAAAAATCGACGGGAGGCCGTGTCGGCGCAAAGGATTGCAGGAAGCGAGAGAAGCAAGACAAATAAGGTGACACATGCCGCAAGAGCCCGGCAGGTTGCCTTGAATTTTGAAATGGGCACCGCTTCCATAACTCATGACCTCACTATCTATAAATATTGACGAAATTTAGCATGGTCAGGGACCATGGTCAACGGGCTGAACGGTGCCCTGTCATGAACCAAGCTCAACTGTGAGTGCAGGCAAAAGGAACCCGTGCAGAAATCGGGCACAAGAAAGTTGACATCGGTAAACCCCTCACCTCACCTTTGACCAACCCTTTTCACCGCCCATTTACGGCAAATACATTCTCGTTTATGTTCATGCTGACAAGACCGTTGATGAGCTCAACGAATCCAATAACATTACGAGTATCGTGATTCAGCAGCTCAAGAAGAAAATCCCTTAGGCGTCAGCGCCTGATACGGTGACGACCCTCAGCAAGCCTCGCCACTGGGCTTGCTGAGGATTGCGATCGACCCCGGCCAATCAGATTTTTTCAATCTGTGATAATTTGATGAGAATATTGTCAAGTCGACAAAACTGCTCCAGCGCTTGAATTCAGGGCGAAAAAACTCAACATTGTCCCGTTACGGTCAGCAACATTTTGCACTATTCTCAAATGCACTTCTGGAAGCCTTTCATTTTCGTCGGCGAGATTCGTTCTTCTGTACTGCCTAACTTTCTGTAATCAAAGGCACTGTGAGGCCTTCTAATGTCTCATGGCCGAGCTTGGCACAATAAATGCTTAGTAGCAACCGTACTGGTCATGGCGCCCGATGGGGGTAACCGAGGCACGGGGGTAAAGTCTGGGTCATGGGTGAGATCCTGTCCTTTGCAGCGACCAGGAACTTCACGAAGCCGGTGACGAGGTCACAACACTGAGGGAACCCGAACATGGATGGATGGACCTTGATCTTCCTGTTTTTGCTCACTGTCTTCGTGGTGCTTTGCTTAGGGGAGTTGCGCGGGTGGCTGGAGGAAGGGAACGACAGGATCGAGCAGTCATCCTGCAAATTACCGGTCCGCGGCCGCTGATGGCCCCGTGCTAGGACTTGTCTCAGGAGAGTTAGCAGTGGATGTTGCCAACGAAGGAGGGGAGGGTATGGCATCCTTTTACAATGAGAGCTTTCGCCAGATTGATGACCTCTGTTGCCAACTGCTTATGTTCGTTGAGACCGCTCGCTCATCCGAATTTCAGGGGGAAGGTGGTATGTTGGCATATGGGTGGATCAGCGATTGTGCCTCGAGGATAAGAATGACTGCGGAAGAACGGCGGCAGATGCTTGCTCGGGCTCACTTGGAGGACACTATGGGTGAAGAGCTCAGGTGCCTGGATGTTGTCGACTGGCGGATGGATTACTGATCATGCACCATTTGCTCAAGATGAAGACTTCGCTTTTGATTATAGCCCTACTTGGGTTCGTCCTTGCGGCAGATTCTCTCGGGTTGGCGGCCGACGATGCCGCACCTCGTGCAGTCGGCGCCATCACTTTGTCGTCCAACACCAAGGCGAGAGATCGAATAGCTGACAGGGAATCCGGCTGGAAACGCTCACTACTGAATCCTGGTGCATCCGAATTCCGAGAAGACAATGGCTATGGGTTGCATGAAGGGGTTGCTGACGACCCATCGCTTTCCCAAACGGGGCAATGTTCGACGGAAGTCATTTTGGCTACTTTTTTCAAATCGCGATACTGCACGAGCGGCACCCTGGTCGTGGCCGCCTCCAGCGGCTTGAACAACGCAGCCAACCTGGAGGTGGTCGGCTATGGCCCGATGAAATGGGACAACAAGATTCAGGTATGGATTATCAGGATTCAGAACCTCGAGACCAATCCGGGCTCGGTGACGGTGGCGAGCGCCGAATGCACGGCGCAGGGAGAGATCATGGCCGTTCCCTTCGGATGCGATGCGAGAATAGGGCTGGGTTCTGAATTGGTGGAATGAAGATGCAGACTGCCCCTTCAGCATCCACCGGGCGTTCCTACTCTGGCTGAAAGTGCCAGACCTCTTCTCCATTTGAAGTGAGATGCACCTGGAGGCGCCCTCGCCAGTTATCGTCATCCTGTTTCGGAAAATCCTCGCGAAAATGAGCCCCACGACTCTCTCGCCTTCTCAGAGCTCCATCGAGGATGAGGGCAGCCACCCTGGTTGCCGACCGCAGCTCAATGACGTTTCTCACCTCACGGGGACTATGCTCAACGGAAGATCCCAACGACTCACTGAACATTTCTTTTACGGTAGCCAAAGCTCTTTCCAGGCCTTCCTGGTTTCTAAGGATGCCCCCATCCTGCCACATGAGCTTGCAGAGTTTCTCTCTGAAGTCGGAGCCAGTGGATTTGCCCCCTTCCCATTTTCGTGCGCGTTCGTTCAACAGCAGCAACATTGACCGCGGGTCGCCAGGGCTGCTCCCCTTCGCCCACTCTGCTGCGGCGGTACCCGCTCGTGCCCCAAAAACCAGCGTCTCACTCAGGGCGTTTCCTCCCATGCGGTTGGCGCCATGGAGCCCTCCCGCCACCTCCCCGGCAGCAAACACTCCCG
>JADGQM010000051.1 GCA_017881795.1 Syntrophobacteraceae bacterium
CGGATTTTCGCGACTGGTTACCAGAATTGATCTGCCGAATGAAGAAAATGTATCGCCTGAGGTAAGCGTAAGTGATCGCCTGGAGGGGAAGATCGAAGAATACCGGGCGGATTACCTCATCCGCACGCGATCCGGTGAGACGAGATGGTTGCGTGACCATTCCTTTCCGTGGTTTGACGAGGCCGGGAGGCTCGTCGGGTCGGTGGGAATCCTGAGCGACTTTTCCGCATACAAAAGAGCTGAGGCGCTCGTTCGCGAACGCACGGCAGAGCTCATCTCCTCCGAGGAAAAATATCGAACGCTCGTGGAGAATGTGCCGCTGGTTGTTTATCGCCTTAAACCCGGCGGGGAGGTCCTTTTCGTCAACCAGTTCGTGGAAGAGGTTTTCGGCTATAGCCCAGTTGAAATCCTGAACAACCCGAGGCTTTGGTCAGAAACCGTCTACGGTGAAGACCGGCAGCGCGTGCTGGAACAGCGGGAGAAGCTCTACCGGAATGGCGAAGAGCTCACCACCGAATATCGCGTCAAACACAAACACGGCCATATTGTCGACGTCATGGATCACGCCATCCCACTCCGAACCTCCGAAGGGACGATCAGTGTTGTGGACGGCATCATTGTGGATATCACCTGGATGGTGAGGCTGCATGAGCAGTTGGTCCGGGCCGAGGGACTCAAAACCATAAGTGAGGTTTCCGCCCGCCTGGCTCATGAAATCCGCAACCCTCTCGTGTCGGCCGGGGGCTTTGCACGGCGACTCCTCTCCTCCATGAGTCCCGATGATCCCAATAGATCAAAGGTGGAAATCATCGTGAAAGAAGTCGCGCGCCTGGAAGCTATCCTGCGCATGATTCTAAACTATATTCAGCCCCTGGAATTGGACGCTTCACCGACCGATCTGAATAATCTTGTCATCATGACGCTTCAAGGGCTTAGGAAGCAATTTGAAAGCCAGGAGGCGCGCCTCGACATGCAACTGGCGCCTCACCTTCCTCCAATTCCCCTCGATCAAAAATTGCTGTCACAGGTGTTCGAAGCCCTTCTCAGGAATGCTTTGGCCCATATGCTCAAAGGGTCCGACCTGACAATCCTGACAGAGCAAAAACAGGACATGGTTGAGGTCGTGATGCGCTATTCGGTGCAACACTTTTCTGCTGACGATGCTGAGCATTTCTTCTATCCCTTCACTACGTCCGGAACTGCCTGCGATGGCATCGACCTTCCTATGTGTAAAATCATCGTGACGAAGCATGGAGGAGCGATCAATGTTTGTCTCGAGCCTTCCATGGAGCTCCTCATCCGCATGTCTCTGCCCACTCGGAATGACCGTTTGAAGAACGTGCTCATTCCTGAGAAATAAAGTGCCGCCCCCGCCTGGAAAGGCGCAAAATCGTGATTACCTTTCCCTTGAATTCCTGACATGCAACGTATTGATATGTTTACTTCGCGCGGCCACTTATTGAGCTTTTTGTCGTTTCGAGCGTAGCGAGAAATCTTAAGATTCCTCACATTCGTTCGCAATGACATAAACGCAATGGTTGGCCGCGCAAAGCATAATCTGATTGAGTCGGGATTTGGCTCGATGCGGATTTTGATATGGTCAAAAGGAGGTATAGGTTATGGCAAAGGCAGTAGGTATTGATTTAGGAACAACCAATTCCGTGGTTGCGATCTGGGAAAATGGGCAGGCGACTGTAATTGCGAACGTTGAAGGCTCGCGAACCACACCTTCAGTGGTCGCTTATACCGAGGACAATCAGCGACTGGTCGGGCAGATTGCACGGCGCCAGGCGATCCTCAATCCCGGCGCCACGGTTTATTCCGCGAAGCGTTTTGTCGGGCGAAAATGGGGCGAAGTGGACGAGGAATCCAAGATCGTTTCTTACAAAGTGGTGCGCGGTCCAAGCGATGCCATCCGCTTTGATATTCGCGGGAAGCTGATTGCTCCTGAAGAAGTGTCGGCTCAGGTGATTCGAAAGCTCGTCGACGATGCGTCCAAGTACCTTGGGGAAAAGGTCACGGAAGCGGTTGTTACGGTGCCCGCATATTTCAACGATGCGCAGCGTCAGGCCACCAAGAACGCGGGGGAGATTGCCGGGTTGAAAGTGCTTCGGATCATCAATGAACCCACGGCAGCAGCCCTTGCCTACGGTCTTGAAAAGAAAAAAAACGAGACCATTCTGGTTTTCGACCTTGGGGGCGGAACGTTTGATGTTTCCATCCTGGATGTCGGAGACGGGGTCTGCGAGGTCCGATCCACTTCGGGAGACACTCACCTTGGTGGAGATGATTTTGATAAACGTATTGTCGACTGGCTCGCCGAGGAGTTCAAGAAGGACACGGGCGTTGATTTGCGAAGCGACCGCCAGGCCCTCCAGCGGCTCTATGAAGCAGCGGAAAAGGCCAAGTGTGAACTATCCAGCATGACGGAAACGCAGATTAACCTGCCTTTCATTACGGCCGATGCGACGGGTCCTAAGCACTTATTGATGAAACTGGCGCGCGCCAAACTGGAGGACCTTGCTCACGACCTGGTGCAGCGGTGTATGAAACCGGTCGAGCAGGCTCTTGCCGATGCCGGACTCACCGCCAAGGAGTTGGATGAAGTCATTTTGGTTGGTGGCGCTACCCGCATGCCGGCGGTCCAGGAGTTGGTCAAGAAACTAACGGGTGGGAAACAGCCTAATATGAGCGTTAACCCGGACGAAGTGGTGGCAGTCGGCGCGGCGATTCAGGCTGCGGTCCTCAAAGGTCAGGTTGAAGATGTGGTGCTTCTTGACGTCACCCCTCTCTCCCTTGGAGTTGAAACTCTGGGAGGAGTAATGACCCGGTTGATCGAGCGCAATACCACTATTCCTTCCCGACGCGAGGAGGTATTCTCGACCGCGGAAGATAACCAGACGGCGGTGGACATTGCGGTGCTGCAGGGTGAACGGGAAATGGCCAAAGACAACCGGGTGCTTGGCCGCTTTCGTTTGGAGGGGATTCGTCCGGCGCCGCGCGGTCTTTCCCAGATTAAGGTGACCTTCGACATCGATGCCAATGGCATTCTTAATGTCACGGCTCGGGATGAGGAGACAGGCAAGGAACAAACTGTTACAATATCGGAATCCACTAATCTCTCCAAGAGCGAGGTAGAGAGCATGGTTCAGGATGCTCAGGCTCACGCCACAGAAGACAAGAGCCGCCGGGAGTCCATCGAAGTCAGGAACCAGGCGGATAGTCTTGCCTACCAACTGGAGCGCACCCTGAAGGATCTTGGCGATAAAGTTCCTCTGCACGAAAAAGCGCGTTCGGAACAGTTGATCGAGGAGACCCGCCGGGCCGTGAAGGATGAAACGGTCGGCAAGGAGCGCTACCAGCAACTCGCAAGTGATCTCCAACAGGCGCTCCAGATGCTTGCCTCGGCGGCCTATGAGCAGGCGGGCAAAGCGGAAGAGGCGAGTTCCAGGGCTGGTTCGGCCCGACGCGGCGGCGGCGACGATGTCGTCGATGCCGAATTCACCGAACGTTAAGAAAGATGAAAAGGAAAACATGGCGGTTAAATTCAGAGATTACTACGAGGTACTGGGCGTTCCGCGAACGGCCAAGAAGGAAGAAATCCAGCGGTCCTATCGCAAACTTGCCAGGAAGCTCCATCCTGATGTCAATAAAGCAAAAGACGCTGAAGACAAGTTCAAGGAAATCGGCGAAGCCTACGAAGTCCTGAAGGACCCGGAGAAACGCCAAAAGTACGACCAGTTGGGACAAAACTGGAAGGCGGGTCAGGAATTCCGACCACCGCCGGGATGGGATGTCCATTTCGATTTTGGCCAGGGGGGCGCCGGCCCGCAGGAGTTCCAGTGGGGAGGTGCGGGCGACTTCAGCGATTTTTTTGAGTCGCTTTTCGGGGGGCAGCGTTCTCGGGGCGCCCAAGGGACCACGGGAGGCAGAAGAGGGCAGAGGCCGGTGTGGACTCAGGCAGGTTCCGATCAGGAAGTGACCATCAGGATCCCTCTCGAGGATGCTTTTCGCGGTGCGACCAGGCCAATCAGTCTGCAAACACAGACCGTCACCCCGGAGGGTCAACTGTCCATCCAGGAGAAGAATTACGAAGTGAAGATTCCTGTGGGCATTCAGTCCGGCCAAAAAATCCGTCTTGCTGGTCAGGGCGGCGAGGGAGTCGGGGGTGGTCCGCGCGGCAACCTTTATCTGAAAGTCGAGTTCGAGCCACACCCTGTATATCGCGTGAATGCCCGAGACCTGACTATGGAGTTGCCGATCACCCCATGGGAAGCGGTGCTTGGAGCCGAGGTGGAACTCATGACTTTAGCTGGTGCGGTCACCCTGAAGGTGCCTCCGGGCACTCAAAGCGGCCAAAAGCTTCGCTTACGTGGAAAAGGCATGCCGAGCCTCAAGGGGACGGTCGGGGACCTTTATGCTCTGGTGAGCATTGTGGTTCCGAAAGAACCTTCCGCGCGCGAACAGGAGCTCTTTGAAGAGCTGCAAAAAGTCTCCGGCTTTCGGCCGCGTTCGTAGTTGAAGGAGGTTGGTTCCCATGGCGGAAGGAAAGTATTTTCTGGTTCAACTGGGCAGGGCTTCAGGTTTGTCTCCGTATCTGACGTTGTCGGAGGTGGCCTATCATTGCGGCCTTCATCCGGAACTTATCGAGCGGCTCGTAACCATTGGTTTAGTTGACTACGTGGAGGGCAATGTCGGTGGCGAGATCCTCTTTCCCGCCGATGTCATTCCCTTGCTGAGAAGGATCTGGAGGCTCCGTAACCATCTCGGAGTAAATTATGCAGGCATCGGGGTCATCCTGGAGCTCATAGCCAGGATCGAATCCCTGGAAAACCATATTCGTGAATTGGAAAGCAGCGTTTAAAGCAAGCATATTGTAAAAGGAGGATCCGTTCATATGGATCAAAACAAATTAACCATTGCCTCTCAAGAAGCGATACAAGCGGCGCAGACTAAGGCGATCCGCTTTGGCCATATGGAAGTGGACGGCGAGCACCTGCTGGCGGCCCTGCTCGAGCAGGCGGATGGCCTTATTCCGCGGTTGCTCAAAAGAATGGAAGTGCCGGTAGATCGGGTTCAGGACCGTCTCCAACAGGAACTGGAGAGGAAGCCCAGAGTCAGCGGCCCCGGCATTGAGCCGGGGAAAGTATATCTTACCCAGCGGTTGAACAAACTGCTCGTCAAGGCTCAGGACGAAGCCCAGCGACTGAAAGATGAATACGTTTCGACGGAACACCTATTTCTTGCCTTCATCGATGAAGGAGCAGGCACTCCCACTGGGAGAATTCTTCAGGAATCAGGCATCAGTCACGACCGGTTTCTCCAGACGTTGAACGCCGTGCGAGGGCATCAGCGCGTGACCAGCGCCTCACCGGAGGCGACCTATGAAGCGCTCGAAAAGTACGGAAGAGACCTCGTTAAGGAAGCGCAAAAGAACAAGCTGGATCCGGTGATTGGGAGGGATGCGGAAATCCGCCGGGTCATCAGGATTCTGAGCCGGAAGACCAAGAATAATCCGGTCTTGATCGGCGAACCGGGTGTGGGCAAAACGGCCGTCGTTGAAGGTCTGGCGCATCGTATTGTGCGCGGAGACGTTCCCGAGGGTCTCAAGAACAAGACCATCTATGCTCTGGACATGGGATCGCTGGTGGCCGGAGCCAAATACCGCGGCGAGTTCGAAGAACGGCTCAAGGCCGTCCTCCAGGAGATCAAGGAAGCAGAAGGGAAGATCATCCTTTTCATCGATGAGCTGCATACGATTGTCGGGGCCGGCAAGGCGGAAGGTTCAATGGATGCCGGAAACATGCTGAAACCTATGCTGGCACGCGGGGAGCTCCATTGCATCGGCGCCACAACCCTGGATGAATACCGCAAATACATCGAAAAGGATGCAGCGCTCGAACGTCGTTTCCAGCCGGTTCTGGTGGATCAACCCACCGTGGAGGATACGATTTCCATTTTACGCGGGCTGAAAGAACGTTTTGAAGTGCACCACGGAGTAAAAATCCAGGACAGCGCTCTGGTGGCCTGTGCGGTGCTATCCAACCGTTATATCTCGGACCGGTTTCTGCCCGATAAGGCAATCGACCTCGTGGATGAAGCCTGTGCGATGATCAGAACCGAAATCGATTCCATGCCATCCGAGCTCGACGAGGTGACAAGGCGGGTGCTACAGCTGCAAATCGAGGAGGTGGCACTCAAGAAGGAGCGCCACAAGGGCAGTCGAGAACGGTTGGAAGCGGTTCAAAAGGAACTGGCCGAGCTCCGCGCCAAGGCCGATGCGATGAAGGCTCAGTGGGAATCCGAGAAAGAGGCGATCAAGAAGGTCCAGACCCTGCGCGGGGAGATTGAAAAAGTGCGCCACGACATCGAGCTCGCACAGCGGCAGGTCGACCTTTTGCGGGCATCGGAACTGATGAACGGGCGGCTGCCGGAGCTGGAACTACGCCTGAGTGCGGAAGAAGAACGACTGGCGGACAAGCAGGGTGGGAACCGGTTGTTGCGTGAAGAAGTAACCGAGGAGGAAATTGCCGAAATCGTTTCCCGTTGGACCGGTATCCCGGTGACCAGGCTGGTGGAAGGCGAGCGAGAAAAACTGCTGCGCCTTGATGAAGTGCTGCACCACAGGGTGGTGGGGCAGGATGAAGCCGTGCAACTGGTTGCCGATGCCGTGATTCGAGCACGATCCGGGATTAAGGACCCACGCCGTCCGATTGGGTCGTTTATCTTCCTTGGCCCAACGGGTGTGGGAAAAACCGAGCTGGCCAAGACCCTGGCAGAAGCGCTCTTCGACTCGGAAGAAAACATGGTCCGAATCGACATGAGCGAGTACATGGAACGGCACACCGTGTCACGCCTGGTCGGGGCGCCTCCCGGCTATGTGGGCTATGAAGAAGGCGGGCAGCTCACCGAAGCGGTACGCAGGAAGCCCTATGCGGTCATTCTTTTCGACGAAATTGAGAAGGCGCACCAGGATGTCTTCAACGTTCTGCTTCAGATTCTCGATGACGGACGCCTGACGGACGCTCAGGGCCGGACGGTGGATTTCAAGAATACCGTGATCATCATGACCAGTAATATCGGTTCGCATTATCTGTTGGACGGGGTAACGGAACAGGGAGATATCAAGGAAGGCGCCCGCCGGGAAGTCATGGCCGAACTGCGACGTCATTTCCGGCCGGAGTTTTTAAACCGGGTGGATGATATCGTTCTCTTCAAGGCGCTTACTTTTGACGAAATCAAGGCGATCATTGATTTGCTGACCAAGGATCTGGCTGGTCGTTTGAAAGATCGCCGCATCGACCTGAGCGTGTCGGATGCGGCCAGGGAATTCATTGCCCAAGCAGCCTACGATCCTGTGTACGGAGCCCGCCCGCTGAAGCGCTACCTGCAGCATGAACTGGAAACCCGCATCGGCAGGGCTCTGCTTGCAGGCGACATCGAGGACGGCAGCACCATCCTGGTGGATGTGAAGGACGGTGAATTGGTTGTGACGCATACCGCTGGATGACAGCGTCAGATCGTGTCAATCCTTGTCGTGACCGTAGAGGAATTTGTATTTTTTCCAACCACGAAGGACACGAAGATTACAAAGCCCACGAAGAGGACCAGAGATAATATTGTCAATGTATTTCTTCGTTTCCTTCGTGCTCTTCGTGTTCTTCGTGGTGAGTTTTTGGTTTGAACCCGCCCGCAGGACGCTAACCTGAAGTGTGGGCTTCCAGTTGTTGAGAAGCTGCCCTGCTCACCCTTTGATCCGCCCCATCAACCTAGCGATTGGACGGGTGGCAGTAGGGTGGATAGGGACTGGGGACATCACCATTACAGCCACTCATGGCTGTGGAGCCACCGGTTCCCGACTGGTAATTGCTCATTCCGGCGCAACCGAATGACACCAGAGAAAAAAATAAAAGCGCCAACGCAAGTGCATGCCTCGGTTTCATGATCCTATCTCCATTCACCGTTCATCAACTTTTTGACAAAGGGGATATCCGCAGGAGCGAAGTCACAATGTTCGAGTTCGTCCAACGATGCCCATCTAATCTCATCATGCACCTTTGGGGCAAGCTCGCCTGTGTCCCAATATACCAGGAAGGCGAGGAGTCTTATGGAAGCATGTTCATACTGATAGCAGCTTTCTCCCAGGAAAATCCCGATGCGCGCCTCGATCCCAAGCTCTTCAGTCAATTCTCTTGCCAGGCAAGCCTCCGCCGTTTCCCCCTCTTCGACCTTGCCCCCGGGGAATTCCCATTTGTTTGCGAGTCTGTCGGTGGCCGGTCTTCTGGCAATCAGAATTTTTCCGTCCTTGGCCAAAATGGCCGCTGTGACGGTAACCATTGGTTGCGGTGAAGCCGAAGGGCACCGCGGCAAAGTGTGACGATCCGAGTTTAGGGACAAAGCTTTAAGCCCATCGTCATGGTTGTTCGCCTCTCTCTAATCTTTAATCGAGATTTTGGACATTGCAGGGCCGGCGCTTCCATGGAGATTACAACTCGCTTCAGCCTTGACGTCCATGTTGTCAGTTGCCGTGAGCTTGATCTCTTTGGTGAACGTGGCCGCTTCCGGCCTGTTGAATGCCGAATAATCCCATCTCGCCACCTCTTTCCCATTCACGGTGACATAGAGCCACTCGGTATGGTGGATGGGATTGTTGTCGCTGTGCGTAACGGTGACCCGAATGACGACTTCGGATCCTCTTTGGACATCGGTTGGCGTTTGAATGGAAACTGCTGACTTATTCGCAAACGCCAGGTTCGAAAGCATAAGAATCATGAGGGCGAGCACCCCAAACACCCAAAACAACTTCCTGGAAAACATCATCGTCCTCCCTTTGAAATAGTATCTGAATCGCGTGGCCAAGATGATAAATCAGATCGATAATAGTTGCTTGTCATGGAAAAAACAACATCGAACCTGAAATTGGCGACCACCAAAGCGGTCGTTGTCCGATTCAACAGGCGGAAACCAGCGAGAGTGACAGCAAATTCTTGGAATGATTAAAAAGACTCAGGAGCATGGAGCAGGGCTATGACATGGGAGAACATCAAAATCTGGAAGGACCAGGAGGGAAAGCTTTGGACACTCGCGGATGCGGGTATTGATGCCGAGTTCTTCGAGTTGCTTGGGGAGCCTGTTTACGACGAGGCTACGGGTTTATGGTATCAGGAAATCGCTTTGCGAGGGACAATGGACTGAAACGCAGTTCTCGCAACATCCGGGAGTTGCGGTCAAGAAAGGGGCGGAAACGCGGGGGAATCACCATTCTCGATAGACCACCACCACCATGCAGCCAAAGATAGTGACGAATTTGCTATAGCACTCATTGCACCGATAGTAGCAAGTCTTGGGGAGGATTCGCATCCAGAATTTTCTGCGTATGCGGTGGCTTTCGCTTAGGGGGCTCTCACAAACTGGACAGCGATTCTCCCGGAAATACTTGATCATTGTCCTACGCTCCATTGAAAATTGAAGCAAAACGAGCGGTTTCGCCAACTCATAATGAAGGTTCTGCCCCGCAAAAGCAACCGCTAATGGAGATCGGCATACATGACAGGGGTGATCATGCCGGATTTCAACAATAGGCCCCTGGCTTTAAGGCCAGGGGTTACACCTCCTGGAGATTTCAACTCGCTTCAGCCTTGATGTCCATGTTGTCAGCTGCCGTGTACTTGATCTCTTTGGTGAACGTGGCCGCTGTCCGGTCTGTTGAATGTCGAATAATTCCACCTTCGAAAAACAACATCGATCCTGAAATTGGCGGCCACCAAAGCGGTCGCCACCCGATTCAACGGGCGGCAACCAGCGAGAGTGTCGGCGATTTCCTGGAATGATTCAAAAGACTCAGGAGCAGGGAGCGGGGCTATGACATGGGAGAAGATCAAGATCTGGGAAGACCAGGAGGGAAAGCTTTGGACGCTCGCGGATGCGGGTAGTGATGCCGAGATCTTCGAGTTACTTGGGGGGGGCCTGTTTACGATGAGGTTACCGGTTTATGGTATCAGGAAATCGCTTTGCGAGGGACAATGGACTGAAACGCATTTCCTAAGACTACCTCCATTCGCCTTTGAAAAGGAGCAGTCGTTTGTGGGCGAACTCAGCCACAACAGGCAACTGCTTTCTTTCCTTTTTTTACTCAAATTGGGAGGTTTCCCTACCTCCTCTCTACTGCCTTAAATCCCCCTTTACTTAGCACCGCGGCATTTATTAGAGTTGGCACAATCTAATCCCGATTAGTCTGGATGTTCCGAAGTGGGAATAAGCTGATTGGAGCGCTGGAAGCAAGCTAATGGAGGCACCTTGATTCACTCCACGAGAGAGCATAGACTGATGATTGAACAAAAGTGTAATAATCGCCGTCGCTTTCCCCGCTTTGCGACCAAATGTGATGTCTTCATTATCTTCCGACCTCTTTTCGCCCCTGTCGCTACGCTCAAAGATATCAGCAAGGGAGGGGTTGGCCTTGAGTACTATGGCGAGCATGATCCATCAAAAGCAGCGGAAGTGGACATTCTGTGCTCATCAATACACTTCTATCTATCTCGTGTCCCCTGCAAGGTAATCTACGACATCGACTTGGAAAAGCCCACCTTAATCGGCATTGAAACGAGACGTTGTGGCCTGAAGTTCGGCAAACTATCATCTCAGCAAACCGCATCCCTGGAGTCGATCTTGGCTAACCGTGAAATACTCCGAGAGCTTTTGCCCCCAAGCCGGGACGCTGCCGGAGAGTTCGTTTATTCAGAGCATGACCGCCAAAGCTTTAAATAGTTGAGAGCGCGAACAATAGTTTCTCAATAATTGGGAGCTCACCAACACACCAACTCGTCCGGGAGTTTTTGAATTCTGATCTTGGGTGAGATGTGAAAGCAGGAATGAGCATGACACATTCAAGACGCACGAATCATGAAAGGGAATGAGTATTCTTTGATGATAGATAATTTCTGAGACTATATTGAGAATTATTTATTTTCAACTTCTTACGGATGTTTTTCCTGTGAGTTTTGACAGTGCTGCTTGCAACATGAAGATGTTCTGCTATTTGTTCAGTATTTAAGCCGTTCTTAATGAGGGACGCAATACACAGCTCGGTATAAGAAAGGGTTACAGCCAATCTTGCATCAGTACTGAATCCTGTAGTTAAATCATCAATTTGTTTGATGAGCATATTTATTTCGAACTTTTTATGGTGAAAGGCCACATCCCTTCGAAACTTATCAAGCGCCGGAATCACAAGAGACTTCAGTTTAAGAGCGATACGCTTTTCCATCGCGTCACGTTCCAAGTCGATGTTTTGTGCAAGTAAGGACAATGCGTTATTGGTCTCAATAAGCCTGCTGTTGAGCGATTCCAGCCGTTTCAATTGCGTCATGAGCTCGCTCTTCTTCTCCTTAAGGGCCTTAACGAGTCTCTGGACTTTTCGATCCAACCTTAAGGCTCTCAGAGCACGGGAAATAGCATGAGAAAGGAGTTCCCGCTCAATGGGCTTCTCTAGCAGGTCAAAAGCTCCCAACCTCAAAGCTTTTACCGCTATGTCTTTGTCAGCATAGCCGCTTATCACCATTATAATAGTATCTGAACAATTGTGTTTGATTGTTGGTATTAAATCGAGACCACTGCCTCCTACCATATAGACATCGAGGAATATGATATCATAATACTTTTCCTCAATCATCCTGATTGCACTACTCAATTCCGTGACACTTTCCGCTGCCATCCCGATAGATCTAACCATCTCTTCTAGAATAAAACAAAGAGATGGATCATCATCTACTATAAGGATTTGGGCAACTTTATGCATTCCAGCTCACTCAACAAGTAATAGATTTATTTGTACAAAGAAGTCCATAAGGATCTCACAAGATATTACGAATATCAGCAACTGTGAGTGGGGGACATCTATCCTGTAAGGCCTTCACTTACCCTTCTGACGGAGAGGAGCACCCTCTGAACAATCATCCCGACAGGATGTCATACTCTGCTTTCATGTAATGCACGAGCAAAAATGATGCCATGACATGAATAAGGCCGCGACCAGATAGGGCGGATCCTTGCTCGGACACAAACTGCCTCCCTGATCCGGGAAGCTATTGCGACCATTCCGCTAGTAGTACCGTTCATAATTCAAAGCGCGAGACTGGAAATTCATGTAGACAAACTGAGCGTCAAAAAATCCTCAGTTGATTCATACGGTTGACATAACGGACGACCAATCTGTTCACATGCTATCAGCGACAGTAACTCTCTCATAGCAGGAAAAAATGAGAATGCAAAGCGTTTTCAGTGTCTGGAACTGAAATATTTTGGGTGAGAAAAAACGTGACACTCCAGTGCCAATAATTCATGCAGGTACGCGAGAATTAGTCACAGCAAAAGATCATCGAAAATCATCTCTCAACCAAACTACTGCGTAATTACAAATAGGTACATTATCCATAATAATGGAAACCATAGTCCTCGTACAGCGCATCACAGGCTTACATTGTCAGGAATCGAAGCCCTTTTCAGAATGGTCGCACAGAAGAAACGACAACGTCACCAGATTGACGCGACAAAACGTGGCCCGTTCTTGCCAAAAATTGTCAGCGACAAAAAACGCTCCGTGTTGAGAAGTGTTCCGGACGCGCTAACACTTCACTGATGTCTGCTGCAATTTGTTAGCATGCGCAGTTGGCTCGTTAATAGTCAACTTCTCAGTGCCAATGAGGCCATGAGCGAAGGTGGCTTGCTGAGCATCACCACTCATCGTGGTGTATTTCGTGTGTTTCCGGCAAGGGTGCGTGAAACGACTGGCAGCCTGGGGGTATGATCGGCTGACTATTCCAGGGGAGAGGAGCACAGCCGATGAGAGCAAAGTATCCATTAGGAAGGCAACCCCGTTTGCAGGAAGTCTCAGCGATTTTCGCCCAATGGCGTAGCTCCCGCAAGCCGCGCAGCCGCATTCCCGAGCATCTGTGGCAAGCCGCCGTTGACCTCGCTCCATTCTATTCCATGAATCCCCGAGTCAGTGGATGCCATGGAACTACCAACACACCCTCGCCGGCTTGCCGCCATAAGCCGAGCGCCCTTCCTCAGAGCCGCGACAATTTCGGGATCGGCACATTATCGGCCGTCAGCCATTGGCGCACCCCCTCAGCCCTGAGCTGCCGCCGGTCAGCCACGCTGTGCCCGGATTCATGAAAACCGCACGCCCCCGGAAAATATTCGCCCTGCTCACCCTTGCCGGAAAGACACAGTGGGCAATCACATCAAAATTTCATACCCTGAGCAAATGGAGGAGGTACGCATTAATTGCATCCAACGCTTGCGGCTAGCCTTGACGCCAGCTTTCCAAGATCGATCCTGTTTGACGAGGCTCGGGGCAAAACGGTTGATGATGGCCAGGTTCGTAGGCCCATGTCCCATTCGAACGCGGCTGTCGTCCTCGCGAAAGACAACATCAAGACACCAATGGAGACCATTTCCCACGTCCTAATGTCCTCAGGCGGCTTCTGCAAATCGTTTGGAATCATCACTTGGCAAGCTGGAAATGAAGTACCGTGCCTCCCGAGTAATCTGGTCTCCCATATCTCTTTCGGACTCAACCATTCCGAAACTGGCGAGTTTCGGCCATTTGGATTTTTCCTCAAACCAGTCCACGCCAACAATGGTAGTGTAAGGGGGGTCTCAACCCGACCATGCGCTCCATCTACGGTGGTATGGGTATCATGAGGAAGATCCCTGTAGTTGCCCTCTTTGGCTTTCCCAAAGAGCAATTCCACCTCCTTATGGAGAGTACCGTGATTGCCCTTCAGGGCGAGGACGTAATCGCCTCCCTGTTTTGCGATCTGCCTGGCAATTTCCTTTTGGCATCCCATGGCATCAGTATAAGCATAGTCTGTTGACGGTTCTCACAACCTGTGCTATCGTGAATCCACAAAAGAATTTTCCTGTTGGCTCCTATCAGCCTCTAATTTACCACTGAGGGATTTCCAGAATGGTAAGAAGCCAAACCGTAATTCAGAAATCTTTGGCAAGACGCATCCGATTAGGAGGGTATGTCATGAGAAAGTGGACCACGATACTTTTATGGATTGTATTCCTTGTCACTATTCTGGCGGAAACATCCTTTGCGGTGGAAGTTGGTATTATAACCGGACGAGATAAAGGAACCTACTATCAATTTGGTTTAAATTTAAAAGATTTAGTAAAGCAGCATGGCTATGAGCTTAATGTTTTTCCATCCAATGGTTCTGTTGAAAATATCACTGCAGTATATAAGAGACCTGGCACTCAACTGGGAATAGTACAATCTGATGTGCTCGCATTCGTCCTCCGTGTTCAATCCAACCCAGTATTGAAGAATATTGCAAAAAAAATCAAGATGGTCTTCCCTCTATACAATGAGGAAGTTCACCTCCTGGCCAAAAAGGGCATTGTCGATTTCGATGATTTGGTCGGCAAGAAGGTAGCCATAGGAGAAGAAGGAAGTGGCAGCTATCTCACCGCTAAGCTCCTTTTTGAAGTATCAGAAGTAACACCCCAGGAGATTATCCCTATTGGTACCGATGAAGCCCTGGCGCGTTTGAAGGAGGGAACGATTGACGCTATGTTTTACGTTGCTGGATATCCGGTGAAACTTTTCAGTGAAAATGTGAGTGAAAACGATAACCTTGATTTGATTCCCATTGTTAATAAGAGTGTTCTGGAGTTTTACCCCAAGACGGAAATCCCGGCGAAGACCTACAATTGGAAAGGGCAAGCCGTAGAAACAGTTGCGGTGAAGGCCGTTCTCATTGCTTATGGCTTCAGGACGGTATACTGCGAAGAACTGGGGAAATTTGCGCGGATCGTCATGGACAATTTGGATTGGCTCAAACAAAATGGTCACCCAAAATGGAAATCCGTCGACTTCAATTATCCTCTTAAGGGCTGGGAACAATATGACTGCGTTAGAAAATATATTGGGAAACCTCTCCAGGTGCCTAAGAAGGAGTCTTCTCAATCCAACCCGGTCCTCGATGCAATCAAAGACGTGTTGTGAGTGGGGCTTTCTTTACCTATTGCCGGACCAACAGATGAGCAGGGACGTGATCCGAGAGTCCCGTGATACAGAAACTTTTGTTCTACCCCTTCCGGTGCAGGGTTAAACCCTATGCGCTGCTAGAGGGGTATTTCCGAAAAGGCCGTAAGGGTAGAGTATTCCGAATGGGCTGAAGCTGCATGAATGGGTAATCCGATACTACTGAGGTAGTCAATCATGTATTTAGAATTTTTTGGATTCAAAAAGGAACCGTTTCATATAACTCCCGACCCGGAATTTCTTTACGTAAGTCCAAGCCATAAAGAAGCCTTGGCAGTCATTAATTACGGTGTGGAGAAAAGGGTCGGCTTCATGGCAATCCTAGGAGGAGCGGGACTTGGAAAGACGACCATTCTCCGCACATTCTTAGAGCGGGCCAATAAAGAGAAGGTTAAAGCCGCTTTTGTTTTCAATGTTAACGTTTCTTATAAAGATCTCCTTAAAGCCATACATCGGGAGTTGGGACTTGATCTGGTGGCTGATGATGTGCCGGAGATGGTCAACCACCTTCGCGATGCCTTGATCGAGGAGCACAAACAGGGTCGCAAAGTGGTGCTCATTATCGATGAAGCTCAGAATATGCCCGTTCACACCTTGGAAAACCTTCGAATGCTTTCGAATCTTGAAGTCTCTAAAGACAACCTTGTTCAGATTCTCCTCGTCGGCCAATCCGAGTTTGAAGATAAACTGAATTTGCCGGAATTGAGGCAGCTCAAGCAGCGCATTGCTGTGCGCACGGCGCTACAACCGCTTACTCCCAAGGAAAGTTTGGAATACATCCGGCATCGATTGTCGGTAGCAACGGGCTCCGAGGGTCCTGAAGTTTTCACTCAAGGGGCTTTGAGACGCATTGTAAGGTATTCCGAGGGCATCCCACGCAAAATCAATATCGTCTGTGACAATGCATTCATAACCAGCTTGGGCTATGCGAAAAAACCCGTCACTTCCGAAATTGTAAAAGAAGTGATTGCTGACCTCGAGGGTAAAAACATAAAGAGCCATCTGAAATGGGTGCTGGCTTCCGCTGTGGCCTTGATACTTTTGCTGGCTGTCTCATGGTTCACTCTCTATGGGAAACCGGATTTTTCAGGAATAAGCGGCACGAGCGGCACTTCGTTATTCCAATATTCCGTCTCAAAATGGGAGGGTTTCTTTTCAAAACCAAGAGCAGCAAAAGAGACAACTACATCAAAAATAATATCCAAGGTTCCCCCCCTGTTGCCAAAGCCACAATTTCCTCTCCGCGATCAACCCGATTCCACAATTGACCGGACTACTGACGGGCTGAAAAAGCCGTCACTTGTGGAAACCTCTGGTGGCCTATCCGAGAAGAATGCATCCGCTCCCGCTAGCCGAGAACTGGAAACAACGGCTGAGCAGGATAGGGCGGTACAGCCCCAAACCGAAATGAATCAGAAGCATCAGGCAAAACCCCTGCCTGATGCTTCTGGTAAGAAGCCTCCGGCAGATTCAATCACGGGCGAAACCGTGAAGAAGAGTGAAAAACCTCCTGATGACACGAAACGTCTTAAGCAGGGAATCGAAGAGACCCTTGTGACTCAGATCGCCAAACCCGACTCAAATCTTGATGCGGGTAAGCCTCAGGAGGAACAGGGTTCACCAGATCCCACTCTACTCATCGACTGGCTCCTCGATAAGCGTTCCAGGGAGCCCAAATAGTTTTTTGAACGTCGCGTGCCTCTCGGTGTGGATAATCATCGAATTGTGACGGTAAGTAATCGTTCAGCACCAAAATGATTGAAGAAGGCCGGTGAACGATCAAACGGAATCATGACTGGAGACAGTCCCCGCTGGCCACCAGAGGAGCAGCTTGCCCCCAAATCCGGGCGAACCTCCTCTTTCAAGCCCTCCGCAAGCAAGAGAACGCGCCCGAAGACCAATTTGCACCGAGCTGTCCATCATTCCCCGCGATACGATGAGACACCCTGATGATTTTTGTCATCACTTGCCAAGAAATCTGCACGCAAACGTCCTTAAAAGCATGAGAAAAGGTGCTATCCAATAAGTCTCAACGAGCGATTTCCTGTCACCTATCTCCCTGCAAAGTCCTTCAAGACTGTCTGTGACAATCTTTTGACTGAGTAAAAATGTAGCAGTGTGCGGGCCATCCTGGTACGACCATAGAAAAGAAACGCGAGCTCGCTCGTCGGGCCTTACAAATTGAGCTTCGATCTGTCAAAAATTGTCAGCAGCGACAAAAGTTCGGCGAGGAATGATTCTTGTTTTTTTGTCTGTGTTTCATGTTGGATCGTCCATTTGATGGGAGGCTCTGTATGCCCTCCGCAACTGCAGAAGTTAGAGTATCGAGGAGAAAAACAGGACATCATTGAAGGGTTAGAGTGAAGCGTTCTATTCGACATCTCCATCCTCCAAGTTCCCTGGTCTTCTTGCCCCGATTATCATCCTTCCCAAAGCCGACTTCCTACAGTTTACAATTGGCACCATCGTTGCATCAAGAGGTCAGTTATCCGCCGTTAGTAGATTTTGGAGCTTGAAAAAGGCAAACCTCTCGAAAGGGGGGGACGCAAAGCCACTGGCCTACATCTCGGTTTACCGGGACATGGTAGCAGGGTTGCCGGGCAGAAACTGGACCTCTTTGCGTCTGAATTTCGTTTGCCTCACGGAACAGACAAGGAGGTACAGTCATGCTTAGTAACACCCTTTCTCGAGAACAAAGTCACTACCAAACCCTTTTCCTCCCGTTTTTCTTTGTTGCAGTTGCTGTTTGCCTACTGCTTTCAGCCGTACCGAACAGTTACGCATCCCAGGTGACTTTCGCATGGGACCCCAGCCCAAGCACAGGAGTGGTTGGATACAAGCTTTACAATGGGACGTCTGATGGGAACTATCCCAATTCCGTCGATGCGAAGAGTGCAACGACGAAAGCCGTCGACCTCACCGCTCCCACTCACTACATTGTTGTCAAAGCTTATGACGGCAGCGGCATCGAGAGTGCACCTTCCAACCAGGTCATTGTCCACTCCATCACGCCATTGGCCGGCACAGGTGGAGCTATCAGCCCGAGTGGGACTTTTTATGTCGGGCGGGGCACCAATCAGACGCTCACTATCACTCCCAACTCCGGCTACCAAGTGGCCGATATCACGGTAGATGGCGTCTCAGTGGGGGCTGTGACCAGTTATACATTCAACAGTGTCGCTGCCGCACATTCCATCTCCGCCACTTTTGTGGCAATTCCAACCACCCGTACCATCACGGCTAGCGCAGGGTCTAACGGCACCATCTCACCTTCGCCTTCTGCCATCGTGAACTATGGCGCCAATCAGACTTTCTCTTTCACCCCCAACTCCGGGTACCATCTGAACACAGTCACAGTAGACGGTGCTTTGGTCACCAATCCCGG
>JADGQM010000236.1 GCA_017881795.1 Syntrophobacteraceae bacterium
CAGGAAGTCCATGAGATCGGGATTCCGTGGCATTATGGCTGGGTTTGGCCCCCCGAGGGAGGGGACAGCGCTAATCTGCTGACTCCTGCCGTCGGAGACCCCAACACCAGGATTCCGGAGAGCAAGGCTTTTATGGCAAATGTACGGAAGAAAGGTTAAGTCATGGCTGGAAAAAGCTTTTTTGTAGACACGACGCGTTGCACGGCCTGCCGGGGTTGCCAGGTAGCCTGTAAGAACTGGAACCAGAACGGGGCCTCAATGACCAAGAATACGGGGAGCCATCAGAATCCGCCGGATTTGGATGGCAATACTTTTAAACTCGTCCGCTTCAGTGAGGTGGAAGCTGACGGACAGGTAGCCTGGTACTTCTTCGCCGATCAGTGCCGTCACTGCCTGGAACCCCCGTGCAAGGACACCATCGAGGGTTACGTGGACGGCGGCGCCATCAAGGATGAGGCAACAGGAGCAGTCTATTACACACCAAAGGCAAAGGAAGCCCCCTTTGAGGAGGTCAAGAATTCATGTCCCTATGACATTCCCCGGCAGACAGCAGACGGGAACCTGGTAAAATGCACGATGTGCATCGACCGGATCAGCAATGGGCTGGCGCCCGCCTGCGTTAAGATCTGCCCCACGGGAGCCATGAACTTTGGCGACCGTGACGCCATGCTGACCATGGCCAAGGACCGTTTGGAGAAAATGAAAGGCAAATACTCCAAAGCCCAGCTTATCGACGCGGACCAAATCCGGGTAATCTATCTGGTGATCGATGATCCCAGGAAGTACTGGAAAAATTCAATAGCCAGTCTGAATCACGGCATCGTGCATAAACTGGCAGCGCGGTTTCTGCCTAAGCCGGCCCACGAAAAGGCGCAGAATGCGGCAGTGGGATAGAAAGGTGAAAGAAGGGTAAGTTTGATCTTTCGTCTTTAGTCGATAACACAGCAATCTCCGGGAGGGAAGCTGAGCGAGCTCAGCTTCCCTTTTCCGGTAATAGGGAAGGACCCATTTGAAAAGCGAGCCAAACGAAACAATCGAGAAAATCAAGCGGAGCTTTGCTCTTGCAAAAGCTGGCAAACCTGCATATGAGGAATTTTATCCATTCATGGAGGCCATGTTTCTGATCCAGGCCGCGCTTAAGAGCTCAATCAAGCTCGTCCCGTTGGAACTTTCCTCCGATCTGGTTAAGACCAAATGGGCTGAGGGGTTCCCGCTGCTCCGACGCTGGGAGTTTCCGCTGGATGTTGAAGCCGCCGAAACTATCCTGACTCAACTCGAGGATCACATTCCCGAATCGAACCACGAATTGCGGAAAGCGCATACCGCTTTAAGACAGGCCTTAGATAGCCATCTCGACCAAAAGACCGCAGTGTGGCAAAGTTTTCTAGAGCATGACTGGGAGCCATGGGAAGAATGGGTGAGTATTGAGGGGATTGATATATCGTCCCTGCTCTTTCTGGCTCGAAGCTGTATTCGTCCCTCACTGGATTGGGCTGCAGAAGACATCTTGAGACGATTCCCTCTTCCTGATACCTGGCTTAAAGGTTATTGTCCTATTTGCGGCTCCCTTCCGGCGCTGCTTTTTCTGCAGGGCGAGGGTGAGCGGAAAGCGTATTGTTCATGGTGCGGAACCATCTGGGGTCTGCATCGACTCCAATGCCCTTACTGTGATAATCGCCTTCACGACTCCCTCGGATACTTTCAGGTCGAGGCCGAGCCCCATTATCGAGTTCACTATTGCAGGCTCTGTATGACCTATTTTAAAATGATTGACACCAGGGAGCGATTGGATTTTCCTTACCTGCCCCTTGAGGAGTGGACTACCCTGCATCTCGACCTCCTCGCTCAGAAGGACGGCTGGAAACTGCCCGCGTCCCCTTCTCCGGCAGTCTATACGGAGTCACGCAACGAATAGTGGTCGCCCGTCAAAGACCAGTGATCAGTCTTCATGAAATGAGCTCACCAACTTGAACTTGCCGAAGCTGTGCCCAGGCCCGCGGAGTTGCCGGTGAAAAGACGAGTACGAGCGGTTCTAGGCGTCTTGATGCTGCTTTGTTCGGCGTGGTCCTGCGGCCAGACCCACGATCCCAAGATGTCTCATGAAAAGCCCCCAGGAGTCACCGACACCGAGATTGTTCTCGGGTCATCGCTGCCCTTTAAGGGCCATGCCAGCTATCTGGGCATCGAAACCTTCCGTGGCTACATGTCCACCATTCAGCACGTCAATGAAAACGGAGGGATCCATGGACGAACCATCAGGGTGATTGCCTATGATGACAGCTATGACCCTCCGATGTGCCTGGTCAACACGCAGCGCTTTATTGTCGAAGATCAGGTTTTCGCCCTCTTCAGCTACGTTGGAACGCCGACAACCCTCAAGGTTCTTCCCCTTGTAGAGGAGGCCAAGGTCCCACTCCTGGGCGTGTTCACGGGAGCAAATGCTCTGCGTGAACCGCTCAGTCGCTACGTCATTAACATTCGGGCCTCCTACTACCAGGAAACAAGAGTCGCGATTCGCCATCTCATAGAAGATCTTGGCATAAGCAATATTGCCGTATTCTACCAGTACGACGCCTTTGGTTTCGACGGCCTCACCGGCGTGGATCTCGCGCTCAAGGATTTCGGCATGGCTCCCGTCGCCAGGGCATCTTATGTGCGCGGCGCCATTGATGTGGACGAAGGACTGAACAAAATCATGGCATCGGGGGCTGAGGCCGTCATTATGATCGCCACCTACGAACCCTGTGCAAACTTCATCACACTCGCCCATCAACGGGGATTCAACCCCATTTTTTTCACCGGTTCTTACGCAGGAGCAGAAGAATTGGCCCGTAGGCTAGCCCCGGATTCGAACCTAAACGTCATCATGTCGCAGGTTGTGCCTCCCCTGGAAGGTCCCGAATCTTTCGCTCTGCTCGGCAGTGCAGCGGAATACATGGCGCTCCTCGCGCGATACTTCCCCGAAGACAAGCCCAACGGAGTAGGATTGGAGGGTTACCTCAACGCCAGGGTCCTGGTGGAAGGATTGCAGCGCGCCGGAAGAGAACTGACAAGGGAGCGCTTCATCGACGTCCTCGAATCCATTCAGCACTATCCCCTGGCAACGGACATGATCATTTCTTTCGGACCGACTGACCATCAGGGACTTGACAGCGTTTTCTTCACCCATCTTGAAAACGGTCGTTTCGTGCTCATCGAGGACTGGAAAACGATCAGGGAGGTCCTTAAGCGGGAGGGCGCCATCCGCGAGGCTCCTGCGAGCTCACTGGAAGGGGCTGATATTCATGAAAAGCTTCAGTGAAATCAGCCTGAAGAACAAGATCTTTTTTTCCATCCTGGCGGTGATTCTTATCATCAGCGTCGCCATAGCCTTCCTGGCCAGATGGATACTCATCTCCAGCCTCCTTTCCGAGCTGGAGCTACGGGGCTTTGCGATTGCACGAACCATCGCCGAACACGGTAGCGGGTATGTTCTTGACAGGAACTACCCGCAATTATTGAGCCTCATATTCGATGGAGCGCAGGTCAAGGAGCGTAAGCATCTCATTGACTACATCTTCATCGTGGATCAAGAGAATAGAGTGCTGAGCCACACGTTCACACATGCCTTCCCCGACGAATTGCGGCTTGCCAACCAGATCCCTGCCAACGACAACAAAAGTGTGCGACTCCTGGCCGTTGGCAAGCAGGCGGCCTACGATATCGCGATACCCATCAACGAGGGTCTTTACCGCATCGGTACGGTGCATGTAGGTTTGAACAAAGGACACATCGAAAACCTTGTTTCCAAGCTGCGGTTCACTTTTCTGGGTTTCATTTCGCTGGTGATCGTCATTGTCTTCATCGTGAGCCATAGAATTGCCAAATACATCACGAGACCCATCTCCAGGCTGACGGAAATTTCGGATGAGCTGAGTCGTGGCAATTTCGAGATCGAACTGGATCGGGGGAGTGCGTCGGTTGGCTGGGAGCCGTCGGATTGCCCGGCCTATGTGAATTTGGACCTCCGATGCTCGCACTTTGATGGTTCTCTCGGCTCAGGCGAGGGCCTGCACAGTGCGCCAACCAATATGCGGATGTGCCAACAGTGCGTGTTTTACCGAAAGCGCGGGGGAGATGAGGTAGCCCAACTTGCCGATTCCTTCCACAACATGGTCTGGAGTATTAAGCTCTACCGCAGACGGCTGCATGAATCCGAAGAGAAATACCGCTCACTGTTCGACAGCGGTCCGGACGCCATTTTTGTGGTGGACGGCAATACGCTTGGCATAATTGACGCCAATCCGCGAGCTGTTGAGCTTTACGGTTATCAGAAGAGTGAATTGATCACCAAGTCGTTCCTCGAGTTGAGCCCCAATCACGGCCGGAGTCACGGGATATCTTTCGCTAAGGAAACCGATGCTCGAGGTTGCGTGCTCTATCAAAAGGTGCTCCACCAGAAAAAAGGTGATAAACCCTTCTTTGTTAATCTTAATGCCCGCCACATCAGTCTCAAGGGCAAGCCGACTATTATTGTTGCAGCAACGGATATCACAGAAATAGTGGAAAAAGACGCCCAACTAATCCAGGCGAGCAAAATGAAATCTCTCGGCGAGATGTCTGCAGGCATCGCCCATGAGCTCAACCAGCCACTCAATGCGATCAAGATGGGGAGCGATTTTCTCACCATGATGATGGAAAGGAGCCTGGAAATTCCCAAAGACCAACTCCAACTGGTGGCAACTGAGATGAGCATTCAGGTGGACCGGGCTGCTGATATTATCAATACCTTGCGGGCGTTCGGCAGAAAAGCCGATCTGATTACAGAAAAGGTTGATATAAACAAAGCCGTGCGCCAGGTCCTCTCCATCGTGGGCAAACAGTTAGAACTCGAGAACATCAGTATCAGGATCGAGCTTGCGGAAGAGATATCCCCGATTCTTGCCCATTACAACCGGCTCCAGCAGGTTTTTTTTAATCTGGTGGTTAATGCTCGAGATGCCATCAAAGCAAAAAATGAGATAGAATTACAAAACACAGGAGGGCTTATCACTATCCGCAGCCATGAGTCCGGCAGTCAAGTTGTGGCGGAGATCCACGACAACGGCACGGGAATTCAAGAGGCAGTCCGGGAGAAGATTTTTGAACCCTTCTTTACGACTAAGGAGGCCAGCCAGTGCATGGGGCTGGGCCTGGCCATAACCTACGGAATCGTGAAAGACTACGGCGGCGACATTCAGGTCCTGGGGCGGGAAGGAGAGGGCGCCACTTTCGTGGTAAGCTTTTCTTCCGCTGCATAAAGGGGAGATGGCAATGCTATTGAATTAAGGGATTGAGGGATTTAGGAATTGAGGAATTCTTACGCCGCAAGGTAGAGATTATCCTGGTTTGGCAAACCCAATCCCTGAATCCCTCAATTCCTCAATTGTTAATTCAACAGTATTGAGGGGAGATGGAGCGTGCATGGAAAAGATACTGGTCATCGACGACGAAAAACCGACCTTGACGATGTTCAATCTCACTTTGTGTGCCTTCGGCTACACGGTGATCACATCTGAAAATGGACAAGAAGGGATCGAGAGCTTCGAACGGGAAAGGCCGCCCCTGGTCATCACCGATATCAAGATGCCAGGCATGGATGGAATCGAAGTATTGAGGCGCATCAAGGAGATCGACCCCAAGACGGAGGTGATCATCGTTACCGGCCACGGTGACATGGACCTTGCCATCAAGGCCCTCAACCTGGACGCAACGGACTTCATCAACAAGCCCATCCAGCGTCGGTCTCTCGAGCAGGCGTTACAGAGGGCCAAAGAGCGTATTGAGCTTATCCGGAGCAAGGAAAACCAGGTTGAGCTGGAGTTGCTAGAGCGCGTCGCAATCATCCACATCCAGGGCAATGTCACGTCCCGTTCCGAACCTTATCTCCAAAATGCGTGCAACGAGGCTTTTTCGTCCAACAAAGACAAGATCATCATGGACTTCGACTCTAATGCGTCGATCAATGGAGCAGGGATAGCCATTCTGACCCAACTCCTCCTGGACGGTCAGAGGCATGGATACACCATTGCCATTACCGGCTTGTCGGATAACTTCAGGAAGGTTTTCAAGATTGTTGGGATTCCTGGACTGGCCAGAATGTTCGATTCCCAAGAGCAAGCTCTTGCTGAATGGGCATGACGCCATGAAGTAACTGAAAGGAGACCGGATAGATATGCATGGTAGAGTACAAACCATCCGCATTGTTCCCTCAATCACCATCTTTTGCCTGCTGCTCTGTTTTCCCATGGCAGCCTTCCCGGTGGGCCCTCCCGAAAAAGGCACATCCCTCCCGTCCTTTCAGCTTGCCGCCCCATCACTTGAAACGGATGTGAGCTACCTCGGATTGAAGGGTTTAACCTTCCAGCCTCAGGACGTCAGCTGCCAGGTGCTTGTCCTTGAGATCATAGGGGTCTACTGCTCACGATGCTACCAACAGGCGCCCCTCTTCAACAAACTCTTTGCACGGTTAAACCGGAAGGGTATGGGTGACAAAGTGAAAATGCTGGCGATCGCCGCAGGCGGGACCGCCAACGAGATCGAACATCTGCGAAAAAC
>JADGQM010000237.1 GCA_017881795.1 Syntrophobacteraceae bacterium
CTCACGAAGTCAACAACCCCCTCGGCATGATTCTCGGTTATACGCAACTCCTGATTCGCGGTGAAGAACCCGGAACACAGCGGTATGAGGATCTCCGCACGATCGAGAAACACACCCGCACCTGCAAGACCATTGTGGAACGGCTGCTCAACTTTGCCCGCAGCACCCAGACCCGAAAAGAATCGAGCCATATCCACAGCGTACTTGAAGAGGTGTTGGGGCTTCTGAAACGCCCGCTGGAGCTCGACGGCATCCTCATCGAAAAGGATTTCGACGAGCGCGTGCCGCCTTTGCTGCTGGATCGAGAGAAGATGAGGCAGGTCTTCATGAACCTTCTGGTGAACGCCAGGCAGGCCATCGGCAAGGAGGGCAAAATCACCATCACCACTCGCTACGATAGCATGCGAGACGAAGTCATCGTCCAGGTGGTGGACAGCGGCTGCGGGATCGAAGCCGCCGATCTGACGCGGATCTTTGATCCGTTTTTCACGACCAAACCGACCGGTGAAGGGACCGGTCTTGGGCTCTCCGTGAGCTATGGCATTGTCCAAGACCACAAAGGCCAGATCACGGTGAGCAGTGAAGCGGGAAAGGGGTCCACTTTCACGATTGTGTTGCCGAACACTTCTGCTGAAATGGGTGAGGGGCTGCGCAAGAACAGCTGACCATTTCCATGATTGATTGTGGTGTAGGCTTTGGAGGCTGCATCGAGGATGGTAGACTGGAAAGCCTCGATCAAGTATGGCAGGCTGGAAAGCCTGCCCCACAAACGCGCCAGGCAATTATTAATCATCCAAGATTGAACCTTGTTCGTCATTCCCGCGTGCTCCCCGCCTAAAGCCTGCGGGGACAAGCTTTGGCGGGAATCCAGGCTGCACAACTTTTCTGGATTCCCGCTAGGGACGTGCGGGAATGACGAACAGTAGACTTGGCCGGACAATTATTTCTTGCCATGCACCAAAGTGATTGGACCGGATCTTCTTTGATGGAAGCTTAGGGAACTATGAAAGAGACTCTGCTGGTTGTCGACGACGAACAAGATATGTTGCAGCTTCTGAAACGAACGCTGGAACCGGATCTCAACTGCCGGGTGGAGACTGCGCTCTCAGGGGAAGAGGCCGTTCGGATTGTTCAGGAACAGCCCATTGACCTTATCCTGGCGGATATCAAGATGCCGGACATGGATGGTCTGGAACTGCTGAATCACGTCCGCAAGGAACATCCGTGGCTCACCGTGGTGCTGATGACCGCTTACGGCCGCATTGAGCTCGCCGTCCAGGCCATTAAAGCGGGGGCCTATGATTTCATCACCAAACCCTTCGATCATGACGGCCTGGTGCTCACGTTGAGCAAGGCGCTGGAGCGCAGTCGTCTCTTGCGCGAGAACCTGAGGCTGCAGCGCCATGTTCAGGATCAGTCGGCGTTTCAGAACCTAGTGGGAAGAAGCCGCGCCATGCAGCGCGTTTACGAGACCATTCAGATGGTTGCCAAAACCGATTTGACCGTGCTCATTACCGGAGAATCGGGCACCGGCAAAGATCTGACGGCACGGGCCATTCACGCCATCAGCAACCGCAGTCGCCAATCCTTCGTGGTGGTCAACTGCCCCGCAGTACCGGAAAACATCCTGGAGAGCGAACTCTTCGGCTACCGTAAAGGCGCCTTCACCCACGCCACCCAGAATAAGATCGGGCTGTTTCAGGAAGCCCACGGCGGCACCATCTTCCTGGACGAAATCGGCGACATCAACAACTCCATTCAAACGAAACTCCTCCGGGTGTTACAGGAAAAGGAAATCAAGCCCCTCGGAGACACCCGGTCCATCCAGGTGGATGTGAGGGTGGTTGCTTCCACCAATCGTAATCTCAAAGAAAAAATCAGGCGCGGTGAATTCCGCGAGGACCTCTTCTACCGCCTCAATGTCCTGCCCATTGTTCTGCCGCCTCTCCGCAACCGGCGGGAAGACATTCCTCCTCTGGTGGATCATCTGCTTGCCAAGCGTTGTGCGGAACTGGGCAAGCCCCCCAAGACCGTTTCTCCTGAACTGATGGAACTCTTCCTCTGCCACCCCTGGGAAGGCAATGTGCGCCAGTTGGAAAATATTATTCTGCGAGGAATCCTGTTCGCACCGCGGGAACAGATTCGTCCCGAAGATGTCGGTTTTGGTGAGATTTCCAGCGGCGGCGTGGCTCCGGTAATGGATAATGACCTGCAGCCGATCCCTTATCGGGAGGCCAAAGAAGACGCATTGCGCCGGTTTCATGCCGACTACCTGAGAAGACTATTGCAGGCGACCCAGGGAAATGTCAGTCAGGCCGCTCAGCTCTGCGGCCTCGAGCGGCAGGGACTCCAGCAGATTTTGCGGCGCTACGGGATCAGAGCGGAAGAGTTTCGCGCTGGAGATGGTGGGATGCGGTGAGGGAGGGAGGGGGAGACACGGGGACTCGGAGACATGGGAACGAAGTGAGAGGGAGGCAGAGAGGCGGGGAGAAGGAATTAAAGCGACGGGGGGACACGGAGAGGGGGAGATACGACACGGCAGAGGGGAGAGGGAATAAAGGGTCGCGGAGACCGGGAGGGGCGGCACTGCGAAGAGGCGCCTTCTTCCTTTAGAGTTCCGTTGCAAAATATTTAGAGTGGTTATTCGGTCTGTGGGGGAGGGCCTTCCAGTCTGTCAAACGCATGGCAGGCTGGAAGGCCTGCCCCACAACCGGACATGACGAGTGAACCACTAATAACCAAAACTATGCAGGTACTCATTCTGTTTTGATTTGAACCCCGAAATCGCAGCTCCCACATCCGAGATTCAGAATGCGACACCCCACATCTGAGATTCGAAACGCGACATCCGAAATCCCGCATCTGCATTCCAAAATCTGCATTCCGACATCCGCATTCCGACATCCGACATCCGACATCCGACATCCCCCTCACTGATTCGCTTGCAGGAAGCTGGTCAGGCTGGCGGCGTCTTCCACATTCAGCACTTTTGCACTTCGGTCAATCCGGCGCATCAGGCCACGCAGGACCTTTTTCGGCCCGACTTCGACAAAATGGTGATGGCCATCCCCGATAAGCCTTTCCATGGACTGCTGCCAGAGCACCGGACTGCAGACTTGATCAACGAGCTTATCGGCAGCCCGGGCGGCGCTCTCAAGGGGTAAGGCATCCACATTATTGATCACCCGTATCTGCGGTTTGCGGAAAGTGCACGCACGGACAAAAGGTTCGAATTTCTCACGGGCCGTCTGCATACAGCGGCTGTGCCAGGGTCCGCTTACATTAAGCTTCATGCATTTCTTGGCCCCGGCGTTCTCACTCATGGCAACGGCACGCTCGATGGGATCGACCGGACCAGTGATGATGATCTGCTCGGGACAATTAATATTGGCGACCTCCACTCCGCACAATTGACAGATATCGTCGAGACGGTCCGGATCCAGTTCCATGATGGCGGCCATGGCCCCGGGTTCTTCCTGAGAAGCCTCATGCATATAAGCGCCACGCAATCGAACCAGTTCCAAGACATCTTTCAGCTCAAGGACGCCTGCGGCATACAGGGCGCTGTATTCGCCCAGGCTGTGACCGGCCGCTGCCGCGGGATAGATTTCATGAAGCTGCATCACCGCGTAACAAGCCAGGTTCACCACGGTAATCGCGGGCTGAACGTTCTCCGTCAGCACTAGCACTTCTTCAGGGCCCTCAAAACAAAGCTTCATGATGTCCATCTGCAGGATTTCACTTGCCTGGGAAAAGAGCTCCCGGACCTCGCTGTAGCTCTCGTAAAACTCCTGTCCCATACCCACGTATTGCGAACCCTGTCCGGGAAAAAGGAAAACCCAATCATGCATACCTGTTGCTCCTTCAGGAGGTTGAAATACCGGAGCAAATGTCCGGATTTACTGATTGGGCATGCTTTTATTCGCCTCAGCGAAGCTTGTCAAGGTGAATAGTTGGTTGCTATGATACCAAAGTCTTCTTAACTTCCAACGACTGGGCAATGGGGGCAATGGCCCCATGGTTCGGAGGACAGGCAAAAAATTATTCGCGGTTTTTTGCAGGTACTGGTAAAGTAGACAGTTAGGAACCAAGCTTCCTGAACGGATTCCATGATTTTCCCTGGCTTTTCATTCTGCGGGAGGGGTTGCAATGCAGAAGAGTATTCGTTTCACGGTTTTTGGCATCAGCTTATGGATATTATCGGCCTTCCTCTTTACTGCGTCATCGGGGTCTGCCGACAATTCTCCGTTGGCCCTGATTCAGTCGGGGACTGACCGTGCCCTGCAAATTATTAAGAGCGCTCACTCGGGAAACGCACCGAGTCTTAGCGAGCGCAGGGCAGAGATCATGCAAATTATCGATAAGTATTTTGACTTTGGCGAAATGGCCAAACGTGCCCTCGGGCGCCCCTGGAAAGAGCAGTCTCCGCAAAAGCAGCAGGAGTTTGTGGACCTCTTTAAACAACTCCTCTTCAACAACTACGCGGGGCGGGTGGAAACCTATACCGGGACCAACGAACAACTTGTTTACGATGAGCAAAAAATCGACGGCGAATACGCGCTCGTGAAGACGCGGGTGCTCAACTACAGGAACGCCAACATTCAGCTCGATTACCGCCTCAAGCTGATCAATGGCGAATGGAAGGTCTACGACGTGGTGGCTGAAGGAGTCAGCCTGGTGGACAACTACCGGGGGCAGTTCAATTCCATCCTTGCCAGCAAGTCCTTCGATGCCTTTCTCGGTCAATTGAAGGAAAAAGTTGCAGACCAGCAGGGAACGCTTTGAGCCATTCGGGGAACCAGAGATCAGGGAGAGCCTCCCATGCCAATCGGTCCTGAAGGCCATCGGAAACGTCTTCGAGAACGATTCCAACAAAGTGCTCTAGACGGATTCCATGACCATGAGGTGCTGGAATTACTGCTCACTTTTGTCATTCCACGCCGGGATGTCAAACCCATTGCCAAAGAACTGCTAGATCGATTTGGGAGTCTTGCTGAGGTTTTTGATACGCCGCAGATCAGCCTTCAGCAAGTCGACGGTATTAAGCAGCAAGCAGCGACCCTCATCGCCGCCATTCCCCGCTTGTTTGATCGCTACCAGACGGACCGGTGGAATCGGGATCACAGGAGAAACAAAGTTGTTACCACGGACAATGCCGTCGATCGCTTACGATCTGCGCTGGAAACCGAGCGCAGTGAGGTCTTTTACATCCTTGCTCTCAACAGCAAGAACGAGCTTCTCGCCACCGAGCCCGTCCAGAAAGGCAGCGTGAATCGCACGGCGGTTTTTCCCCGTTTGGTCGTGGAGGCCATTGTCAAGCATCACGCCACCGCCGTCATTCTGGCTCATAATCATCCCGGCGGCGACCCCAACCCATCCGGCGCGGATCGGCAACTCACACGCAAATTGAAAAAGATCTTGAACGATCTCGACATTCATGTCCATGACCATATCATCATTGCCGGTCCCCAGTACTTTTCCTTTGCCGAACATGGAGAGCTCGAATGAATGAGCAGTTGATGGATGCCATCGTGATTCAGGAATCAGGCAAGAAAGGGGATTGGAACACGCTTGTTTTGGACCGGGTCCCCCGCCCCTCGCCAAAGGCCGGCGAAGTTTTGGTGCAAGTTGAAGCGTGCTCGGTGAATCGGGCCGACCTGCTGCAGCGGCGCGGGCTTTACCCGCCCCCCGCCGGGGCATCCTCGATTATGGGCCTCGACTTCGCTGGTGTGGTGGTGGAAAAAGCCGCCGACGTGAGCGGTTGGAATCCTGGAGAGCGGGTTTTCGCGATCATCGCCGGAGGCGGCTACGGTCGCTACGCGACGGTGGCCGCCGACCATCTGGTCGCCATCCCGGAGAATCTGGATTTTGTTGCGGCCGCAGCGGCTGCCGAGGTTTTTTTCACGGCTTTTTTCAACCTGTTCATGGAAGCGCAGACGAAAGCCGGAGAAACCCTGCTGGTCCATGGCGGCGGCAGCGGAGTGGGCACGGCAGCCATCCAGTTGGCCCGAGCCCATGGGGTAACGGCGATCGTCACGGCCAGCTCTCCGGAGAAGATCGAACGCTGTCTGGATTTGGGCGCCACTTTCGGGATCAACTACAAGACGGAAGATTTCGCAGCCCGCGTCCTGGAGCTCACCGGAGGCCGTGGCGTGGATGTCATTCTCGACTGGATTGGGGCCTCTTACCTCAGCAAACACATTGAAATCCTCAGACCCAAGGGCCGTTTGGTCATCATTGGGCTGATGGGCGGCAACAAAGGAGAGATTGCTCTGGCGCCATTGCTTACAAAGCGGTTGCGTCTCATCGGCTCGGTGCTGCGCAGCCAGTCTCATGAGGAGAAAGCGACTTTGACCAAGGCTTTTACCGAGCGAGTACGACCTCTTCTGGAATCAGGAAAGGTCCGACCGATCCTTGACCGGGTCTTCCCCGTGCAGGCGGTCGAGGACGCCCACCAATACATGAAGGAGAACCGCCACTTCGGCAAGATTGTGCTGGCGTGGGAGTGATGTTGATGGTTGATGGTTGATGGTTGATGGTTGATGGTTGATGGTTGATGGTTGA
>JADGQM010000238.1 GCA_017881795.1 Syntrophobacteraceae bacterium
TTTCAGGCGAAGGCTATGTGGAACTGACCGGATATGCTGGGTCGCTGGATGGACGCATGTGAACCGGAACGATGTGGACAGTTAGCCGCCCAACTCATGCGCAGTGGATCGAAGAGGGGCATATAAATCCACTGGTACAGCCGGGCATGAGTCCGCACGCTTTCCTGGTGGGCACAAAAAGACGTGCCCACCCTACTGCCTCAGCTCGTAGGGTGGGCAGGGCTCCATCCTGCCCACCGCAACGAGACACGGACTTGCTCCCATATGTACTGGAGGGCTATCAAAAAAATGACTGGAGCAGCTACTCTGTCTGGGAGGCAGGCTTTCCAGCCTACCCGGCATCTGGCAGGCTGGAAAGCCTGTCCCACATTCACACCAGAAAGTTTGCCCAGCAATCACGCATAGAAATGAGTTGCCTGCTTTTGGGTAGCCAACAACAGGAGTTCATCACTGAACTTAGCGCCCCTCGGGCGGACTTTAATCAACAACTCGCCACGAAGCACACGGAGGAATGCTTTCACAATAATCTCTGTGCTCTTCTTCGTGATCTTCGTGTCCTTCGTGGTTAAATAAAATGCAAATTCCTACACGGTCAAGCTACGCAGCAACCGCCACGGAAGCCTCAGCCGGTTGTTCCTGCTGATACTGCGCTTTCACTTTCAACAGGTAGAGCACGACCGGGCGATAGGCCAGGTGAGCCCACTTGGCAAAAGGCACTTCCAGCACCAGCATGGGAATGGCCACCATCATGTGAATCACGTATAGAAAATACGTGGCGAAGGGCCAGTCGAGAAGCCGGGTGAAGTGAATGAAAATACCCGTCATCGTCGTCAGTTGCAGCAGGATCAGGAACATCCAATCAGTCGGATGGGAATTCTTGTAAGGCGGTTTGCTCTTCCTGAGGCGGCCGATGATCGCATAGGTCGTTCCATACATGATGGCAAAGGTAGCATAGTAACCCACCAGCCGCACCGGATGCCAGATGGAGTAAATTTCCTGATCTCTCTGAAACCAGCGCAGGAAGACCACAACCAGCAGGAATACCGAGGAGTACCCGGTCATGATCAGCAGATGGACGAGCCACTGCTTCCTGTCGGTGCACTCATTGAAGCGCTTCTGAGTAACCGTGTGAAGGATCAGTTCCTTGGCCTGATCCATATAGTACTTGAAAGGAACCTTGTACGCGAGATCCCCCATGACGAAGCGAAAGCAACGGAAGACGTTGCTGAGCAAGAGGAAGGAAAGCACCGCAGCCATGCCGAGGTCGGCCAGTTCAATGTTTTCCTTCGGCCAGAGTGAATTGAGCGACGCATGCTGCCAGTCGGGCTTGCCGGTATTGAAAACCAACAACCCGATTCCCACCAACAACGCCACGATTGAAATGGCCATAATCTCAAATCGCTCAGAAGTGTAAAACTTCCGGGCGAACCCTGTCCAGTCATAGAGCGACGTGAGATAACGGCGCGTGACCATCATCGTCTCACCGGGATCGGCCCCCCGCGGGCACTTCAATGAGCAATCCCCGCAGTAGTAGCAAAGCCAGGGTTCCGGAGACTGTAAGATCTTGTCCTTCTGCCCCAGTTGAATGTATCGTACGAACTTTCTCGGGAACTGGTTCTCTGGGGTGGAGAGTGGACAAATTGCCGTACAGTTCCCACAATGGTAACATTTCTTGGCATCTTTCAGCCCAAAAGCTTCCAGGTCCTTCATTACATTTGGATCGACTTTGACACTCATCCCTGTATCTCCTGCATAATCTGTCCGTTTCGGTTATGCTCTCATTCCTTCCAGGCGCCTGCGGCTTCGCCAGGATCGGGCAAAGCGCGCAGGTTCAGCCACTAATATCCCTTGTAGGGGTTAGGACCAATTTCGACCAGTCTCGCGGCAAACTCATCAAGGAGTGCGGGCAGCCGGTCGCAATCTGCAATGGAGAGCATCTCGAAGCGGACGCGATCGGATTCCAGAACCAAACGGTCCAAGGTTTCCTTAACCTTGCTGAGGCGGATTTCGGACAGCTCACTGCCTTTGATGAAATGGCATTGGTACTCGTCCCCATGACGGCATCCCAGCAGGAACACCCCATCGATCCCCTTGGAGAGCGTATCGGCAATCCAGACCAGGTTGAGAGAGCCCAGGCAGCGCAACGGGATGACCCGCACCCAGGCGTTGTAGGTCATGCGGCGCAGACCCACCATATCGAGCGCCGGGTACGCGTCGTTTTCGCACGCAAGGATCACGATGCGCGGCTTCTCTTCATCTTCCTCAGGGACTTCGATGGCTTTGATCATGTCCCCGATCATGGCGATCGAGTAGTTTTTGAAGGAGATTATCCGCTCCGGGCAGGCCCCCATGCAGACACTGCACCGTCGGCACCGCGTCGGCTGAGGCAGCGGGTTGGCTTTTTCATCTTCATTGATGGCGCCAAACGGGCACTCTTCGGTGCAGCGCTTACACTGAGTACACCGCTGCATAAAGAATTCGGGATAGCTCAAATCCCCTGCCCGCGGATGGACAGATGCTCCACGAGTGGTCAACTCCACGCACTGAATCGCCTTCATCGCCGCTCCCGCTGCATCTTCGAGGGCGCCGGCAACACCCATCGGGCGGCGCACGCACCCGGCAGCATAGATGCCAGTGCGGCGGCTTTCGTACGGGAAGCAAATGTAGTGCGAATCAGGGAACCCGTAGCGCAAACCGGGGAGCTCAGGCCCCTGGCGATACTCCAGATTCAGGATATCAGAAACCAGGATCGCATCGGCGGGAACTTTGATTTCGTCTTCCTTTTCCTTCTCTTCCCCTTCTTTCGGCTGCACCGCTTTGAAATCTTCACCAAAAGCCGTAGCCGGCACCATTCCGGTGGCCAGGACGACGAGGTCCAGATCGGCCAGCAGGATTTTTTCGCCGCTCAACTCGTCATCGGCCTCGACCGTGAGCTTGCTTCCCTGAACCATTACTTCGGGAGACTGGCATCGAACAAAAACGATCCCCTCCTGCTGGGCTTTGCGATAAAAATCTTCGCCCTGGCCCGGTGTCCGCATTTCCTTATAGACCACAAAGACATTGGCATCGGGGTCCTGCTGCTTGATCTGAATGGCCTGCTTCAGCGCAGTGAAGCAGCATACGGAGGAGCAATAGGGCAGATACTCGGGGTCGCGCTGGCCGGCGCACTGGAGAAAAGCGGCATTCTTCACCGGAGTCTGATCGCTGGGACGCACCACCGCGCCGGAGGTGAACATCTCTTCAAATTGGACGTTGGTGATGACGTTCGGGGAGGCCCCATAACCGAGTTTGCCGTCGAGGTTGGCGGGATCATAAGGCTGCCAGCCGGCGGCAAGGACGATGGCGCCCATGTGATGTTCGGCAGTGGACCCATTCTGTTTGATCGAAACATCGAATACACACGGACCCCCGGAGATCTTTTCCACCTTGGCTCCGGTGTAGACCTTGATGCCACTATCACTTTCGACCGCCTGGACCAGTTGGTTCAAGTCGTTGGCAGTCAGTTCTTTGTAGGGGAAGGTAACCTTCTGGGCCACCTTCTTCTGGAAGCCGCCCAGTTCTGCTTCCTTCTCCACCAGCACGACCTGGTAGCCGGCTTTGGAAGCCTCCAGCGCGGCCGTCAGGCCGGCGAGCCCGCCGCCGACGACGAGGATGTCTTTGGACATTTCCTGTTCCGGCTTGTAGGGCTCGGGCAATTCGGTCTTTTTGGCTTTCGCCGCTCCCATGCGGACATAGTCTTCCGCCATCATCTGCGTGTCTTCGTCGTTTGGCTTCTGGCACCAGACCACTTGCTCCCGAATGTTCGTCCTTTCGACCACACAATCGTCGAAGGCGAAAACATCATACATCACGCGTGGCGAGCATGCCGCAATGACCAGAACATTAGCTCCTTCATTGGCAATATCGTTCTTGATGAGCTGCACCCCATCCTGGCTGCACAGGTTAGGATGGTTGCGACAGATTGGGGCTTTGCAGTCCTTGGTGGCCACCTTGCTGAGCGCCTCGATATCGAGCGCCTCACCTATGCCACATCCCGTACAAATATATACTGCGAGTTTTGTCTCCATTGATCTTACCTCCTGACAAGGGACTGGATGGCTTTGAGTGCCGCTGCGGTGCCATCCTGAACCGATTCGGATACGCCGGCGGGAGTTCTTGTGCAACCGGAAGCGAAGAGCCCTGGCCGGGCAGCCATGGCAGCAACGAATCCGTAGTCATCGTACGCCAAAGATGTGGGAACGGGAGACTCGGAAGTATTCGGCTGCATGCCCGTGGCAAGCACCACCAGCTCTGCCGGGATCTCATGCAGGGACATGGTGGTCGTGTCCTCAACCCGCAAAATGAGGTTGCTGGTGGCGGCATCCTGTTCGATTTTGGCCACCTTGCCCTTGAAAAACTGGATATTCGGGTCTTCCTTCACCTTCCTGTAAAAATCCTCGAGACGGTCGGTGGCGCGAATATCGATGAAGAAGATGGTGATCTTGGCATCCGGATATTGCTCGCGAATATAAGTGGACTGCTTCAAGGAAGCGAGGCAGCAAATGGAGGAGCAGAAAGGCAGGTGGTTTTCGTCACGGGACCCGGCGCATTGGATGAAGGCGATGGTTTCCGGGGCTTTGCCATCGGAGGGCCGCAGGATTTTCCCCTGGGTGGGTCCATTGTAAGCGGCGAGGCGCTCCATCATGACGTTGGTAATGACGTTGGGATAGGTCCCGAAGCCGTAGGTGTCGAGTTTGGCGGCATCGTAAGGCTTCCACCCGGTCGCCCAGACCACCGCTCCCATTTTCAACTGGACCGTCTGGGCCTGCATGTCCAAATCAATGGCGTCATACGGGCACGCTTCTTTGACCTTTTTGGCTTCGCTGCCCTTCACCAGAGCAGGATCGAGCACGTAGCGCATGGGGAACGCCATGTCGTGAGGCAGATAGGCTGCCTTGATCTTGTCCATGCCATAGTTGAAGGGGTTGTCAATTTCCATGGTGCAAGCCTCCGAGCATTTATTGCAGCCCGTGCACTTTTCATTGACATAACGGGGATTCAACTTGATGGACACGTCCCAATCCCCCTCACTCCCGGATATCGAGGTCACTTCGGCAAGAGTAAAAATGCGGACTTTGGGGTTGTTCTTCAGACGCCGGAAGTTGATCTCCAAACCACAGTAGGGAGGGCACAATTTCGGGAAATACTTATGAAGCTGAGCCACCCGTCCACCAAGATAGGGGTTCTTTTCCACGAGATAGACTTCGTGGCCCGCTTCCGCTGCTTCGATGGCGGCCGAGAGTCCGCTCATGCCTCCTCCGACCACCAGAATACTTTGGGTTACTGCCTTTGCCATGCTTATCCTCCTAAGCTGAATCGAGAAATATCGAAAACACCACCTTTAGGTAGATGGAAACCCCAAGATTCAGGACTGCGCCGGTTGCGGCACAGACTGTACCCATTATTTTGAACTCTGCTTGTCGCTCGCGGATGCGGATCAATGAGATGGCGATGATTCAATACAGCAGATAGAGCAAGGGAACGTGGAGAGCTTTTCAAAGACTTTTGCTTTTAAATGATTTTTTCAGGAATCGCAACCTCTTTTGATGAAAATGTTCAGACAAAAAAGGATGGCAAAAATGTAAGCAATTGTGTCGCCTTTCGGGCCGAGGTCAGACACTGGTTTTCAACTGATAAGATCGTAGCATTTACTTTTCGGCCACAAAGACCATTTGGTGACAGTGAATCTTGTCGACCCGTTCAAGGATTGGCTGCAGGAAGTTCGGAAAAGGGTAAACTCCAAACCCCCTGCCGACAACATTTCGGAACCCAATCATTTTCAAGTACTTATTTAATGCTCTATAGCTAAAGACAACTAAGTGGCGATGTACTGGGGTGTCATTTTCTACGTCGGGAATCACGTTTTCCATATGCTTTGCCACTAATAAAGGCACCTCAGATGTATACAACATGCTTGAGTCTGGATGGGGTCCAGAAGATGGCATTTTTCCGGTTAATAGCAATAAAATGGTAAAATAAGTGCAAATGTTTGGCGTTAGAATAATCAATTTCCCTTTTGGTTTCAAAACTCTCTTGCATTCCTTGATCCATCGACACCCATTTAACAAGTGCTCAAGAACAGACAATCCAATTACACAGTCGAATTGATCGTCCTTATAAGGTAACCACTGATTGAGATCTCCCTGCAAGACGTTCATACCTCTATCAATCGACATTTTCACTTGCTTATAATTCCAGTCTATACCATAATACTGTTTGTATTCTATGCTTCCACGTGTTTTTAGTTCTTCAAAATACCACTCAGAGCCTGCTCCACAATCAAGCGCCTTTCCGCCATCGGCAAGGCATCCACTTATTTGCTCAATTGAATAACCATAAGCTTCACACATTGTTCTTTCATACAATTTTCTAAAATAATATTTCATGTATTTACTTATCATACTTCATTATCCATATACGCTTAATATAAGTAATATATAGTCACTACTTGACTAAAATCGTATCATTTATATATACCACTCACTATAATTTAATAACATAGGTAATGTTATCAAAA
>JADGQM010000239.1 GCA_017881795.1 Syntrophobacteraceae bacterium
AGGCAATGCGGGAACACCTTGGCCTCGATAAGCCGCTTTACGTTCAGTACGGGATGTTTCTCGAAAGGTTACTTCAGGGGGACCTGGGGGAAACCATCTGGACCCGCCAGAAGGTCTGGATCGAGGTCAAGCAGCGCTTCCCTGCCACCATTGAGCTTTCCGTCGCCGCGATGATGATCAGTTGCTTGTTTGGCATGTTTTTCGGCATTGTCTCGGCAACCAAACAGTATTCGATTTTCGATTATGTCAGTATGCTGGGTGCTCTGATCGGGGTCAGCATGCCCATTTTCTGGTTGGGCCTCGTGCTGATGCTGATCTTTTCTCTGTATCTCGGTTGGCTTCCAGTCTCCGGGAGATTGACGATCGGGGTTGATCTCGATGCGATCACCAACTTTTACATTCTGGACGCGATCCTGACCCGCAACGGCGTGGCCCTGCGGGATGCCCTCCGGCACATCATTCTGCCCGCTGTCACCCTGAGCACCATTCCCATGGCGATTGTGGCCCGCATGACCCGGTCCAGCATGCTCGATGTGCTGCGACAGGATTACATCAAGACCGCCAAGGCCAAAGGCTTATCCCAGAGCATGGTGATCTTCAAGCATGCCCTGCGCAATGCTCTCATTCCGGTGGTCACGACCATCGGCCTCCAGTTCGGCATTCTGCTCGGCGGCGCCATCCTTACCGAAACCATTTTCGCTTGGCCCGGAGTGGGCAAATGGATGTATGACGCCGTCAGCCAGCGGGACTACATGGTCATTCAGGGCGGCACGCTCTTCATTGCAACCATCTTTGTGGTGATCAATCTCGTGGTGGATGTTCTCTACGCGGTGATCAACCCGAGAATAAGCGTGAAGTAGGGGTGGGTGGTGGATAGTTGATGGTTGATGGTTGATTTCGGATTTCGGATGTCGGATTGCGGATTGCGGATTTTAGATATTGGATATTGGATGTTGGAATGCGGGACCGTGTAATCAATTCGTGTGTCTTCGTTGATCTTGGTGTGACTTCCTAGACGGCTTTTCGGGTTGCGGATGCCGGATTTCGGATGGGGAACACTGGATATTGGATGTCGGAATGTGCGACCACCTAATCAATTCGTGTGTCTTCGTTGATCTTGGTGTGACTTCGTGGAAGGCTTTTGGCGGATAGCTGAATGTGAAGTGAGTGCTGGTTTATGATAGGAATGATGACGCAACCTGAGCCCGGTAAGAACCCCGAGGACCGCCATCCGTTCTTCGAGCAACTCGACCAGTTGCTGCGGAACAAGACGGCCGTCGGCGGGCTGATCATCACCATTATTTTTCTGATATGCGCGCTTTTCGCCCCCGCCTTGAGCCCGCACAATCCCGTGGAGGCCTCGCTTTATGACCAGTTGAAACCGCCTGTTTGGGATGAGACCGGGACGTGGCAACACATCTTCGGGACCGATGATCTCGGCCGGGATATTCTTTCCCGCATCATTTACGGTGCTCGGGTGTCCCTGACGGTGGCGGTGGTGAGTGTCGGGATCGCTTTTCTGCTCGGCTCCGTTATGGGATGCGTTGCCGGTTTCTACAAAGGACTCTGTGATAATCTCATCATGCGCGGCATGGACCTTATCCTGGCTTTTCCCAGCATCCTCCTGGCCATCGTCACGGTGGCCTACCTCGGCCCGAGTCTCAGGAACGCCATGATCGCCATCGGCATCATCTACGTTCCGCGCTTCGCTCGCATTGTGCGCGCTTCGGTGCTGGAAGAGAGCGAAAAGGACTACGTTGCCGCCGCGCGCGCCATCGGGACCGGTGATTTCCGGATCGTTTTCAGCGAGATCTTTCCCAATTGCCTGGGCCCCCTGATTGTACAGACAACCCTCAGTTTTGCGTCGGCAATTCTGGACGCAGCGGCGCTCAGTTTTCTGGGACTCGGCGCCCAACCTCCAACCCCGGAATGGGGGGCCATGATCGCCATGGGGCGTTCGCATATTTTCCGGGCCTGGTGGGTCATGACCATACCGGGCTTGGCCATCCTCTTTGCGGTTCTGGGATTCAACCTGTTCGGCGACGGACTGCGTGATGTTCTGGACCCGAGATTGCGAGATTGACGGAGGGGACCGGTTCGTATGACGCATGCGGGGCATCTCCTCGAAATCATCGGGCTGCGCACCTATTTCTATGTGCGGCGCCGCGTGGCCAGGGCCGTCGACGACCTCAGCCTGACCATCGAGGCTGGAGACACCCTGGGGCTGGTAGGGGAATCCGGCTGCGGCAAAAGCGTGACGGCGCATGCCATCATCCGGCTCGTCCCGGAGCCTCCCGGGAAGATCGTGAGCGGCAAAATCCTGTTGAAGGACATCAATTTACTGGAGTTGTCCGAGTCCCGCATGCGAAGCATCCGCGGAAACCGGATTTCCATGATTTTCCAGGAACCCATGACGTCGCTCAATCCCGTCTATTCGGTAGGGGATCAGGTGGGCGAAGTCATCAAAATCCATGAAAAGCTTTCGCGTGCCCAAGCGCACGAGCGGGTGATCGAGGCCTTTCGCCGGGTGGGAATCCCGGTCCCCGAACAGCGCATTCGTGAATACCCGCATCAGATGAGCGGCGGGATGCGCCAGCGGGTGATGATCGCCATGGCTCTGGCCTGCAACCCGGAATTGATGATTGCGGATGAACCGACCACAGCCCTGGACGTGACCATTCAGGCGCAGATTCTGGACCTGATGAACCAACTCAAGCGCGAAACGGGCGCTGCCATCCTTTTCATCACCCACGATCTTGGCGTGATCGCGGAAATGGCCCAATCCGTGGCGGTCATGTATGCGGGAAAGATTGTGGAATACACGGATGTCCGGACGCTCTTTTCCAATCCCAAACACCCCTATACCGTCGGCCTCATGCAATCGATTCCGGTGCTTGGGAGGGAAAGTCCGTCACATCGCCTGGCCGCCATCTCCGGCGTGGTCCCGTCACTTTTAAACCTCCCTTCCGGGTGTCCTTTCAATGACCGGTGTCCCGATGTTTTCTCCGACTGCCATGAGGTGCAGCCGGAAATGTTTCAAATCGCTGAACACCACACGGCGCGGTGCTTGAAATATGCGTGATCCAGAGCAAGCTAAAATTCTCCTCCGGGTGGAAAACCTCGTCAAATATTATCCCATACGAGGCGGGGTGCTGCTCGGCGAGATTGCTTCGGTGAAGGCCGTGGACGGTGTTTCCCTGACTATCAGGGAAGGCGAAACGCTGGGGCTGGTGGGCGAGTCAGGGTGCGGGAAAACCACACTCGGCAAAGCGATCCTGAGGCTTGAAGAGCCGGATTCGGGAGGGATTTTCTTCGAGGAAGAAGACATTCTGCACTACAATAAGCAACAAATGCGAGCTCTGCGAGCGAAGATGCAGATCATCTTTCAGGACCCGTTCTCCTCTCTCAACCCGAGAAAGACGGTCTCCCACATTGTCGGGGCGCCGCTTCTGGTCCACAGCAGGATGGGGCGAAGCGAAAGGGAAAAGAGGGTCCTCGAACTGTTGCGCATTGTGGGGTTAAGGGAAGAGCACATGCGCCGTTACCCACACCAGTTTTCCGGCGGCCAGCGTCAGCGGATCGGCATTGCCCGTGCCCTGGCCCTGCAGCCGAAGCTGATTGTCTGCGATGAACCGGTATCGGCCCTGGATGTTTCCATTCAGGCCCAGGTCATTAATTTACTCAAAGACCTTCAGGAAGAATTCAGGCTCACCTATTTGTTTATCTCCCACGACCTCAGTGTCGTCTGGCACGTGAGCAATCGACTGGCGGTCATGTACCTGGGGAAAATTGTGGAACTGGCCGATAGCAAGAGGCTCTGTCTGAATCCGCTCCATCCTTACACGCAAGCACTCCTTTCGGCGTGTCCCGTGCCTGATCCCGGGGCGAAACGCGCACGAATCATCCTGAAAGGCGATGTTCCCAGCCCCATCGATCCGCCGCCGGGATGCCGCTTCCACACCCGTTGTCTCTATGCCCAGCAAATTTGCAGCCAAACAGAACCCGAATTGAGAGAGGTGGAAGCGGGCCATTTCGCCGCATGTTTCTTTGCCGGTACGGTCGGGACGAAGTTTTTATATATTCCCGTAACCGGGATCTGAACCAGCGAACTTGATCGATGGTCCTATTCTTCACTTCCACATAGGCAGAGTCGAGAAGGATTCCAAAACAATACCACCAGAAGAAGCAAAATACCAAAGGGTCTTAAGTATTTCATTAGAGTCTTTCCCAAAAATGTCTGCGGAACAGGGGCTCGCCTGGCGTTAAGAGAACGCCATGCATCCAGACGCATTCAACGATAATGTGCGGCGAACCCACCAGGAAATGGCAGAGCTCCAGGGCTGTCGCCCCAGAGTCTGGCCAATAAAGGAACTCTCGAGGGGGACAATCTCTTCCTAGCTTGGAGCTTCTCCCTTCTTTAGAGCGAGGAGCATGCTGTTCGTCTGATCTTCCACTCTGGCGATGGTATCCACGACCACTTTCATTGAACTCAGAACCTTTCTAACCTGCTGTTTATGGTGAATATTCAGTTTAGGGTGCTCAAGAAGGCTCACGGCTCCCTCCAATGACGAACGATTGTTTGCTGAGAAATGGGTGTAGGCAAGGTCCGGCCAGCTGATCTTGAGCTCTGTTGGAAGATGTTCCATGTTTCCAGCCAGTTCCTTGTCAAGTACCACCCAAAAAGCCTTTTCGAGACGATCAAGGAGTTGCATCACTTCCTCCTTGCAACTGTCCCAGATACTGCTTGTTGAAAGCAGGACGTCCCATTTAGGTCTGATTTTTTTATCAAGCCACATCTCTTCCTGCTGCGGCAGAAGAAAAAGACCGCTCAGTTCCTCCTGTTCGGTCAACAGTTGGCTGCTCAACAGATGGAGGTCCTTATGGCCATTTAGGCGCGACCTGCCAGACAGGAGCAGCTCATTGAGCTGGGCGAGAATCGAGCGCTTGTTTTCCAGGAATGGATAGGCTTTTTGAAGTTCGAGTTCCCAATCATCCCGCAGGAAGCTCATCATCGTGTTGATGGTTGAAAAAACAAATCCCAGCTTGGCAAGGGTATTTCGCAATTCGTGTGCTATCACATTGCATACTTGAAGGCGCTCCTTGGTCAGCTTTTCCCGTGTCTTCAGGCAGGTTTCTCGAAGATGGAGGGATAGCAACTCGGTGCCCAGGGTGGTGGACAATATGTTGATCATCTTCGTAAAGCGGTCTCCTCGACGAATGGTGTGAGGCAGGAAATGTATCTTTATCACAGCAACAACGACATATTCGGAATCTTGCCAAATGGGCCTGCCATTACCATCGAGGGGATACTCAAGGTCGTAGATATTACTGCCATAGAGGTCAGTCTTTCTTACTAAGACCGGTTCCATATGGTAGTGGTCTTCCCCTTCGCCTCTGAGTTGCTTTCGGACGCTCCGAATGTCTTCCAGGGGATTGTCGGCCGTCCAGCTTTTCTGTTGCTCGACACACCATCCCATCGCCTCCAGCAGGTGACCGGGAGAGTCACTGTATTGCTCCCATTCCTTGCCTGGAGAGTTGTAATCAGAATCCTCGGGCAATCCCCATTTGATCTGCCCTGCATCGCTGATCCCGGAGGTTACCCTTTCCGCCTGCAGTCCAGGCATTTGGCCGATCATATAGATGGTCCCCTTGGTTGCGCAGTCAAGGCAGGAGAGAATGACCTCAATAGTGTTCTTGCATACTTTTTCCAGAAGTTCACGGTTGCTCTGCATGGCATCCTCCCCTATGGCGCCGCATCTTTGTGGCGAGGAAAACCCGCCCACAAAGCTCAAAGGTTTTTATCCGCTTACCTCGCGTTGTCACGATGCGGTTACGTCTCATGTTAAGTTTTAAGCAATATCCGTGCCATAGTTTGGATAGTTGCTTCGAATTCTTATTGTCCTGAAACCCGTGAATTCTGATAACATTTGCGATCATGCGATGGCTTACCAAAGAGGTGAGGGATAGGCGACTCAAAGAAGGCATTGTTGAGAGTGTTACAAAAAGCTGGAGGCAGGACGCTGCCGATGGCTCTTTGCAGGATGCGAAGCGATGCACCATGAAGATTTAAGGATCCGACCTTTTCAGTTAGCCGATGAGAACCCCGTCATACAATTGTGGCACGAGTGCGGCCTCGTTGTCCCCTGGAACAACCCTTACAAGGACATCCGCCGCAAGCTTGACGTGCAGGCGGACCTTTTTCTCGTTGGCACCGATAGCACACAACTCATAGCCACCGTTATGGCCGGATATGACGGTCACCGGGGCTGGATCAACTATCTCGCCGTGGCCTCCGCATATCGGCGCCGAGGCATTGGTCGCCGTATGGTGGACGAAGTCGAAAAACGCCTGCAAGCGCTCGGCTGCCCCAAAATCAACCTCCAGGTCCGAAGCTCGAATACTGACGTGATTGAATTCTATCAAAAGCTCGGCTTCGCTGTCGATGATGCCGTGAGCCTTGGAAAGCGCCTCGAAACGGATTGATCTGACAGCCTTATCCGCTAGCCGGCAACGATCCTGAGGTGAACGGTAATGGGATCAAAGACCA
>JADGQM010000052.1 GCA_017881795.1 Syntrophobacteraceae bacterium
GATGGATGGATTGAGAACCTTTCCCGTAGCCACCTCAAAATTGGCAATGAGCGTTTGTGTTCCGTGTCGAACATACTCAAATTCTCGCCGTTCTTCGATACCGGGTTTAGCCGGTTTAGTTGGGTGGAGTCTTTCCAGTGCTTGGATGCCGGTCATCTCATCCGTACTGACGATATGGGTTCCTTCTTGATGCAAGGGAATAGCCCCTGCATAAGTTTCGCAAACCGTATTTACTTGAGCATCGAAAATCTCGTGGTCTTTATCTTTTGCATTGAGCTAATAACGGGACCGGTGCGGCTTAAGGTCTGCTTCTTTTTAAAAAGCGCCCCACAGATCGGGGCGAGATTTTGTCAACGAGGTTGCGCTTGAGCACCTCGTCGGCCAATTCTCGTTGTGACCAATGACTTATGGGCCGTCCCAAATCCTCTGGCTTTTCACAAGCTATGGCAATGATCTGGCAAAAGAGCTCCGGAGAGAACTCTGCCGGTCGCCCAGGGCGTGTGTCATCAGCAAGAACGTTGCAGATCGCTGCTGAGAGTGACTTTTCATTTTCATCTGCTTCTGCTTTGAGGAGAGTGCCGCTCGCCATATTCCAACGTTCAATCCAAAGCCGTACCGTCGTGGGTGTCATCCCGAGTAGGTCGGCATGGTGTTGATTGTTTCGCTGATCCGCGGCAGCCAGAATGATTTTGGCCCGCCTGACCAACTGTTGAGAACTTTTCTCTCGTCGGATCATCTGATGCAAGACTTCTCGCTGCCTCTGAGTAAGTACGATTTCTTTGGATCTTGGTCCTGGCATGGTTTCGGCTCCTTCATGTTCGGTTAGGTAGATTTTTTCCTTACATGAAGCCTAAAGCCTTGTCCAGTACTATTTTAGGAGTTAATTGACCAATCCGGGCAGTCATTTGCGCCCGGCTGTACTAGTTCGCAGGGGGTGACCGGATTGTTGGTCTAAGCCGCACAATTATGGCGCTCTCAGGCACGGTTACGGTAGCTTCGTCACGACCTTTGTGTTATGAAATGCTGCGCGCTCCATGAAGGGGAGAGCGCAGGTCTTGTCCTGCCATGGCAACGATTTGCATCGAGACCCCATGCACCCAGAGTGAGATGGATACGAGTGTGGCTCATGGGGTAGGTGCGCAATGCTGTTGAATTGAGGGATTGTTGAATTGAGGGATTGTTGAATTGAGGGATTGTTGAATTGAGGGATTGTTGAATTTAGGAATTTAGGAATTTAGGAATTCTTAGGGCGCAAGGTAGAGATTGTCCTGGTTTGGCACATCCAATCCCTGAATTACTCAATCCCGAATTGTTAATTCAACAACATTGGGGTAGGTGCGTAGGGGATGTTGGTGCAGAATTGTCAATGAATTTTCTAACGGTCCATGCAAGGAGCTTAGAATGAAGAGAGCGTTATCCGTACTCATGCTGCTGGTGTTGGTGTCACCACTTCATGCGGCAGATCTGGTTACGAAGGTAAAGGGAATGCAGGTCGTGAAAAACCTTTTTGGTGACCAGGTCAAGGTGCTGGAAGCCAAGGATCTGGGGAGTCTCTATGAGGTCGTAGCTTCGGTTCCCGGGAGAGATAAACAGATCGTTTACGTGACTAAAGACGGTTCCTACATCCTCACGGGAGGCAACCTGGTCAACAAGGACAAGGTAAATCTGACGAAAGAGCGCTACGATGAAGTCAACAAGGTGGACGTCTCCAAGTTGCCTCTCAAGGATGCGATTGTGATCAAGAAGGGAAGCGGAGCAAAGCAGCTCATCCTGATCACGGACCCCGACTGTCCCTACTGCAAGAAAGCTTACGACTGGCTTAAAACCCAGACCGACTACACCCTCTATGTCTTCTTTTTCCCCCTCGATATGCACCCCAATGCTGCGGAAAAGTGTGTCAAGATCCTTTGTGACAGCAATCCCGAGGCAGCCCTTGATCTCGCCCATGCCGACCAACCGTTGACTGCCGACAAATGCGAGTCGGGCGAAAAGATGCTGCAAAAGCACAAAGCCCTCGCGACGGAACTTGGCGTTAGCGGAACCCCACTAATCATAACGGGGAAAGGCATAAAAATGTCAGGTTTCAACCAAAAAGCCCTGGAAGGCTATTTGAAGAATTAGGCGTCAAGCTCGATAAAACAAGAATTCAACACGAAGATCACGAAGAACACACGAAGGCGACGAAGGGGTTGGAATCTCTTGAAAAAATCCTTCGTGCTCTTCGTGGCCTTCGTGGTTAAAAAATATCTTTGGTTGCGGTGTCAAAGCCGTGCCGTGTTCTCTAAGGTAAGAGTCAGTCCGCTAAAGCACTTCCAGGAAGTAACACTTGAGATAGCGCGTTTCGGGCATGGCCAGGAGCACGGGATGGTCCATTGCCTGACTGCGGGCTTCAAGCAACCGCAATTGTCTCCCGCTTGCCTGAGCGGCCTTCAGAAGCAGGTCTCGAAGCATCTCTTCACTCAGGTGATAAGAACAGGAACAGCTAACGAGAATCCCTCCGGGTTCCAACGCCAGCATGGCACGCCGATTGATGTCGGTGTAACCCTTTATGGCTTGGGCAATGGTCCCTTTGGTCTTGGCGAAGGCGGGTGGATCCAAGACGATGATGTCGAAGGCTCCCTTCTTGAGGGTCCTAAAAAAATAAAAAACCTCCTCTTCTTGAAACCGGCAAATGTGTTCCAGGTTATTGCGAGCTGCGCCGCTGCGGGCCTGGATGATCCCCTCGGACGACTGATCAACTCCTAAGACCTCCTGAGCTCCCGCTGAGGCGGCTGACAGGCTCCATGCTCCATTATAGCAAAAGAGATCGAGCACTCTCTTACCTTTTACCCAGCGGCGCAGCACCCCGCGGTTGTCTCGCTGGTCCAGATAGAAACCGGTCTTTTGTCCGTTCAAGGGGTCGATCATGAATTCCAGCCCATCTATCTCGATCCAGCACGGGTCAGGAATGTCGCCGTGGGCGACACCTTTTTGCAAAGGCAATCCTTCGAGCGTTCTCACCGGAGTGTCATGGCGAAAAACCAGGGCTCTCGGGCGGAAAAGATCGAGCAAGATTTCTTTTACCAGGTTCTCCATCAGGGCCATTCCGAGAGTACTGATCTGGTAGACCAGAATTTCCCCGTAGCGATCCACGATCAGGCCCGGCAGACCATCGGCTTCGCCATAGACCACCCTGGCACATGGGGAATCCGGATAGAACATCGCCTGACGGCGCCATGCCGCTTTCTTGATGAGGTCTCGAAAGAAATCCGGCGATGGCTTTTCATGCGGAGGGCAAACCAGCCGAACGGCAATCAGAGAATGAGGATTGATGTATCCCGATCCCAGGCAGGCGCCCTTGCTCGAATGAACCGTCACCCAGCTTCCCGGTTCGAATTCCGACGGATTACCGGAGATCTCATTGCTGAAGACCCAGCGGTGTCCTTGCAGCAAACGTTTTTCTCTGCCGGGGAAGAGATCGATGCGTTTGAGATCACTCATCATCATTTCACCCAAACAAAAAAAGCGCCCAATGACGGGCGCTGAGAGGTTCTGCTGACAGGTCTTTCATCAGTTGTTCTCGGAACGAACAGTCTCCAGAAGGATCTGGTAGTCCTCGTAGACATCTGCCGAACTTTCAATGATTTCATATAGATCATCCAGCTCCATAGAGATGACGACATCCTTGTCTGGAGATTCCTCCTTGAGCTCGATCCAGATCCAGTCCAGTAGCATCTCTTCAGCGTCGTCGTAGCCTTCTTCGTGCTTGTCCAAGCTTCCGTCCGCGACCTTTTGGCTGACCTTTTTCAAGGCCGCTTTCACAAAAACTTTCATCTCCATGGCCAATAGCCTCCGCTTGTCCCAAAGGGACTTATCTGCCATCACTCCAGCAAAGACGTGAAGTCTTCTTCACGCAGTTGGGCTCAGTCTTGTTTTCCACGGGCTACATAGCTTATTTCCTTAAGGGATTCAATCACTTTTTCCGAAAGCTTGCGGTTGCATGAGCATTTCGCGGAGCGCCAGGCTGACCCATCCGCGGCATTCCTTTCGGCCATTCTGATTCCCTCTTACACCTTTCTCCTGTATAAGGTGTCAGGCAATAAGTAATCATCCAGGATTGAACCTTGATCGTCATTCCCGCGAAGGCGGGAATCCAGCGAACACGGTGCAAGACTGGATTCCCGCTAAGAGCATGCGGGAATGACGATCTTGATTTGGGGCGGATATCTTATTCTTGCCTGGCGCCTAATTTCGCGCCTGAATGAATCATGTTCTTCACTGTTTGAGGGAGTTTGTGATGCAAGGGAGAAGGACACCGGAAAAAGCTGAAAAGCAATATCTGCTCGATGCCATAACCGTCCATGATTCCTGGCGGCTGTTCAAGATCCTTGCCGAGTTGGTGGACGGTTTCGAAACTCTGGCGGAGATCTCCCCTGCCGTCACCATTTTCGGGTCAGCTCGGGTCCGGCCGGGCGACGAAATCTACGAGAGAACGGTGACCATCGCCAGGAAGTTGGCAGAAAACGGTTTTAACGTCATCACCGGCGGTGGTCCCGGAATCATGGAAGCGGGCAATAAAGGGGCCCGCGAAGGGGGAGCAAGATCGGTCGGGTTGAACATCATGCTGCCCATGGAACAGGAACCCAATCCCTATGCCAATGTCAAACTCGACTTTCAGTATTTCTTCGTGCGCAAGGTCATGTTTGTCAAATACGGTCAGGCTTATATTGGAATGCCGGGCGGATTGGGCACGCTGGATGAGATCTTTGAAGCCCTGACGCTCATTCAGACCCACCGGATCAAACCCTTTCCCGTTATTCTGGTCGGCAAGGATTACTGGAGCGGGCTCGCCGATTGGATTCGAAACACGCTCTTGGCCCGTAACTACGTTTCGCAACAGGATTTGGACCTTGTCACCTTGCTCGACGACCCGGATGAAGTGGTCAACACCATCAGGCGTTATGTGATCGTCTGATTCCGAACGGCGCCGTTTACCGTTTACGTAGCCTCGCCGGCGATGTATTCCACATGGCCCTCGTGAGGGAGAACGGTCGAGGAGCCTTCAATGATGATGCTTGTCTTATACCGTTCTTCCAGTTGGATGAGATCGTTTCGTTTTTGATTGAGGAGGTAATTGGCCACATCCAGGTTGAGTGTGGCTCTGACTATGGCGGCTTTCTTGTGGGTTAGGGTGAGCCAGATCTTGCGCAAATTACTCAAAGCGAGGGCCTCTGCAGATCTGACCACACCCGCCCCGTGGCATTGCGGGCACTCCCCGAAAGATCCGCGCATGATGTTCAGCCCCAGACGCTGACGCGATAGCTCCAGCAAGCCGAAGCGGGAAATCCGGCCCATCGTGATCTTGGCCTTGTCTTTCTTGGTTTCTTCCTTGAAGCGCCGTTCCACTTCTCGCGCGTGACGATTGTCGCGCATATCGATAAAATCGACGACAATCAGGCCGCCGAGATCTCTGAGGCGAAGCTGGCGGGGGATTTCAACGGCCGCCTCCATATTGACCTTGTAGACCATCTCCTCGAGCACCCCGTTACCGTTGGTCCGCCCTGAGTTGACATCGATGGCCACCAGGGCTTCAGTGGTGTCAATGAACAAAGAGCCACCCGATTTCAGCGGCACCCTTTTCCGGAACACCTGTTCGATCTGATCTTCCAGGTTGAATTTACTGGTGATGGGACCGTCATCTTTGTAAAGTCTCACCACCCGCTGGTGGGCCGGGCTGAAGATACGCAAAAACTCTTTGACCGTTTTGAAAACTTCCCGGTCATCCACCAGGATGGTCTTGATGTTGGGATTGAAATAATCGCGAAGGATTCGCAGGGCCAGGTCCTGATCTTTGTGAATAAGGGCCGGCGCTGGGGCCTCTTCAACCTGCTTTTTGATTTCATCCCAGATTTTCATGAGATGGTTGAAGTCTTGCACGATTTCACGCTTGGTGCGGTTTTCTGCCGCAGTGCGCAAAATGATTCCAAATTCCTCCGGCATTCTGAGGTCATTTACTATCGTTCGCAAGCGTTCGCGCTGGGCTTCGTCTTCGATTTTTCGGGATACCCCCCGTTGCGACTGCCCCGGCATCAGAACCACATCCCTGCCGGCCAGAGAAAGATAGGTTGTGAGAAGGGCCCCTTTGCTCCCGATTTCTTCTTTGACCACCTGTACGAGAACTTGCTGGCCAGGATGAATCACATCCTGAATCCTCACCGGTTCCTCAACTTCGTTCAGATAGTATTCCGGGTGGATATCCGAGAGGGGCAGGAAGCCATTGCGATCCATGCCGTAGTCCACGAAGGCGGCTTGCAGGCTGGGTTGCACATGGGTCACCAGGGCCTTGTACAGGTTGCCCGATATTTTGGTGCGAGCCGCAGTCTCGATGAACAAACCCTCCAGAGATTGCCCTTCGACAATAGCGATCCGGAACTCCTCCGGGTGTGCTGCATTAATGATCATGGTTTGATTTGACATCTCTAACCCTTACTGTTCTTCCCCGTGAGCCTCGACGCAAGATGCTGTTTCGCCTGGTAGAGAAAAGTCCGCAGGGCGACTTCTCGATTGGGCTGGATGGTGCCGTCATAAGGAGCGTCAAGGTAGGGAATTCGCATTTGATGGAGCAGGGGTTTCAGGATCGCCGAGCAGATGGTGCTCGGCATGCAGGTAAAAGGAAAGACGTTGACGATGCCATCAAAGCCGTGATGGACGTATTCTAAGGCTCCGCCAATACTGAGCGCGGCTTCCGTGCCGATGGCAAAGGTAAAGAGGCGATTGCCATCCAGCCTCCGCTCAATCTGTCCAATGCTATGATCCGTTTGGATATCCAAATGCTTCCGAGCGCACCGATAAACCTGGTGCTGGCGCCACGCCTGGTAGAGCTTCTCGATTTCCGTTCCCAGCAATTGTTTGCTGACTTGTCGCAAGGTCTTGTGGTCCTTTTCCTGCCAGGCGGTTTTCCATTGGCGCCGGAGCTTTCGCGCCCGCTCGAAGGCAACGAAATTGACCCATTCGCCCAACGACGCATCCACCACTTCTCCCCCGAATTCCTCCAGTTGCCGCACGATATTCTGATTGGAATCGGGGTGCGTTCGCAGGTAGATTTCCCCGACAATTCCTATGCGCGGGCGCCGAGGTTGACGAGGATCGATAAACGTGCAGGCGGTTGCGACGATGTCATCGAGCAGGCGATACAGTTTATGGAAATCGAGGCTGGCGCCGAGATCTTCAACCAGCGACACCATCGTCTCCAAAGCCTTTTCCATGAAAGCATCGGTCATTCCCTGCTGCAGTTCGTAGGGACGCACCCGCCAGACGGTGCGATCCAAAACATCGGCTACAATGACGGCAACAAAGGCCAGCTTGCGAAAACTCGGAGCACGGTCCGCAGGCATGATGCCGTTGGTGGCATAGGAATTCTCGGTAGAAACGTAGGTGATGGGGATATCTTTAAATTCCTCGAAACGGTCCAAAATGAGCCGTTGGAGCTTGTTGTACATGCCGAAACGGCAGGGGCCGTCGGCTTCTGGAAGAAAATAGACGTATTGTTCCGGAGAAAACGCTGTCCCCAAGCGCTCTTTTTCCTGCTGCAGGTGATGGAGGATGTCTCCGAGGGTAACCTGGCAGGGAAAACATTCCTTGCCGGACGTGAACTCTCTGCCCAGTGACAACCCCTTATAGGTGTCGATCACGACAGCATCGACTCCGACCGCACGAAAGGAAGCGGCAATGAGTCGTACGCCGAAAGGAGCCATGTCCGGCATGAGAAGAGTTCTTCCGGAAACATTGAACTGCTTGACGCTGGTCTGAAGTCGATGAAAGGCATGCAGATCAGGCGATTGTGACATATTGATATGCTGTTTTATCCCTCTGTCGGTGATTTACTGGCACAAGGCCTCATAGGGTACTTCTGCATCATAGTGATTTTTCAGGGTTTTGTCTTGTAGATTCTTCACCACATTCTGATAAGCTTCAATACGGGTCAAGAGTCCAGCCACGGCGCTGTGTTCATCCAGTTCCAGAATAAGCGACGGTTTTTCCCGGAGAATATGCCGATAGAAATGTTCGATAAAGGAATCGGCGCCGCAGCTGAAGTTCGTAAGGTGGACCCCATACCAATTCGGAGTGCGCGCAATGCGCTTGGCGGTGCGGAGGATTTTCGCCCCCTGGCCCCAATACATCCTTGGAAAATCGCTCAAGTCCTCGATATCGACGTCCAGATAATCCATCGGTAAGGCTTTGATTCCCAGCTTTGCGAGATGTCTTCCCATCTGGAGGTTCGACCTTTCATCATGCAAATTGTAAGGACGTCCCGTGACAACCCAGAGGGCTTCGCCGGGAGTCATTCCCCGCTCGACTTCCTGACCGCGCTCAATGAGCTTACGGCGGAAGGCGCTTTGCCCGTCCCATGCCTTCTGCACAGCCCTTTCGAGGTCCAGCCGACCGGGACGCAGACCCTGGGGCAGACTCTCATGGAAGGACTCCACGAGGCGCTCCGGACCCTCTTTCAGATACAGAGTAGGTCGGAGCAGACGCTGGTCAGGGATATTCAAAGCCGCACGCACCATGTACTGGGAGCTCTCCACCAGGGGGCAGAAAAAGCCTGTTTCCTGAACATGAGGCGTAGGCATATCGATAACATTTGGCAGAAAAAGGTATCCGGCCCGATGCAGGAGATAATGAACATGACCGTGAAATACCTTTACCGGGAAGCAGGTCTCCGCCGTCATGCTTTCGACGCCGGTCAGGACGAGCTTATTGTTCGTGCGGGGGCTCAGCAGCACCGTGAAACCCAATTCTGCGAAGAGATGGGACCAGAAAATCCCCCACTCCAGGCTGTGCAGGGCCAGCGGAATCCCGACCGTCGGCCGGGAATGGGAGTCACTGCGCGCGACTTCAATAAGCGAGATTCCCTTTTCCTCCAGGGCCTCCTGAAAGACTTGTTGACGTTCCAGGAAATAGTTCGTCTGCTGCCGACCATCATAACGGCCTGCCTCGTAGCGCCCGCAATCCCCGCCCCAGATGCTTTTGTGCCTTCCAAAGTCATAGACCTTCAGCTTGCACTCGTTATGGCACTTTTTGTCAGCCCTGCAGATGGTCTCTGAGAACTGCACCTCGGAGCTCGCCAGTCTTTCCAGGTTGCGGCTCTTGCAGGAAATTTCTTCTTTGTGGTAGAGCTCACGCACGGCGAGGGCTGCCCCAAAGGCCCCCATGACCTCCCGATGTTTGGGCACCAGGATCGGCTTTTGCAGGACTTTTTCAAAGGCCGCAACGATTCCCTGATTCAACGACGGGCCGCCCAGGAACATGATCCTCTGACCAATAAAGCGCTTTTCCACCACCCGATTGAGATAATTATACACGATGGCATAGCACAGGCCGGCAATCAGGTCCTCACGCCTGGCGCCCTTTTGAGCATAACTTACCAGATCGGACTCCATAAAGACCGTACAACGTTCCGCGAGATGAATCGGGGTTTCGGCCGAGAGGGCGACCTCCTGAAATTCACCCACGATGTTGATTTTCATCTTGCTGGCAAGTTCGTGCAAAAAACTGCCCGTCCCCGCGGCACAGACCTTGTTCATGTCGAAATCCAGAGGATGGGTGTGCTCGATGCTGATATACTTGGAGTCCTGGCCGCCGATCTCAAAGATGGTGTCGATTTCCGGGTCTACCGTCACGGCCCCGCGGGCGTGGGCGGTGATCTCGTCAATGATTAGATCGGCGCCGAGGAAATCGCCCACCACATTGCGTCCCGACCCGGTGGTTGCAATCGCCATGAGGCGGACCCGGCCGCCGACCTCCTTCTCGAGTATTTCAAGCAGCCGTTGCGTGACCTCTATGGGTTTTCCCTGCGTTGGAACGTAACACTTGTGGAGGATCTGCCCTTTGTCGTCGATGATGGCGTATTTGGTCGAAGTCGATCCGATATCCACGCCCAGGAATACTTGGGCGGCGGTCTTCCTCCTGGTCTGCCAGGGCGATAGGGCGTTGTCCGGGTCGAAGTGGGTGAGCTCAAGTTCCAGGCGACTGGCAACGGGAAAAGGGTATTTTGAATTGGAGTTATTCCTCCCCAGTCGCGAGATGTCGACCTGATTGCGCCAGCCTTGCTTTTGGGCCTGCAGGGCTGCGCCGAAGGCGCCCAGGGAAGTGTGATGAGCGGGCACGTGAAGGTCGGGAAAATAGTTTTGAAAGGCCTTGACCTGCAGCCGGTTCGAGGCCATTCCCCCGATGAAGACGATCGGTTCTGTAAGCTGCCGGTTGGCGACGATGGTGCTGATATAGTTGGCGGCATTCCCGTAATGTAGCCCGGCAATGATGTTGGGCAGAGATTCACCCTTATTCTGCAAATGGATCATGTCGGATTTGGTGAAAACCGTACAGCGGCATGCCACGGGTGCGGGATAGGTCGCTTCCAGTCCCAGCGCGATGAAGTCTTCAAGGGTCTGTTGCAGCTTTTCCTGGTCCGGGCGAAACTCGGCGCCGTACATGGACAAGGCCAGCCGCTCGGCCTGCTGATCCATGAAAGAGCCCGTTCCCGAGGCGCATGGGCCGTTCATGTTGAAGGCTTCCAGGTGCCACTGATCACCCTCATAGGCCAACTGGAAGAGCGACGCGTCCTGCCCGCCAATACTGATAATGGAGCGAACGCCCGGCGCCAGTTGCGCCACGCCCAGGATCTGCGAAATCGTTTCCACTTCATAGGGCGCCGACAGGATATCCGCCAGGAGTTGTCCGTTCACTCCCGTGAAGGAAATGGAGCGGATGCCGTCAGGCCCCTGCGGCATGGAAGCCGTCAGCTCATTGAGCAACCTGAGCGTCTCTTCAAAGAAAAGTCCGAAGTGTCGCAGGTAGGGGGTTTCCATCACAACCTGCTGCCGCTCGTCGATAACCATGCAGTTGATGCTCACCGAACCAACGTCAATACCTACATCGTAAGCCATGGATTTCTTCCTTCAGCCTTTGACCCTTTATCGAGGGACTCATGGGGACACTATGGGTTCAAAGTGCGGCTAATATAATTGGTTTGCGACAATTGTTCAATCTTTCAGTTGCACGCTGTCAATTTGCACGGATTAACCCAGTGTGTTGTCAGGACATCGTGATTGTGAAGAAACAACTTTATGATATATTAGATTACCAAAATTATTATCGAAAGGAGTTGTTTGCCCATGGCCTTTCAACGGATCACTGTTAACTCTGAAGTCTGCGGTGGGAAGCCTGCCGTGCGGGGGCTGCGATTCCCCGTGTCGCGCCTGCTTGGACTCCTGGCTGCGGGTGAAACTCAGGAATCCATCTTGAAATCATACCCTTATCTTGAAGCTGAGGACATTCAGGAGGCGCTTTCCTATGCAGCCTTTTTGGCTGATGAGCAGGTCGTCGAGTTTGCCTCATGAAAGTCCTTCTGGATATGCCGGTCTCCGCACTCCTCCTGGATGTCCTGGAGGCACATGGAGTTGACCTGATTATCCACGAATGCACACGAAAGAAGACGAAGACACACCAAGGAAACTTCTTGTGTCCTTGGTCCTAAGCGTGCTGGAATATGTTGCCTTATTGTTGCCCTGGCGCTTAGTCCGGAGCAGTGAGGGACGTATCCTCTACCGACGAGACTTTACGTGATCAGAATTGAAAAGCTGACTAAAAACTATCGCACCATCCAGGCCCTGAAGGGTGTCAATCTTCAGGTGAACGAGGGAGAACTGTTTGCCTATCTTGGGCCGAACGGGTCGGGAAAGACGACCACGATCAAAATCCTGACCGGGTTGGCGAATCCGACTTCGGGTGATGCTTATGTCCATGGCTATCATGTCGTGAGGGAGACTCTGGAAGCGAAGAGACAATGTGGTCTTGTGCCGCAGACCATTAATCTCGATCATGAGCTTACCGTCGATGAGAACCTGGATATTCACGGTCGGTTGTTTCATATGTCCGCGCGAGAGAGAGCCGCGAGGATCGATGAGCTTTTGGATTACGTCGGGATCAGAGAACGGAGGAACAGTCCGATCAAACACCTCTCCGGAGGCATGAAAAGAAGAGTGATGGTCGCGCGTGCCATGATGCATGCTCCGAAGATCCTTTTCATGGATGAGCCAACGGTGGGTCTGGACCCGACGATCAGACGACGCATCTGGTCTCTGGTCAAAAGCATTCAGCAGAGCGGTTCCACGATCTTTCTTACGACCCATTATATCGAGGAAGCCGAATTTCTGGCCGAACGGGTGGCTTTTCTGGATGAAGGGAGAATCGTCGCGGTCGATACGCCGCAGAATCTCATGGCTCGCCTGGGAACGTGGGCCCTGGATGAAATCGTCAATGGCGATATGGAAACCATCTTTTTTCAATCCCGAGAGGAGGCCAACCGCCACCTGGGAAAGCAGCAGGGGGGCTTCACTTTGCGCAGAGTGAATCTTGAAGATGTGTTCCTTTCGGTGACCGGCAAGAAGGTTGTCCCATGAGAGGGTGCCTGGCCATTTATCGGCGCGAGTTGCTGATTCTGAAGAAGAAGTTTTTCCGCCAGCTCGCCTCCATGTCCGTGGGCCCGTTGCTCTATCTCGTTGCCTTTGGGTTGGGAATGGGGCAGGGGGTCCAGGTTCAGGGGCGATCCTATCTCGAGTTCCTGATTCCCGGGCTGGTGGCCATGAGCAGCATGACTCAAGCTTTTGCCATTGCCAGCGAAATCAATATCGCCCGGTTCTACTGGCGCATCTTCGAGGAATTCCAGGCGGCGCCCATCAGAAATATTGCCTACGTAACGGGTGAAGTCTTGGCCGGGATAACCAGAGCGTTGCTTTCTGTTGTGGTGATCCTGCTGATTGGGCTGCTCTCCGGGGTTTCGCTCTCATACAATATATTTTTCTGGTTGGCGGTGGTTCTCAATAGCTTTCTGTTTGCGTCCCTCGCCGTGGGTCTGGCCATGGTGGTTAAGTCTCATGCCGATCAGGCTCTCCTCACCAACTTCTTTATCACGCCGATGGCGTTCCTGGGCGGAACGTTTTTCCCGGTGGACCGCATGCCAGTATGGGCGCAAAAAATTTTGCACTTCCTGCCCCTGACCCACGCTGCCAAAATCATCCGTAGCTCGGCTTTTGGTTTAACTCCTGACCGTTTCTCTTATTTGCTCCTGGCAGGCCTTGGGACCATGCTTTTTGTCGTAGCATTCCTCTGTGTGAACAAGGCGAAGGAGTAGGTTCTGAAGAGGGGCCAGTCCTGTTTTTGGGTGGTCCTTGTCAGGTCTCATAGGGGTTTCGGGGTGCAATCAAAAGTGAAAGCAATTTCCAAAAGTGATCCTTGGTGCTTGCAGCCTTGCCAATATCGTCATTCCGGCTTAAAGCGTGCCGGAATGACGGGTTGTGTCTGTACAGGTCTATTGTTGTTGCCTCCAGACCTGTCTCAACTCTCACTTTTAATTGCACCCGGGGTTTCGTGCTTCCTCGGACTGGAGTATAAAGCATTTTTACTTTACAGGAGTGCTCGGCTCCCCTGGTTTATGGATTGTTTTTTCGGAGGTGATAAACGTTTCAATGGATTACGGGAAAGTTAGAGTTTGGTTTGGAAATCTCGGATGGTTTCGGCGGAAGCAGGAGCAGGAGGAGGAAGACCCTCAGCGTCTCATTCTGGAGGAAACACAGAACCTGAAGAAACTCTTCAGGAAGCAGGGCATGCTGCTCGAAGAGGTTCACCGGGAGCAACAGGCCTCTGCCGCCGGGAAAAAGCGCGACCTGGAGCCCTTGATTGACCTTTGCGATGCGCTTTTCTACCTTCAGCGAGCATTCCAGAATCCCGGGCTGATGTCACGCCAGCACGCCCAGGTCCTCAATATGGTTCACCAGAGGATGCACCGGTTCGCCATTTCTTTCGGCCTCGAAATGATTCTGGCCGAAGGCATCCCCTTTGATGCGCGAATTCACGAAGTGGTGACCAATAGCACCCCGGATGCCCTCTTGTTGGGCGTCCTCGAAGTCATCCAGCCCGGTTATCTCCAGAATGGCAAGGTCCTAAGACCCGCCAAGGTCATCGTCGGCAGAAGGGATGATGCCCCCCTCCTCACCCCAGAAGGAAACAGAACATCATGAAATCCATTGTGTGCGGTATTGATCTCGGAACCACGAATTCTGTCATTGCTTTTCTCAAGGATGGCCGCCCCGAAGCCATCCCCATCGAGGAGGGGGTGGCCATTTTGCCGTCGGTGGTCAGTTTCGAAGCGGAGAACGGCGGCTATGTGATCGGGCGGCAGGCTAAAAATCGCAGGGCTGCCTTTCCGGACGCTACCATTACCTCGATCAAGCGGCTCATGGGAAAGGAATCAGTGATCGCCGTGGGTCAGCAAAGCTTATCCCCTGAGTTGATCTCCTCCTACATTCTCAAGCATTTGGCTGAGCGCGCGGCGGAGCGTCTGGGACAGCCGATCAATAAGGTTGTCATTACGGTGCCCGCCTACTTCGACGACGCTCAGAGGAGAGCCACCATCCGGGCTGGAGAGCTTGCCGGCCTCGAGGTGGTGCGCATCGTGAACGAGCCGACGGCGGCGGCGCTCGTCTACGACCGCGTTCCTTCCGAGGCCGACGGCGACTCCCCTTATGTGCTGGTCTACGACCTGGGTGGTGGGACCTTCGATGTCTCCGTCCTGGAAATCAAAGGCGAAATCAAGGAGGTTCTGGCTTCCAGCGGAGACACTTCACTGGGAGGAGATGACTTCGACGAGCTCCTCAAGGAGTACCTGCTGGGTGAACTGAGAGAACAGATCGGCGGAAAAGCGCTGACAGAAGACCCCGGACTGAGGGTCAGACTGCTCGACATCGCCGAGCGGACCAAGATGGCGCTGTCGGATCGTCCCTATGTGAAAATCAACGAGGTGGCTGTGACCATGCGCGAGGGACGGCCTCTGAACCTGGATCTGGAAGTTAGCCGGGTTCAGTTCGAGTCCCTGACGGCAGATCTTATCGATCGGACCATGAACAAAGTCGAGGAGGTGCTCCGGGAGGCACACCTCGAGCCCGGGGAAATCGGAAAGCTCATCCTCGTGGGCGGAGCCACCCGGATGCCCGCTGTCTTCGAAGCCCTCTCTGTGCTTTTCGAGCAACCCGTGGAGCACTCGGTCGACCCCGACCTCTGCGTCGCTCTGGGAGCCGCCATTCAGGGGGGGCTCATCACCGGGGATGCCGTGGGTCAAATTCTGCTTGATGTCACCGCTCATTCCCTGGGGCTCAAGACGCTGGACTCGGTGGACCACGTAACCAGGGAGCCCGATTATTTTTCCACCATCATCCGCAGGAACACGAGAATCCCCGTCAGCCGCGCCGAAGCCTTCCGGACCGCCGTCGACCGACAAGAGGGCGTCAAGGTGGAGGTATTTCAGGGGGAAAGCCTCTCATGTTCGGAAAACACTCTGGTCGGGGAATTCTTCTACCCGCTCAAGCCGGCGCCGGCCTATTCCCCTGTGGTCGTGGAATATGCCTACGATCGAGAAGGACTGGTGCGCATCTGCATCGATCAGAAGGGTTTTGACAACCGCAAAGAAGTGACCCTTGATATTAGAAACAGAAAGATCGATGAGGCATCGGGAGGCCAACCCGACGAGACCCCGGTGAATTACCTTGCGGAAAAAGCCGGCCGATTGGCCCGGGATGAACGGCTGGCTGAGAGCGTACGGCAGGAGATCGAAAAGATCAGGGTGAGCTACGAGGAAGTCGTTCGGTCCGGGGAAGATGAAAGCCGGGTGGATGACCTCGAAGATCAACTGCTGGAGCTCATTGAACGGGCTGAAGAGGAGTTGGAGTCCGGTGAGTAAGAAGAAGCGTGTGCGGAGGGACATTGAAAAGTTCCACCGCAGTGGCCGCTACTGGGATTTGCTCCGGCTTCTGGAGTCGGAAGACGCCGTCTCTGATCATGGCAGGGAGCACAGAGAGGCCTGGCAAGCCCTGACCAGGCAGGCTGTGAAGCAGAGCTCGGCTTTCGAGCGGTTCTGTGTGGAAATTGAATCCCTCAAGAAGCGTCCCGGTGATCCGGACTTCCGCCTCCTGATACTGCTCAAAGGTTTTGTGGAAAACCGGACCACCAAAGAGGAAATCTTCCTGCTGAAGGGGCTGACTCCCGGTGCAGAAAAGCTCAGGTCCAACTTCGCCTCGTTCGCGTCCCACTCCATGCAGCAGGATAGCACGCTGAAGAACCTTTTGGAGAAATTCATTCGGGAGCCTGGCAAAATCACCCGCCGCTACTACGAGCAGTTGGCAGAGATCCTCCATGGGAATCTAATCAGTGAGAACGTCAGTCGCCTGGGTCAGTACATTCCGTCTGCCCGCCGCCTCAACCAGAAAGGCGCCGTGTCTCGGGGGTGGAACGGCTTCCGGCTGACTGATCTGAAGAGGCTGGACCAGAGGATGTCCCTTCTTTCCAAGGATCTGCCTCCAGCCCTCCAGGATATCGTCCTGCATCCTTTCGTTCACAACCTTGCCATCCTGTGCCGGCGAATGGCGCCGCAGACCAGCAGTCAGCAGGGAGCGAGGTTTGTTCAATCCATCCCTTTCTTTTTCCCCCGCCTGGCTGGAGAAAGATCCGCTGAGATCAAGAGCAAGCTGTTGCCCGACCTTGAGGAATGGTCTGCGGGAATGGATCGCAATCCGTCCACCTTGCAGGAAGAATTGAAAGGACTTGAGCTCGAAGCAAAGGTCTCCCTCCTCGCCCGTCTGCGCATGAGGCGTGGGGACCGCCCTTCTCGTGCAGAGATGTTCGGCTTCTCAGATTTCTTTGATGAGGAAGACGATGATGAAATGGAGCGGGGGGAGCGGGTGAACTCCGCCCATCCAGCCAAGACGGTGCTTATGGTCCATCGGAGCATTCTCGGGGACATTTCCCTGCGGACCCCGACGCTTCCCCCAAGAGAGAAAAGAGAGTTGGTCCGCGTCATGGAACCCATCCTTTGCACCGACCTGAATTTCGTCATCGACGCGATGGAGGGATCAGGGGAGTTTGTGAGCTTCCTGGGGACGATCCTCGGCTCCGGATGTGCGGGCACGCGGATGGGCTTGCTGGGGTTGCTGGCGGGTGCGCACTTCCGCGACCGAGATCTTCACAAACGGGCGGAGAAGCTCCTCGATCAGGCTACAGAGCCGACCATTGATGATGTGAGATGGCTTGCCAATGAATGGATCGAGCTCTACTATCCGTCCGCCCGATCGCTCAGACCACTGCTAAAGCGCTACGCAGACCGCAGGGAGCTGTTGCTCCTCTTTGTGAAACATTTGTGTCACGAGGTGGAGAACGAGCTGGTCGAATTCGCGGCGGGCACACAATTGCCGGGTTTCTTAGCCAACCTTTTTGGGAAATTTCGCCATGAGAAACCCAAGAACCCCGGCATCCTTCGTCGCGAGCTGGCAGAGCTCGACGACTATGACGTTCTGAATCTTGCCAGGCTGTTCCTTGGCTGCTATCCGGAAGATCGCCTGACCACGGAAGGGCACCTCTGCTGGTTCAATACCCTCCATTCCGCTCATCCGGAAGGTTTCTGGAGCTACGTCCTTGACGATCTCAGACGCTATCAAGCGATGCAGGAAAGGAGCCAACCCCTGTGGTCTCGCAAGAGTATGTTCGGGGGAATCCAAAACGAGAAGGTCGAAGCGGTCCTGCTCTTCATGAAAGAACACATGGACGTGCTGCCGACGGTCCCAATCGATGCCCTTGGCCCCCTCCTGGATGAGCTGTTGAAATACCCGCAGATTCTCACCCGCCAGCATCGCTTGCTGATTCACCTGAACAACCTGTTTCTCGAGAGGTTGGACGCCGGCGATGAAGCGACTCTGCCGCTGGTGGACAAAATCAAGAAAATCCTGTTATCTTTGGCAAAACCCGCCAAGAAGGCCCCCAAGACCCGAAAGAAAAGATGATGACCCGCGAAGAAGCCTTGCAGAACTTGAACCTCCCTTACGACGCCGATCAGGGAGCCGTCGAAAAAGCCTACCAGCGATTGGTGCGTCGCTACCCACCCGAGTTTCATCCGGATAAGTTCCGCGCCATCGATGACAGCTACCGACAGCTGACATCCCTGGCAGCGATGATTCAGCAGCAACTGGCTCCTCTCGTCGAGAGTCCGAAGCTGGACCCTGACCTGCTCATGTTCGATCCGTCAGTGCCGGATTCTCGCATTGAGGAAGCCATCGCGGAGATTCAACGGATCGCCTTGACCAATGCCCTCTGGAAGTGAGATGCCGGCATGGGGATTGCTGGTTGTGAACAAGGGCAAGGAGTGGGTCACCTCAACGGACTTCCTTGACAGGGAAGCGAATCGTAATACAATTGGTATTACTGAGTGTGATGAAGCCAATGCAGTTAAGGAGCATGACATGCCTTTCAGTGCGAGACTTGACGAAGAAACGAATGCGATCCTCGATAGGACAG
>JADGQM010000053.1 GCA_017881795.1 Syntrophobacteraceae bacterium
CATTCTGATACTTTGAACAAAGGTTCGGTATTTTCCCTTGAGGTTTTCGAAGTCCTGGCATTCCCTATCGATGATCTGGATTTCCGGGACGCTGGGGTCGACGGGGTTAAAGGATAAAACAGCCTTGTTCTTATTCAATCTGCCGTTGTTGACATGTTTGAAGTTCTTCATAAACCCGACGCTGGTAATACCGTCCGCCTGGTACATTCCGGCATTAAAGGCGGCCACGAGCCCATATTTTTCGACCCACTCCTTCAAGGGAATCTTCCTCCCGTCGTGTTCCGAGGCACTCATTAGCTTGAAGGCGTATTTCTGCGGATCGATTTTCAGAATGAGAATCTTGGTGTCGCCCGATCCGTAATTCCGGTGAGCTTCGAACTCGCCGATCAGCAGACCATCATCCACTTCTCGCCATGGGCTGGTTTCGCCTTCCACACGCGGCGGCCCGATCAAGAGCAGCAGGATGAACAATATCGTGCAAATCAGGCTGGAGGCTGCATATACGGCAATTCTCGGTGGGAAAGGACGGTGTGAATTCATCCGTGCATTAACCAAAAAAGTTCTCTCCATTTCCACGTTATGCCCGCAGCATTTTCAGATAGGCTTTTTGAGCCCTTAACATGCCTTGCCTAGCTTATCCGCAGTAATTGTAGCTCAAAAACCTGTCAATTTCCAGTGTGCTACCCAATCCCATGCGGAGTGCCGTGAAGGCTGGGCAAGAAGTGGCTTTGGCTGTTTGGTTGTGTCCTGTCGTCGGTTAGGCTATTTCTTTTCGCCTGCATGGCAGGTACTACAGGTTAACGCTGCTTTTGTGTTGGGGTCTTCCTTCTTCATCTTCTGGTGACAGCCCTGACACTCACCGTGAAATGCCAACTTCAGATTAAGCTTCTGCTGATCCGGGGGGAGTTTCTTTTCGCCTTCAACGGTCATGTCCGTGTGGCATTTACTGCACTTCTCTACGGGCTCGCCTTCCTTCCAGACGTTCTTGCCATCCTGGTATTTGTGATGACATTGATTACAGGCGACCTTGTAATCCACATTGTGCTTTTGGTGACTGAATTCAACCGGACCCTTAGTGGGATTGGGGAATTCTTTGATGGTAACGTTTTCTGGCGCTTTTTGCTGGGCCATTACCGCAAAAGCTGCGATGAAAACGGCCAAAGTGACCAGAACCCCGCAAGAAACCATCTTTCTTCTTCTCATCGACTCTCCCTGCCTCCTCTCAACAATACCAAAAAGGACAAATCCTCAACACCAAACAAGCCAAAGTGGACGCATTATCTTAAGATCCTTTCTTATCTGTCAAGAGGGTAGTTCTGAGTCCGGCGATCCTCATTGTGAACCGAACTACTCCCTTAACCTCCCACGGGAGGGAATTTCCTTGGTTTAGTCCTGGAAGTAGTGGATATAGTAATTGAGGGATGGCCACGGTGAGTTGGGATCGATGACGTCTGGCTCGTGGGAACACATGAATTTGATGGAATGATCTCCAAGAGGTGAGGATTGATGTTCGATACATTCCCATTCTCCATTTTAGAAAGCCTGACTGACCGGCAGATTCCCATTCTGGTCGTCGATGATGCTCAAGACAACCTGGATTTGATGGAGGCTCTCTTGCTCAGCGAAGGCTATGAGAACATCCGTCTTGCCTCTTCGGGTCCTGAGGCGCTTGCCACTCTCGCCAATCATTCGAATATTGGACTGGTGTTGTTGGACTTGATGATGCCGGGTATGGATGGCCATGAAGTGTGTCGCCGCATCTGCCAGAGTGAGCAATGGGGTCACATTCCGGTAATCATGGTAACGGGAGCGGCTCTGCGTCGCAGGGACGCACTCAATAAGAGTTTCAGTGCAGGAGCGATTGATTTCCTGACCAAGCCGATTAGCGAGGTTGAGCTTCTTGCCCGCATCCACTCCGCTCTGACTCTTTATCGGGAACGGGTCATGCGTCAACGCAAGGTGTGTGAGGTGGCGGAAAGTGAGGAGAAGTTCCGTATTATCTTCGATCAGGCGCCTGTCGGTATTGCCCATGTTGACCTAAACGGGAGAATACTTCTAGTCAATCGGCGCCTCTGCAGCATTTTGGGCTATGCTGACGGTGACCTCCTTGAGCGGTCTTTCGAGGATTTTTGCCAAGGGCAGCACGGCGCATGCCTCGATGAAGGTGTGAAGGATCTCATTGCGGGTGAGGTGGCATATCTTGCAGTTGAGCTTGCCCTTGTGCACAAACAGGGGAGCACAATCTGGGTTCACCTTACGGTCTCAGCGCTGTGGGAACCCTCAGGCATACCGCGATATTTCATTTATGTGGTTGAAGATTTCAGCGAACGCAAGCGAGCTGAGGAAAATTTGCGGTTGGCGGCGACGGTGTTTGACTGCAGCGCTGAGGCCATTGTCATTACCGATCCCCAAGCCAACATTGTAAAAGTCAATCGGACTTTTACGGAGATCACCGGCTACGCCGACGAGACAGCGGTTGGGAAGAATCCCCGTTTGCTCAGTTCGGGCATCCACGATGAGACATTCTACAAGTCCATGTGGGCAACGCTGACCGCTTTCGGACAGTGGCAAGGGGAAATTTCAAACCGCCGGAAGAATGGAGAAATTTATCCCTCACGGCTCACTATTTCCGCGGTCAAAGACCATAAAGGGGAAATCTGCAACTATATCGGGATCTCTGCAGACATCACGGGGCGTAAAGTTGCGGAGGAGCGGTTGAGCTTCCTTGCCAATCACGATCCTTTGACCGGTTTGCCGAACCGCACCCTCCTCGGTGATCGAGTGCAGCATGCTATTGCTCTGGCGAACCGTCGAGGATCGGAAATGGCCCTGCTTTTTCTCGACCTGGATCGATTCAAAAACGTCAATGACACACTCGGGCACGACATGGGCGATCTGCTTCTGCAAAGAGTAGGGGAGCGGTTGTCCGAACACATTCGGAAATCCGATACGCTGGCGCGCTGGGGTGGGGACGAATTTGTCCTGCTGCTGGAGACCATTCGCAGAGGTGAAGACGCCGCTATCGTCGCTCGTAGAGTTCTGCAATTGCTTACTGAGCCCATCGAGGTCGCGGGTTACGAGATCGTGGTGACGGCAAGCATCGGTATAAGTCTGTTCCCCAAGGACGGTGAGAACTCCCAGACGCTCCTGAAAAACGCCGACACGGCTATGTACTGCGTCAAGGAGTCGGGCCGCAACAATTTTCAATTCTTTACTCCGGAGATGAACATCTTGGCACAGGAAAGATTCCAGATCGAGTCCGATCTGCGACGGGCATTAACGCAGAAGGAATTGGTCCTGTACTATCAACCGCAACTGGAAATTGCCACGGGAAAAATTGTCGGTGTAGAGGCTTTGCTCCGATGGCAGCATCCCGGTCGTGGCATGATCTCACCCAATCAGTTCATCCCCCTTGCCGAGGAGACAGGCTTGATTGTTCCCATTGGAGAATGGGTTATCAGAACCGCCTGTGAGCAGAACCGGCAATGGCAGGAGGCTGGCTTTGGAAAATTGAGAATGGCGGTGAACCTGTCGCGACTTCAGTTAAATGATCACCATCTGGCAGAAACAGTGAGTCAGATTTTGCGGGAGACGAACCTTCAACCCGAGCTTTTAGAAATGGAAATCACCGAGACGGTGATGATGCAGAATCTGCAGATCGGGATCTCGATTTTGCAGGAGCTTGGCGCGCTTGGGGTTCACCTTGCCATGGATGACTTTGGCACCGGTTATTCATCGCTCTGCCATCTGAGGAACCTGCCGATAGGGACGATCAAGATCCATCAGTCTCTTATCCGAGACCTCCCCGCAGCGACAGACGACCTTGCCATTGCCAGCGCCATCATTTCACTTGCCCACAATCTGCGACTCAAGGTTGTGGCAGAAGGTGTGGAAAGAGAGGAACAGTTGGCATTCCTGCGCCACCAGGCTTGTGATAAGGCTCAAGGATTCTTATTCTGCAAGCCGATGCCCGCAGCAGAACTGGAAAAAGTGCTGACTCAGGGGAATTTGGTACGAAACTTGGGGTGAACCCTGTGGTCTGGGGGCAGCCGGAGGAATGTGGTCACGTACTACGAGGATCTGCCACAATGAGCCCTGCCGGCAGACCTTCGCCGAAAATCCATTCCTTCTCCTGAGAGAACAAGGCAACTTCCGGATCAGTGAGAAGCTCCAGGTATCTCTCGGCCTGGGTTGTCTGCTGCAACCACCCGGCCAGCAGGTCGATGTCCTCTGGTGGAAGATCGCGAGCGCGGTCCCCCGTCCTTCTCGCCAGGTGTACGAGAGTCCGCGCCAGAGCGTCCGTGGCTTCGAGGTCCAGAGGAAGGATGCTGCGAAGCCACCGCGAAGCTTCCTCGCTTGAAACAACCTGATCCAGCGGACCATAGAAGAGGGTCCTCGCCCCCAGCCTGCCCAACGCCCATAACTCCTGAGCCCGCGACCGACCTTTCCTGATTCTTTCGAGCAAGCTCCGGCCGAGTTCAATCTTGTTCACTGCGGGGAGATGTTCAAAGTTGGCCAGAGCCATCCAGATTTCAATGTCTTCCTGGTCGCCTCGGCTCACGGAGCTTTTCGTTGCTGGTTTTCTCTTTTTCTTGTCCACCGCCTGCAAAACCGGCAGGAGATTCTGATAGATATGCCATTGCTGACCGGCGGATAACCCCCCGGCCACACGCCGCCAGAAGATCCACCACTCCGACCGACACTGGGCTTGCCTCGGGAATTGAAGTCCCAATGGGTAGATTTTCCAGATCTCTTTCATGCGCCAGTCGTCGAGCGGGGCGCCAAACCCGGGCCTCATGCAAAACCCGAGCAAATTCAACCAACGAGATTCATGGTGAAAGGTGAGAACCCGGCCCTGGCGGCATTCATATAAAGCGTCGGCGAGTTTCCTGATGAGTGATGTGGGCCATTTATCTTTTCCGAGTTCAAAAGTGGAGATCAAGTCCCTGGAGAGCTTTTCCGGAAGATTCTTAACGCCGGTTTTTTTCCCGCAAAAGGCTCTTTGAATACTCTCCTGAGCATGCTCAATCACGCCGGTGTCAAAGGTTTCACCAGGCGTGGCAAAGGCTGCCTCCTGGGGTGATCCCTGCTCCCTGACATCAAATTGGAGTTGCCATCGGTGGGGGCTGGTTACCGACTGACACCAGAGCTCCAGCGTGCCAACTTCGGTGAGGCGAATTGCCAGGTGCACGGGGAGCCTCTGAGCAGTGCTCTTTTTCCCGTATCTGAGCACGGTGCGGATGGGAGGGAGGCGGGTGATCTCATTCTCGGAAAGGCTGACGAGGTCGCCCAGACGATCTCCCAAACGGGTGAAGGAGGTGAACAGGCGGAAGGTTGCAGGCTGGTTGGCGAGCACTTCAAAGGCCGGTTGTTGCAGATGTGCTTCAAAACCTTCTTCCGTGCCCCTGGGAACGAGGCAAACGGCTTTAAGGTCGCCGGCGTCGGGTTCGAGGTCAGCGGTTGCAGCGACTTCCACGTAGTAAGCCCTCGGACTGCCTGCCCCCACGCGCACACCCGCTCCGAGTCTCACCAGACCGTAGTAGGCGGCCCCGATGGCGACAGCCAGTTCGGGGTGGGGATTTTTTAGCTCCACAGGAGCCCAATCCGCTCCCGCTTCGTGCTGGAACCAACTCTGCACCACCTCGAGAATCCGGTTGCGAACGGAGTTGGGAGTCAAGGCGCCGCCATTGAAAAGGATGAAGTCCGGATAGAGAGAGGTTCGTCCGGTTTCATTTTCGAGCAGCCCCCGGTAGCGCTGCCAGAAGGCGGCAAGATGGCGGGTCACCGCTGGATCTTGAACGTAAGGGAGACCCCATTCGGTGAGTCCGGTTCGCCGACTGGTTTGTGGCGCGTCGTCAGCAGCAACCAGCGGGAAAAAACCGTTCAGAATCAGCTCTTCCACCAGGTCCAGGGTGAGGGTCCCCTTCAGCGTGTCCGCAATGAGCCTGCTTCCGGATCCCATAATGGTAACGGTGATGGCGTCCGCCCGGTCCCGATCCGGCAGTCCTTTGCCCTCGGCCTGCCCCAAAAGCACTTCCTTCGCCTTCCGGCACTGGTGCCAAAGCTGGTGCCACCGGCGCGAATCGAGCTGACCCGGCTTACCGACGACCTGCGCTTCGATATGGCGCGCCAGGGACAGATCCATGTTATCGCCGCCGAGCATCAGGTGTTCCCCTACGGCGAGACGGTCGAAGCGGAGCCCCTTCTCACCTTTTCTGACGGCGATTATGGTGAAATCCGTGGTGCCTCCCCCGACATCGCACACCAAGACCACCTGAGCCTCGTGCATCCGACTTTCCCAGTCGGCTTCATTTCTTGAGAGCCAGGCATAGAAGGCGGCAAGGGGTTCTTCCACCAGAATGACCCGCGGGAGACCGGCATCCCGCGCGGCAGTCACGGTGAGCTCCCGAGCCACCTCATCAAAGGAGGCGGGAACCGTGAGGATGACCATCTGTTCTTCAAGACGGTAGCCTTCTCGATCCCGGGCGATCACCTCATTCCAGGCTTCCCGGAGATGTTGGAGGTAGCGGGCACTGGCTTCCACCGGCGATATCTTCTTGACATCAGGTCCGACTGCCCACGGCAAGATCGCTGCAGTGCGGTCAACGCCGCCATGGCACAGCCAGGACTTGGCCGAGGCCACCAGGCGCCCTGGCACCAGGGCTCCCTGCTCACGGGCGAATTCTCCGACCGTGTAATCCCGGTCAGGGTCCCAGGGAAGTTTAGTGCTTCCCGGCGGTAGTTCGTAAGGACCGGGGACATATAGAAAGGAAGGCAAAATCGCGCGCCGACCCAGTTCTGCGGGCGCAGTCAGTTGCGGGAATTCCAGGAAACGTATTTGTCGGGATGCCGAATCATCAGTTGTCAAATCGACATACGCCAGCGCCGAATTGGTGGTGCCAAGATCAATCCCGACGATATATCGATATAAAACATCCGCAGGCTCAAATTGATTATCCATAGTTCAAAAGCATATCCCGCGAGTAGAGTGAAGTCTTCGTTTTAACCGGGTTCACGTTCTCGAAGATTAAATTCCAGTTTCCATCGGCGATTTTCGTCCCTCGCCACACACCAGAGTTCCAGCGTCCCGACCTCAGTGACTTTACTCTGCAACCAGACGGGAATAATTTTCCCTCCTTCTTCCTCCTCCGTTGCGGGAAGAATGGTTTCCATCGTGGTCACTTTTTCGATATCGCCCTGCCAGTCTTCGATCATTTCACCGACCTGGTCCTGCTTGCGGACGGTCGAATCGAGCAGGTGGAAAACGGCTGACTCGCCAACCACCAGACCGAACTCTCGCTGGCGAATCTCGGCGTCGGTGCCCTCTTCCATGCCGAAGGGCACAACGCAGAGAGCCTTTATGGGCGCGGGTATGCCGGGGACAGAAGGCAGGGAACTTTCGATGCCGATATAGTATGACCGGGCGACGCCGCCGCGAATGCGAATGCCCCGGCCACGGCGCGCCAACCCGTAATAGGAGGCCCCGCGAGCCACGGCAAGATCGAGGTCCACCGAGGCGAGTTCACGGATTTCCCCCGGTCCGTGCCAGCTCTTCAGGACCGAAAGCACCCGCTCGCGAAGCAGTCCGGATTTCATCACGCCGCCATTAAAGAGAATCGCTGCTGGGTAGGCCACCGGCACCCCGGACTGACTCAGATCACCTTGCGCCTGCCGCCCGAGGAAGCGCGCAAGATGCCTCGTCACCGCCGGATCGGCTTCATAAGGCAGGCCCATCTCCCGCACCCCGATTTTTGGTTTCTCTTCAGGGTAATCAGAGCTTTCCCCCAGCGGGAAAAAACCGTCGAGCAGGGTCTGTTCAACTTCTGCCCGCGCCAATTCCGAACGAATGGTGCCACCAATCAATGATGACCCGCGCCCCAGGATGACCACCGGCTCGCCAGGTAGTTCGGGATCTGCAAGCAGGCGTTCTTTGGCAGCGCGGGCGCTGTGCCAGAGGCCCCGAAACTGCCATGCATCGAGCTTTATGCCCTTCTTCGCCAGTTGCGCCTGCACCGCATAGGCCAGCGCCAAATCCATGTTGTCACCCCCGAGCAGGAGGTGGTCACCCACCGCGACGCGGCGCAGGGTCAACTCTCCGTGCTCCTCGGTGACCTGAATCAGGCTAAAGTCGGTTGTCCCTCCCCCCACATCACAGACCAGGATGGATTCACCCACGCGAACCGCCTTGCGCCAGCGCTCTTTCTGCGCCTCGACCCAGGCATAGAAGGCCGCCTGCGGTTCTTCGAGCAGCGTGATGTTTTCCAACCCGGCAGCTTGTGCAGCTTTCACGGTCAGCTCCCTGGCCACCGCATCAAACGAAGCGGGAACAGTCAGGTAGATGTCCTGCACTTCAAACCGTGCTTCCGGGTCATCCGCTGCCATGTCATGATTCCAGGCGTCGCGCAGATGCTGTAAGAACCGGGAGGAGGCTTCTACCGGGGATATCCGCCTGGCATCAGGGGGACTTTCCCAGGGCAGGATCTTTTCCATGCGGTCAACACCACTATGACAAAGCCATGACTTGGCAGAGGAAACCAGGCGGTTGGGCAGTTCGGCGCCGCGGTTGCGGGCAAATTCCCCTACTGCGAAATCAATGTGAGAATCCCATGGCAAGGCAAGGCTTCCCTGGGGAACATCGTGGGGACCGGGCAAAAAAATAAAGGAAGGCAGCAGCGGTTGAGCCTTCACTTCGTTTGGGCTCAGGACTTGGGGAACAGGCAGGATACGAATGGCCGGCTCAACTTCTTCGGCTATCCAACCCTCCGTATAGGCAAGCACCGAGTGGGTGGTGCCCAAGTCGATGCCGATAATAAATTTCGAATCACTCAAAATGGAGCTCCTGACTTCAGACCGGACATAAGTCCGGACCCTTTCCTGGTGGGCGCCAAAAGACGCGCCCACCCTACCGCCTCAAAAGGAAAAGGATCGTAGGGTGGGCAGGGCTCCATCCTGCCCACCGCAACGGGACAAGGACTTGCGCCCATATGTTCTATTCAGAAATTTCCACTTCCGCTGGAGCCAGAATCCAGCCCTTTTGCTGGGGTGCGGTCACCTGGGGAAGGTCAAGGCGCATGACCCTCCATCCATGATGCCTCAGTGTCCCCCTAAAAGGGGGGTCTCCGGAAACGTTGCCGGTCAGTCGGATGGCTTTGGGATCGAAATCACGGGGAACGGTGACTTCATCACCCTCAGCGTTTTCGAAGATCGGTTTGAGATCAACGTGCTCGAGCAATGCTGTCTGGCAGCCCTGATGAATGCTTCGGACCGCTGCCCCAATCTGATCGTCGGTGTAAGGCCCGAGATCCTCCTTAAGAAAATCAATCAACCGGCCTTCCCGCTGCAAGATCGCAAGCATCTGCACCGCTGTTTGAGGGGATGCTTGAAGCGGTTGCCGCACCTCCGAGGGGAGCTCTCGTGCAGGGCTCGGCGGCGCCACTTTTTCAGCAGCGCCCGTCAAAATCGGAGGGCTGGCCGCAGTCACTTCTTGTTCGGCGTGAACAAGGAGACGCCGGCCCTGAACCTGCAGAATCAGCCACAGCAGCAGAGTGATGATGAGTCCCAAGCCGAAAACCACGAGTGCAAGATACTGTTCGGTCTCGCCTAAGAGCTGACTCAACCCCACGAATGCCGAACGAGCATCAGGCGGCAAGCCGGCATTCTCAGGCGCTAAAAACGGACCCACCCACTGGCGAAGCGCCGTCAGGATCTGTTTTGCCATGATGAAAAGAAGTACCAGTAGAATGGAATTCATAATCAGACATGAAAGCAAAGATGGGATGGTCCAGATTCTTTTGGATTGCATGCTCCGCTCCTCAGAGTGCACGATGTAAGACAGCAAGCCTAATCACGGGAAAACGCGTGCATGACCTTAATCGAAAAATCCGTATCAGACAAGCCATGACTCTGTTCATGAGCTTATGCTTGCAGGGTTTGCAGAAGATCTTCGGCCACCGCGACGGCTCGCTTCTCCAGGTCGCTGGAAATGCAGCCATTCCGGCACAACAGGGCGAGTTTCTCGCGGTCGAGGAGGAAGGGTTTCTCGCCGGTCCGGTAGACCACATCCACTTCGAGATCCAGGTAGCGGGCGCCGTAGGGATAAAGTTCAACCGGCGTGTTGATGTTGAAATACTCACCTATGAGCTCGTGTTCTTTGGTATAATAGGAATGCTTGAGATGCCAGGCCCCCTCCTTGATCTCGGTCAGACCAAAGTCCCCTTCCTGGATGGGTACATCCAGACCATCATAGCGGCCTTTGGAAAACGCACGCCGGAAGACAAATCCCCGGGCATCCGCACTGACAAGGAAGCCCTCGCGCGGGCGCATCGGTCTCCCCGATGGTCGGATATGTTCCACCCTGACCAGGCCCGCTTTCTCAAGGGGAAGCACGATTTCGTCTCGGAAAAGATCGTTTTCAAGGGATTCTCGCCTGTCGGGATGCTTTATCAACGTGCGCTCCGCTTGCTCTAAGGCCTTGCTGGCAATGATGCGAAGGCGGTGGTGCTTCCCGAGTGTGGGCGTGACAGCGAGGCGGGCTTGATCAAGGATCTGCTTGGAGAATCCTGGCAGCTCGATCGCGGCCCGGACCAAACCAGCCTCTTCTTCAATCGCATCCAGTTCGAGCAACGTCGCGTCCAGGAGCCGTTCTTGAAGGAACGTCAGACACTGGGTCATCTTTTCCGGCGGGCCGGTAAGATCCACTCCCTGAAAATCAGGTCGGTCCTGGATCAAAATTTCATATTCGGCAACGGCCTCGGGTAATCCGAAAAGGTTTTGAATTCTACTGGACGGGTCAACGATGTAGTGACCGGCGTCCAGCATGAGTTTGGTCAGGGCGGTGGCGTAAATGCCGCGGATTTTGATGCAGGTGCTCATAGCGCAAGCCTTTTCAAGTGCGAGCCTCTAAAATCGGTAGTCACAAGTCGCCGGAAAAATGCTCCGTATCCAATGCTCTTATCCGGCCACTGACTTCTAAATGTTGTCCTCAAGGGTAAAGGATCATATGCTATTCGGGTTCAATCCTATACCATTAATTTGGAGATGATTCTCCTCCAATTCAGTTCTGGCTCCGAGGATTTTTTCGACCAGCCAGAGGTTTGATCTGATGTGTTCGGTTATTCTGGGAATAAGATATTCCGTCTGACCTTCGGCAAGTGCTGCAAAGAGGATCAGTTGATCGGCGAGGAAGCGATCAGTTGCCGCTCCCGTCTGCAAATCTTCCATCAGCGTTTTGACCACAAATTCCGCAATGCTTTCCGAACTTCTGCCTCGCTTGCCGGACCGATCTGCTCCCAGAAGGCATCCGGTTTCGGTCTCGACCCAAAGCAGCATCACCGCTCCCTTCTGAATGGCGGTGGCGTCCTGAAGAACTTGCATCTCTACCGGATAGCCACGCTTCTCGATGAGACTCTGGCAGCGCGCGGCCATCCTCTCGCTCACCCTTTCTTCACCAAGGTGAGATGCCAGGGAAATGGCGCGTACTCGGCTTATGTTGCCTTGTTTGAGCAGTTTGAGCGGCGCAAGGGGATGCCGCAGACTATTCACGCTCACCGATAACCGTCCATGCCCTTTTGGCACATATCCGGGGCAGAGTATTTCCGTTTCAATATCAGCTCCCATCCTGTTGATTAATGGGAGGAGCACTTTCTGGAGGTGCAGGGCGCTTGGTGCGAAGTCCTGAAAGAGTCCTCCCTGCAGGGTAAATCGACAAGAGCTTCGCGCGTAAAGAGCCAGAGGAATTACCGTGAGCGCCAACATCGTCGTGGAACCAGCAGTGCCGATATCCCAGTTGAATTCCCCGCCATTCAGCCGGCTCCCGGGGAAATAATAAATCGTATCAGACCCCACTTCATCACCCTGCAGACGGCCGCCGGAAAGCTCGCAGCAGGCGCGCAATGCCTCGACGTGCTGTGGCCTGAGTCCAGGCTTTGGCCTTTTGGCTCGAATATGGGTCATATGCAACGGTTCGCCCACAAGCGTGGCCAGGGTCACGGCGTATCGGAGCAGAGTCCCGCTTCCAGAATGTGTCGAGCCGTCAATTTGAATCACTTGGGTCCTCGGTTGATTGACTACATTTCCACCAGCCCCCATTCACAGCAATGGGTCACGGCAAAGCATAAGCACAGTGCCGAGAAAAGCAACATCGCCAATATTTTATCAACAAACGACATCTCCGTCCTGAAAAAAACAGATGTCTATTTTAGTTCTCAGCTTGAAACGAGGTGGTAGCAAAACACGTCCCAAGTCGGGCGGAACCTCCCGACCTAAAGATCAACGGGAGGGAAGTCTTTCTTTGAGGAAGCTGCAGAAGGCTTGGTGTTCCGAATGAAAGTCAATTTCTACTACGGTTGCCAGGGTAAAGGCTTGATAATCAGGCGACAGCCGAACCATGTCTTTTTCGGTTGTAATGAGGAAGGTGGCATTGCTTTCTTTCAAAGCCTGCATCAACATCACCATGTCAGCTTCCTGATACTGGTGGTGGTCAGGAAAAGTGAAACTCCTGGCCACGCCGATTCCTGCTTTTCGGAGCAAGTGATAGAAGCTCTCAGGCCGGGCGATAGCGGCAAATGCGACCGCCTTCTTGCCACGAAAAGCGGTAAGCGGAATGGGTTGTCCCTCCAGCCCTACGCTCAGTCCTTTGAGGTGGTGAGTACAGGAAAAAACCGGTTTTCCAGGGAACAATTTAGTAATCTTCGAGCGGGTCTCCCTGCTTTTTTCGGTATCTTCAGCCCGGGTGAGCACGATGGCATCCGTCCGTTCAAGGTGTGCCGGGGGCTCCCGCAACGGACCCAGGGGCAAAAGTGCACCGTTCCCAAACGGGTTGTGGGCATCGAGCAGGACTAAATCCAAGTTGCGTGCCAACGCAAGATGCTGAAAGCCGTCATCGAGGATCAGCGAGTCTACCCGATCGCTTTGAATAGCCAGACTTCCTGACTGCCAGCGATCTTGTCCAACCCACACCGGAACGGGCTTTGCTTTGGCTGCCATGAGCACCGGTTCGTCACCGAATTGCAGCACTCTCTGAAAGCTTGGACCGGTCAATGGCACTCTCGCCACCGCTGCATCGTGTCGCTTATATCCTCTGCTGAGAATGGCAGGATTCCATCCAATGCTGGGCAAGAAATTCGCGAGCCAGAGCGTCAAGGGAGTTTTCCCCGCTCCGCCTACGACCAAATTTCCCACACTGATTACGAAAGCTGAGAGATGGCGCCGGCGTTGCCTTGCCCGCACCTGGTCACGGTGCAAACCTGTCGCATAAAACTTGGCGCCAAGGCAGAGCAGGCTGCGGGTGAGCCCGGGAAGAGGCGAAGAGGGTAGGGCGTACCAGTTATGCAGAAACCAGGAGGAAATTCTGTGATTCATACTGTCCCTCATTCTAGAAGCCTTCCACCAAGTCACACGAAGAGTAACGAAGACACACGAATCCAAGAAACGATTTCGCCATCCGCCATCCGCCATCCGAAATCCCCTTGATCTCATCCTTCCTCCGGGGGTTTGACAGCCTTAAAGCTTTGGTAGAGTGCCAGGTCGTAGACAATTTTTAATCCTCCGGCCACAAAAAAAGGCACGCTGAGCAGATAAGTGCTGGCCAGCATAGGAGTGGCAAAAAGTGGGGCCAGAGATGCGCCGATAGTTCGGGCAATGCCGGTTATTCCCGCTGCTGCTGACCGTTCTTCCGGAGCGACAACCGCCATGGTATAGGATTGCCGCGTGGGAACATCCATCTGCGAAATGCTGAAACGCACCAGCAGAACCGTGATGGCCAGCGGCAAGTTTGGCATGAGCGGCACCAGGATCAGCAGAATATTTGAGGGAATATGGGTAAAGACCATGGTCTTGATCAGCCCGATCCGGGAAGCAACATGGGCGGCCGCCAAATAGGACAGGCCGGCAAGGATGTTAGCTCCGAAAAAAATGCCTCCCAGGGTTGCTGGTTCAACATGGAACCGCACATAAAACCAGTAAGCAAAGAGGCTTTGGATGATAAAACCCCCGGCGAAAGCATCCAGCGAGAACAATGCAGAAAGCTTCAAAACAATGCCGCGCGAACGGCTCAACCCGAACCAGGATTCGGGGATTAGATGTGAGACCGAGTTGAATCCGATGGGCGATGCCTCTACGTCAGGCGACAGGCGGGTGAACAGGATCGTCATGACCAGGCCCAGTACCGCATAGCCTGCCACCACCGTACGATAGCTTCCGATCGGACTCAGACTGATACGCTCCAGTGCCTGAACCGATGCTCCCCCCACCAGGGAGCCCAGCGCCGTGGCGAAGGTGCCGACCAGGTTGTACCAGGCGAAGATATGCGTCCGAAGCTCGTCGCGAGTGATCTGGGAGAGTGCCGCCTGCTCAATGGAAAGAAAAGGACCTACTTCATACCCGCTCGGACTAATCACGCCGACGGTGGCGGCAGCCAAGAGCAGGTAGAAATTTCGAGTCAGCGCAAAGAGCAGTCCGGCAAAGATCATCAGACTTGTCCCCGCAATAAGCACACGGCGTCTTCCGAGACGGTCGGCGACTGTAGTGAGCCACAGGGAAATGAGGGTGTCGCCAACCAGGGTGAGGCTCAGCAACACCCCAATCCGAGTCTCGGTAAGGCCAATCTCCACCAGGTACAGCACCAGAACGACGGAAAGGAATCCGTAGGCGAACAGGCGCACCATCCTGGTGCAAAAGAGCAACTGACCGTCACCCGTCAAGATCGGCATGAATTTGGCGGTCACCATCACCGCTCGCGCAGCCTCCTCAATAATTTGACGAATCCAAAGGGACCCTGAGATGGCAATTAATACCCTACTGCTCAGTGCTTTTCCAGTTTTTCGGGAATCCTGTCAGTCTCTTCTGTGCCCATGGCTCAGGCCGGACGGGCGACTGTTCGAAATGGGATGACAGCTTCATCAGCGATTATTATAATCATTCTTCATCAGAACAAAGTGTCCATTATCCCCGGTCGTCATTCCCGCATGCTCTTAGCGGGAATCCAGCAACAAAGCCTGGATGCCCGCTTTCGCGGGCATGACGACTGGAATTCGGACACTCATTTATATGAACCTGTACTAAGAAACGAGGGTTTTTAACCTTAACAAGAAGAACTTGGCCGTGATTTTGGGGTTTCCATGGCTCGAACGAATCCTCTGAGATGGTCCGCTTGTTCAGCGTTTTGCAGAGAAACTCTGGATGAACTGTATGCTCTGTATAATCACCGGGAGTTCATCCACCCGGACCCTCTGGAATTTGTGCATCAATACCGGGACCCTCTGGACCGTGAAGTAGTTGGCATGGTGGCCTCAAGCCTTGCGTACGGTCGGGTTCGGCAGATACTGAAAAGTGTGTCCGAGGTGTTGCTCCGCATGGGAGAGTCCCCTTCAAATTTCGTCCTGACCCATTCCCAAAGACGCATTCAGAGAACACTCAAGGACTTTAGGCATCGCTTCACTGGAGGCGACCAATTGGCCGCCCTTCTTGCCGGCATCAAGCGCGTACTGGTGAAATACGGATCTTTGCAGGCGTGTTTTGTCGCGCATTGTGGACCCCAAGACGATACGATTCTTCCTGCGCTGACCGAATTTGTTCGGGAGCTCAGCGCCAGTGCGCCGCAGGTTATGGATATGTTGTTGCCTTCACCGCGGAAAGGGAGCGCCTGCAAACGGCTGAATCTGTTTCTACGATGGATGGTGCGCTCCGATGAGGTCGACCCCGGAGGGTGGAACGGAGTCGAGGTCTGCAAGTTGATCGTGCCGCTGGATACCCACATGCATCGAATTAGTCTTGAGGTGGGCTTGACCCACCGCAAACAGGCGGACATGCAGGCTGCTCTTGAGGTTACCCGGGCTTTTCGGGCAATCACACCCGAAGATCCGGTGCGTTATGACTTCACGCTGACACGTTTGGGAATTCATGATATAAGCCTGTGAACCTGGGTTCTGGGCAGTGTGGTTTCACCACCCGAAAGAATAGAGGAGAGCGAACATGAGTCAATGTGATATTACGATTTATGCCCTGAGCACCTGCATTCATTGCAGGAATACCAAAGACTTCCTGAACACCTGCGGGGTCGATTATAAATGTATTGACGTCGACCAGTTGAGTGGTGAAGAGCGGCAGAAGATCATCGATGAAGTGAAACAGTACAATCCGCGCTGTTCCTTCCCCACGATTGTTATCGGCGACAAGGTGATCGTCGGTTTCAGGCAGGACGAGCTCAAGGAGGCTCTCAACCTATGATCAATGTTGAGCAACTCTATGAGATGCTTAAGAAAACCCAGGAAGCGAAGGGTTTCTTCTTTAACCGGGACAAAAAGAAGGTATTCGATCTCCTGGAAGGTCTCATCACCAACCGGGAGCGGCATGGCTATATGTGCTGCCCGTGCCGGTTGGCTGCCGCCGATCGGGACTGGGACAGAGACATCATTTGTCCGTGTGTCTACCGCGCGCCCGACGTTGAAGAATATGGCAGCTGCTACTGTGCTCTTTACGTTTCCCAGGCGTGGAATGAAGGGACGATCGCGACGGACGCTTATGTCCCCGAACGCCGGCCCCTGGAGAGGATCTTTAAGCAAACGTAGGGACTGCCCAGTAAGTGTCTGTCAAAAAATAACTTGCTCTCCTTGACCTTATTTGAAACCACGAAGGACACGAAGATCACGAAGAAATCACTTTGTGTCCTTCGTTTTCTTCGTGCTCTTCGTGGTAGAAGAAGTTTGTTTTCTGGCATCTCATAATCAAGAGAGATTCTCATAGAGAGCTTCAAGCCTTAGCCGATTTAGCCTGATGTTCTCGAACTGTTTCACGAAATGTCTCTGGGTCAAAGCGCTCTCCTCCCAAAACAAGTCCATTTGAGTTTCGCAAAGAAACCACACGCACACGTAGGGACGGGCTACGCGCTGCAGGCGGCACCCTTTCGGCGTCAGGTAGCGGCATGGTTCACCGGGCCTGACGCGGGTCTGCCCCGGCGGAAGGCTGATCTCCATGGCCATCAAGGAAAGCATGTCCGTCTGGTTGAAAAATATCGCGTGTGCATTGCAGCATGGGTCTTTGCATTGTGGGCAGGTGAGCTCACAGTATTTTGTCATAACCGGGTCCAACCACTGCAAAGCCTCTCGAATTTGCGCAGCGGATGACTGAAATGGCTCCTGGTCTATTTGAGCGAACCTGGTCCTTAAGGTTTCCGTGACTTCCTGCCACTCCGGCTCACTCATCGGCTGCCGGTAAAGGGAGGATTCTTCCGTTTTCAAGATCTCCAAAGTAGACCTCGACGAAAGCTTCTTTCCAGTTCGACCACCATTTGATCCGATTGGGTAGGGGCGACCGGCCGGTCGCCCCTACAGGCTTTTCCAAGCGGCGCGCGACGCCTTTCCATTAGTCGATCCCGACACCCCGCAGCGGGATTCCGCACTGCCTGCACTTTCCTTTTGTGAGAGCCCGTCGTTGAATAGAAAAACCAAAACGTTCGATGAGCAGTCCTTTGCATTGATGGCAATAGGTATTCTCACCATTGTCACCCGGCACGTTACCGGTATACACATATTGCAGGCCGGCCTCATAGCCTATTTCACGGGCGTTATGCAACTTTTCCACCGGAGTGGATGGGCGATCTGTGAGACGATACGTCGGATGAAAGCGGCTTATGTGCCATGGAATTCCGGGGTCAAGTTCGGCTAAAAATCCGGCCAATTGTCTCAATTCCTTGGGACTGTCGTTGAGACCCGGGATCAGGAGGGTGGTGACCTCGAGCCAGACGCCCCTTTCTTTCAATCCCTCAAGCGTTTTCAGCACCGGTTTCAGACGAGCTCCGCACTGTTCGGAATAAAAATGGTCGGAGTAGGCTTTAAGATCGATGTTGGCCGCATCCAGATAGGGGCAGATGGCTTCCATGGCCTCTTTGGTCATGTATCCGTTGCTGACAAAAACATTTCGAATGCCCACCTCATGGGCCTCTCTGGCAACGTCGAGAGCATACTCCATAAACACCGTGGGTTCGGTATAGGTATAGGAAATGGTTGCGCAACGGCTCTTCTGAGCTTGTGCGACCACGCTTTCGGGAGGGGTATCCTGTCCGAAAATGGTCTTATACTCACGAGGTGCCTGGGAGATGTCTGCATTCTGGCAGAAAAGACAGCGGAAATTGCACCCCACCGTAGCAATCGAATAGCTCCGGGTGCCAGGATAGAAGTGGTAAAGAGGCTTCTTTTCAATGGGGTCGATATTTTGAGCAATCAGTCTCCCATAGACAAGAGACAGAAGGGTGCCGTCACGATTCTCACGCACCCCGCATTGCCCTCGTTTTCCAGGTTCTATCCTGCACAACTGAGCACAAAGAAAACATGCGACCTTGCTCTCATCGAGTTTCCTGTAGAACAT
>JADGQM010000240.1 GCA_017881795.1 Syntrophobacteraceae bacterium
CGTGGAGCGCCTGCAGGCCCCCAAAATTCATGGAAACCTTTTCGATACCGAGCAAGGCTGGTTCGGTATCGGGGTGTGCTAGGGTTGCAGGGGTGGGCCCGGGATGTCTTGTATGCGTCCAGCGCTGCTTTGATCTCTCTGCGAGGGCCACTCTTAAGGGTTCTGATGTTTCGAGAGCATGCTGCCCCTTGGGGCGAATTCTGGAGCGAGCTGTGCGCAGAAGAGTCGGGGCTAGTCCATGCGGGCAGAAAACGAGAACCCCAGTCAGGATTAAACCATAAAAGAGGACATGGAGGTCTTCGAAACGATGCAGCGCTTCGGGCAAAGCAGTAAGCAGCGCCGCGCCGGCCAGCCCGCCCCAGAGGCTTCCCATGCCTCCCACAACCACCATGGTCACAATCTGGACGGAATAAAAGATGTCAAAGGTCTTGGGACTGATGAAAGTGACGTAGTGAGCGTAGCAGAAACCGGCCAGTGCAGCGTAGAGAGCGCTGAGCACAAAGGTGGTGACCTTGTAGCGATGAGAAGGAATACCCAGGGCCTGGGCGGTTAGTTCCCGTTCATGAATGGATTGCAGCGCCCTGCCGATGCGGGAATCGATCAGATTGATCGTCAGGGCGAAAATAATCAGAAAGAGGGTCCAGATGAAATAGTAAAAACTGCGATCGCTGGCAAGGATCAGCGATCCGAGGTGAAGCCTGGGAATCCCTGGGAATCCCGAGGGTCCGCCGGTGACTCCGTCAAAATGGCACAGGACAATACTTACGATGATATTGAAACCCAGAGTGGCCATGACCAGGTAGTGGCCTTCCAGCCTGAGGGTTGGCAAGGCCAGGAGGAAGCTGGTTGCTCCCACCACCAGGAAGGCGAAGGCAAGCGCGGCGGCGAGCGGCCACTGCCAGGTCGTGCTGGCAATGGAAGAGAGGTAGGCTCCCATGCCATAAAATGCCGCATGCCCGAGAGAGACCTGGCCGGTGGAGCCGATCAGCAGATTGAGCCCAAGCACGACCAGAGCATTTAAGGCCATGATGTTGAAAAGGAGCAGGAAATAGTCGTTATTGAGAAGACACGGGAGGAGCCACACCCCTGCGGCCAACAAAAGCAACGCCCCCCAGTCCTTGGGAATGAGGACGAGGGAGTGCGGTTGGGGGGATGAGGATGTCGTTCTCAGGGTTTCCAAGTCAAGATAATCCACGAAGTCACGCGAAGTCTCTTTTCATCCACGAATGAACACGAAGAAACGCAAAGAAGAGATAACCACCAATACTTCGTGCACCTTCGTGTCTCTTCGTGGAGAAAAAGTGCAAATTCCTCTACCATTAAATTAGCCATCTTGACATTGTGTAGTCTGTTTCCGGCGGTCCTCATCAAAGCCTGCGCACGCCACTCTGTCCGAACAGGCCGGAAGGTTTCACGAAAAGAACGAAGAGCAGAATAAGAAAAGCAAAGGCATCCTTGGATTCAGACGAGATATAGCCGGCCCCCAGGGCCTCCAATACGCCGAGGGTGAGCCCACCGACGACGGCGCCAAGAACGCTTCCGTACCCTCCCAGGATGGCGGCGGCGAAGCCTTTTAGACCGAGCATCAAGCCGCCATCGTAGCTCATGCTGGTGATGGGAGCGATCAGGATGCCGGCCAGCGCCCCCAGGGCGCCGCTTAAGGCAAAGGCCAGGGCAACGATCCGCCGCACGGGAATGCCGATAAGAACAGCACCGAAGGGGTTGTCGGCTGCCGCCCGCATGGCTTTGCCCACCAGGGTGCGGTGAAAGAAAATGGTTAGCAGTCCCAAAACGAGCAGGGAGATTATGAGCATCCAGAGCGACTGCGGGAGGATGGCCGCGTTCAGAAGCAGAATCGGGGTGTCTCCTCCGATGGGCGTGAGGGTGTGGGCGTTCTTCCCCCAGATCAGCATCGCTGCCCCGCGGAAAGAAATGGAGGCGCCGATGGTGATCATGACGAGAGAAAGGATGTCGCGGTTTCTGGAATGTTTGAGCGGTCCCTGTTCAAGCGCAATGCCTATGATCGCAACCGTTCCCGTAGCTAGGATAAAGGCCAGGGGCATGGGCAGATGAGCCACCTGGTACAGGGTGATCATCAGCATCGCACCAATCATGACGAAATCACCCTGGGCAAAATTTACCAACCCGGTGGCATTCTGGATGAGACAGTATCCCAGGGCGATGAGCGCATAAATGCTGCCATTGGTGATGCCGGAAATGAAAAATTGCGGAAAAAGACGCAGCAGCATGGGTAAAACCAGTCGTTCTTGGCTGGTTGTCAGCTATCAGTTGTCAGTGATTAAAAGATGTGGGGCAGGCTTTCCAGCCTGCCAAATGCTCCATCATGCTCTAATCTTGGTCTTGTGGATATGCGTTCAGTCCCGCACGAAGCGCCTTGAGGCTGATCTCCTGGCGCTTTCCGCCGTAGCTCATGAGTTGTCTCTCGAGGTCCTCCGGCTTGCAGAACAGGAGCCCGGATGACGCTGCAAATCCAAGCAGCACGAGGTTGGCAGAAACGGGCGAGCCCAGTTCCGTGGCGATGAGAATCGCATCGATCGTGTACTTTGAATTTTGCTGAGTAGTATTGCAGAAAGCCTTGCCGTCCGGTTTCAGGTAGAATCCATGCACCTGGAAGGCATCCGGATGGAGACCAAGAAAAACATCTGCTCTGCCGGGTCGGATGAGAGGGCTGGCGGTGCTGAGATTTCCCACCTTGAGATGGCTGATAACGTTGCCCCCGCGCTGCGCCATACCGTGGGTCTCGGAAATCAGCACCGAATACCCGATCGCCACAGCGGTCTCGGCAAGGAGCCTTGTCACAAAGAGCACCCCCTGCCCGCCAATCCCACTCACGATGATCTGCTGCATTGTCGCTCCTTCCCTTACTCCCTACTCTCCACTCTCTGCTCCCTACTCACCACTCATCCCTAGCCACTAACCACTCTCTTCAACCCCTTATGCGGACACACAACTACACAAACGCCGCAGCCAGAACAAAGGGCCGGATCAATGCGAATGGGTTGCTTCTTCCCTTGGGACTCCAATGCCGGGCATTCGAACTGTTTGATGCAAAAGCCGCAGCCCTTGCATTGTGACGTAACGCCGACCGGTTTCCGGGTCCAGGATTCAGCCTGGCTTCGATCCATCAGACAGGGACGTTTGGCCACCACCACAGCGATCCCGCCCTTCCTGGCCTGAGCATGCTTTTTGGCCTTTTTGAGCAGCTCGATCATCGCTTCCAGCCGATAGGGATCTTCTTCGGCTACGAAGCCAACCCCGCAGGCGCGAACGAGGTCCGGGATGGAGAGCTTTGGGACGCGCACGCCATCGAGCGTCTTCCCGGAAGCCGGGGTAGGTTGATGGCCGGTCATAGCGGTGGTGCTGTTATCGAGAATAACCAGCACAAATCGAGACCCCTGCACGACAGCGTTGATCAGAGCGGGGATTCCCGCGTGAAAAAAGGTGGAATCCCCGATGGTGGCGCAAATTGCAGGAGCGTCCTCATGAGCTGCCTGGTAGGCATGGTAAAAACCGGTGGCCTGGCTGATGGAAGCGCCCATGCACAGCACCGTGTCCACGACGCCGAGGTTAAGACCGAGCGTGTAACAACCGATGTCGCTGGGATACAGTCCGTTGGGAAAAGCCTTCTTGATGGCGAAAAACGTGGCGCGATGGGGGCAACCTGCACAAAGCGTGGGGCGTCGGCCGGGAGAGCCGGGAACGGCAATGGGTGGCGCCGGCGGAAGCTGCAAGAATCCCCGAAGGACGCTTTCCACAACTTCCGGGAGGAGCTCCCCTGAAGCAGGGACCGTTCCCGTGGTGCGACCAAAGACGCGCACCCGGTCCTGGAACTGGAGCTCCATCACCGGATAGGATTCTTCCAGAATCAGAATGCGTTCATAGAGCGCGAGCAGATCGTCGCGAAAAGCCGGCGCAAGAGGGTAGGGCATCGGCGCCTTGTAGACCGGTATCTTGTCCCAGAGCCCCAGATCGAGAAGGATTTCCTGGGCGTAGGCAAAGGCCACGCCGGAAGCCACGATGCAACTCCGTGGCTGCGGCTGGAAGGAAGGCGCGATTTCTTTCTGATTCAATAAGGATGGGCTGAATTCCGGATCGAGGGCGATCTTTTCCAGTTTTTCGTTCAACTGCCGGTGTAAGAGCAGCCGAAACTTCGGCGTCGCCGCCCATCTCCCCGGATCTTTTTCAAAGCACGGGACCTGGTCATTTTCAGCAAAGGAGCGCAGTTCCATGTCCTGCCGTGCATGGCAGACCCTTGTGGTCGGTCTCAGCATCACGGGGATTTCGTACTTCTCGGAGAGCCTCATGGCTTTGTCAACGAAATCCCGAGCTTCGGCAGGAGAGGATGGGTCGAGCACGGGCAGCTTGGCTGCCATGGCCATGAAGCGGCTGTCCTGCTCGGTTTGTGAGCTATGAGGGCCGGGGTCATCAGCCACGACCACGACAAAGCCCCCCTTCACCCCCGTATAGGCGGCACTCATCAAAGGATCGGCAGCGACATTGAGGCCCACCTGCTTCATGATCACCGCTGAGCGTCGACCCGCAAAGCTGTTGGCCAAGGCTACCTCGAAGGCCACCTTTTCATTAATGGACCATTCCAGATGAAGCTTCAAATCATGTTGCTTCTTCAGTTTTACCAGGGCGCCAAGGACTTCTGAAGCCGGCGTTCCCGGATAGGAGGTCGCCATGGTGCAGGCGGACTCCAGAAGACCGTGGGCGATTGCTTCATTTCCAAGGAGGATCTGTCGTGTTGTCACCTTGTTCTCCAGGGCCGAATCCCTTCGGCCGGCATGCTGCCGGTGTCGGTAAACAGAAAGGCCGTGGATAACTGGGAACATCCACGGCCCGTCCAAGCAGTTGTTCCATTCGCTTCGCTGTGGATCGCGTCCACCTCCGTATGTCCTCGCTTTCAAGATCGCTTACGATAACAGAATTTAACCCCTGTTGGCTCAGCGCGGGTTGCTCACCTCAACCATCAACCATCAACCATGAACTATGAACTATCAACCATGAACTATGAACTATCAACCATCAACCCTGTTGGCTCAGCGCGCGTGGCTTACCTTCTAGCAAAGCTGTCATCCCCGGTCAAGCGAGAGTTGCGCCGGCACTTAGGGGGCGTCCAAAAATAAAAGGCCTTCTTTTACCACGAAGAACACGAAGAGCACGAAGGACACGAAGTGATTTCTTCGTGCTCTTCGTGCTCTTCGTGGTTCAAAAAAGGGTTGAAATGGGTGCAAGTTATTTTTGGACAGTTTCTTATGTATGGGTTTAACCTTTCTGCAACGTCTCCATGCTAGATGGGAATCAAAAGTTAAGTGAGGTTGTTTGAAGTGCACCACAGCTTTAGGAAAGGAGGGTCGACCATGTCTCACGAGGACATTAACAGAACGGTCAGGCCGGAGGAGCCCCATGCGCATTCCATGGATGGCTGCGACACACTTGGCGAGGAATTCATGGATTGCTGCTATTGGGATGAGGCGCTGAAAGGAAAAATGCGCAAAACCGTAACGCCGAGGGCTGAAGATTGCTACACGGCCAAACAGACGCGTAAGATGATCGATTTCGCCTGGTTTGAAAACCCACGCCGACCGGTGGTTATTCCCATGTGGGATGAAGCGGCGAAAGAGAAGATGCGCGAACGGAAAATGACCAACGGCGATCATTCCCTTAACGATGAAAGCATCAGGCACTTGATCGAGCTGGCAGGGTTTTGACGAGCCCCATCTTCCGGCTGTCCCCAATGCTTAACCAGCCCCGGAAGCCGCCTGCCCCTCCTGCGGGCAGGCAGGCCTATTCCCCATATGTCGGAAGACAGGGGAAAACTTCATAATTCGAAATTCCTTGTTCGATATTCGATATTCATCTTCTCTTCGAGAAAGACCGCAATGTCGGCGGCAATCTTTTGGCTTATGCCCTGGTGTTCGTCCACAAGGGCTCGGGCGCGCCCGCCGATCGTTTTGGCGAGCTCACGGTCTTCAAGCAGGCGACCGCACTGTTCAAGCAACTCGGCCGTATTTTGCACCTGAACGGCTCCTCCCGCTTCAATCAGCAACCTTGACACATCGGGAAAATCGCTCATGTCAGGACCAAAGAGTACGGGTTTCCCCGCAGCCGCCGGTTCGATCGGGTTTTGTCCTCCTTTCCCGACCATACTCCCGCCCACGAAGGCCACATCGGCCAAAGCATAAAGACTGCCCAGCAGCCCCATACGATCCACCACGATGACATCCGCCGGAGAGCGCGGCCCTTGGGTGAACCGAAACACCCGCACGGGATCGTTCCCGAAGAGCTCTTGAACCTCAGCAGTACGATGGGGGTGGCGTGGCACAATGACCAGTTTTAGGTCGGGACAATGCTGCCTCAGTGCCAGGAACGTCGACCTCAGCATCGCTTCTTCACCGGCATGCGTGCTTCCGGCAAGAAGCACCCGGTCTTCCTTGCCGAGGCCGAGGTCGCGACGCAATGCCGCATCCGTC
>JADGQM010000241.1 GCA_017881795.1 Syntrophobacteraceae bacterium
GTAACACGCAAATGGGCGTCCAAAAATAAGAAGCCTTCTTTTACCACGAAGAACACGAAGGACACGAAGTGATTTCTTCGTGTCCTTCGTGTTCTTCGTGGTGCAAAAAAGGGTTGAAATGGGTGCAAGTTATTTTTGGACAGTTTCTTAGTGGAGGCATACGAAGGCTCTTTAATGACACAAAAGAAGGAACGTCCTGATGACACTCAGGAGATGAAGAAGTTGGTGATCAGGCCGGGGTGGAGTCTTGCCAGAAAACGGAGTTAACTATGGAAGACGATAATCTTGACTTCGAGGTTGCGAAGTTGGGGGAGTGCCGAATCCCATCGCCCATGTCCGGCGTGTACTTCGCGGACGGCGACGAGGACTTGCTTTATCACCCAAGTCTGAAGGAGATTAAGGCCTGCCTGGATACCGGGAAGCAACCCCCCAGTCTCGAGGTCGCCGGACCGCGTCGAAAGATCTACTTCGATCCCTCGAAGCTCAAGGCTGGAATTGTAACCTGCGGCGGGCTTTGCCCCGGCCTTAATGACGCTATACGAGCGATTGTCCTGAGCCTTTTCCACCATTATGGAGTGCGCACCGTATTTGGTTTCCGCTACGGTTACGAAGGACTTGCACCCAGACACGGCCACGTTCCCCTGGAACTGACCCCGGAGGCGGTCCGCGACATTCATGAAAAAGGTGGGACGATCTTGGGCTCATCGCGTGGTCCCCAGGATATCTGCGAGATGGTCGACACCCTGGAGCGGATGAACATAGGGCTCTTGTTCGCCATCGGAGGCGATGGCACCCTGCGCGGCGCCCAGGCCATGGCGGAAGAGATCGAGCGACGCCGTCTCAAGATCGGGGTGATCGGCATTCCGAAAACCATCGATAATGACATATGCTTTGTCGAACAGTCCTTCGGGTTTGATACGGCGGTTACGGAGACCAGAACCGAGATTTACTCGGCTAAGAGCGAGGCCGACGGAGCGAGAAACGGCATCGGTCTGGTCAAGCTGATGGGACGCCACTCCGGGTTCATTGCCGCTTATGCCACCCTGGCCAACAGTGTGGTCAATTTTTGCCTTATCCCGGAAGTCTGCTTTAGCCTTGAGGGCTTCCTCGAGGCGCTGCGGGAGAGGCTGGAAAAGAGAGGCCACGCCGTGATTGTCGTGGGAGAGGGAGCGGGACAGGACCTCATGGAGGCAACCAACGCATGGGATGCCTCGGGGAACATTCGCCTCGTTGACATTGGCATCTTCCTGAGAGATCAGATCCGACAGCATTTTAAGAAGATCGAGACCGAGATCAGTCTGAAGTATATCGATCCCAGCTACACGATCCGAAGCATGCCGGCAAACGCCCGGGATTCGGCTTTTTGCCTGCTTTTAGGCCACAATGCGGTGCATGCCGGCATGGCGGGACGCACGAACATGGTCGTGGGCTTCTGGAAAAATGAGTTCACTCATGTGCCCATAGCACAGGCTGTATCCGGGCGAAAACAAATCGATCCCCGGGGAAAGCTCTGGACCAGTGTGCTGACGTCAACCGGGCAGCCCAAAGAGATGTAGGGAAAAAAGGAGTATCCAAGCTCATGGCGCTTCCAACCAACAAGACCAAGATCGTCTGCACCATCGGCCCGGCTTCCGAGTCTCCTCCGGTCCTCGAGCAAATGATGCGAGCCGGGATGAATGTAGCGCGGTTGAACTTCTCGCACGGCGATTTCGCCAGTCACCAAAGAGTGATCCGGAATATCCGCAACGCCGCCCGAGCTACCGGGCAACGCGTGGCAATCCTGGCCGATTTGTCCGGGCCGAAAATGCGCATTGGTCAGTTGGCCGTGGAACCCATTGAGCTGCGCTCGGGGGACCCCTTCTCGCTCACGACCGAAAATGTCGTCGGTAATTCCCAGCGGGCTTCGGTGAGCTTCGCCCGCCTGCCGCAGGCCGTCCGGCCGGGAGATACGCTGTTCCTCAATGATGGGCTCATCCAGCTCGAGGTCGTCAAAGTTGAGGGCGCCGAAGTCCAGTGCCGCGTTGTGGTCGGTGGTGAACTGCGCTCTCGCAAAGGTCTCAATCTACCTGGGATCGATCTCGGGATTAGCGCCTTTACCGAACACGACCATGAGTGTCTGAAATTCGCCCTGGATCAAGGAGTGGACGCGTTCAGTCAATCCTTCGTCGAGAGCGCTGCCGATATCGCTGCCGTGCGTAGCGCCGCCGCCGCTCTCGGCCACGATCCCTTCATCATTGCTAAAATCGAACGATCCGGAGCCCTTGATCGAATGGAGGCAATCCTTGATGCCGCCGATGGCATCATGGTCGCCCGCGGCGATCTGGGTGTGGAAATACCTATCGAACAGATTGCCGTAGTCCAGAAGCGGGTAACGCAACAGGCCAATGTGCTGGGCAAACCGGTGATCACGGCGACCCAGATGTTGGAATCCATGATGGACAACCGCCGCCCCACCCGCGCGGAGGCAACCGATGTGGCCAATGCTATTCTTGACGGAACCGATTGCGTGATGCTGTCCGAAGAATCGGCAATGGGCAAATACCCGGTGGATGCCGTCGCAATGCTGGCCAAGATCGCCGCAGCCATTGAACCCACCCGTTCCAGCTATCCGGTGCGGGAGACTCTGAAAGCGAGCACTCGTGAGGACCATATTAAACTCAGCGATCTGATCGCTTTGGGTGTCCAGACCACTCTGGAACATGCTTCCCCGGCTGCGGTAATCGTCCCGACCCATGGCGGCGCAACGGCTCGAAGCATTACCCGCTTTCGCCTTCCGGTATGGATCACCGCCGTAAGTTCCCTGGAATCCACCTGTCAGCGGCTCCAATTTTCGTATGGGGTCTATCCGGTTCAAACGCCCGAGCACCCCGAAGACTGGAAGGCCTTTGCACGGGACTGGCTACACCGCCATGGGATGGAAGGAAACCTCGTCCTTCTTACCGAAGGCCCATCGACCAGGTATCCCGATTCAAACAACCGTATGGAGATCATTGACCTCAGTCGCATCTCAAACTGTTGAAGGAAATCGTCCCGTTACGAAAGAGTGCACCACCACAGTCACAACATTTTAGGCCGATAGAGGAGTCCAATAATGAGTGGAGTTTTGCCGCAAAATCAGTGCACCATTGACGACCTTTGCATCAACACGATCCGTACCCTTGCGATCGACGCCATCCAGGAAGCCAACTCCGGACACCCCGGCGCCCCCATGGGACTGGCGCCCGCAGCATATATCCTCTGGACCCGAATGCTGAAGCATAACCCGAAAAACCCGCAATGGCCCGATCGGGATCGGTTTGTGCTCTCGGGCGGCCATGCCTCGATGCTGCTCTACAGTCTGCTGCATCTTACCGGTTACGACCTGAGTCTCGATGAAATAATGAAGTTCCGTCAGTGGGGAAGTAAGACGCCGGGCCATCCCGAGTACGGACATACGCCCGGGGTGGAGACGACAACCGGACCACTGGGACAGGGCTTCGCGAATGCCGTGGGCATGGCGATGGCCGAACGTCACCTTGCGGCGATTTATAACCAACCCGGATACGAGATCGTGGACCACTACACGGTTGTCATGTGCGGCGATGGCGACATGATGGAAGGGATCACGGCGGAGGCCGCCTCGCTCGCTGGGCATCTGGGTCTGGCAAAGCTCATTTGCCTTTATGATGACAACCGAATCTCCATCGAAGGCAGCACCGACATAACGTTTACTGAAGACGTCGCGCTTCGGTTCAAGGCCTACGACTGGAATGTGCTTACCGTTGGCGACGGCAACGATCTCGACGCGATCCTCGGCGCCATTGCGTCGGCTAAAGCCCAATCCCGACAGCCCACTTTGATTCTCCTGCGCACGCAGATTGCCTTTGGCAGCCCGAACAAACAAGGTTGCGCATCGGCCCACGGCGAACCGCTTGGCAAAGAAGAAGTCCGTCTCACCAAAAAGAACCTCGGATGCCCGGAGGATGCCTTGTTCTGCATCCCTGAAGCAATTGTTGAAGCCTTCAAGATTTGTGTGGACCAGGGAAAAGCGGCGGAAAGCGCGTGGCAGGAAAGGCTGGCGGCTTATACCCAAGCCTTTCCGGATCAGGCAAGGGAATGGGACAATGCTGTCCGTGGCGCCTTGCCGGAGCGATGGGACGCCGGCCTGCCGGATTTTTCAGCAACGCCGGCAATCGCTACGCGCGAGGCCTCAGGGATGGTTTTGAATGCCCTTGCCAAAAGCAATCCTACTCTCATTGGGGGTTCCGCCGACCTGGCCCCTTCAACCAAAACGCTCATCGGAAATTCCCATGATTTTCAAAAAGACCGCTACGACGGCCGGAATATCCGCTTCGGAGTGAGGGAGCACGCAATGGCGGGAATCCTCTCCGGAATGTCCTTGCATAAAGGTCTTCGCCCTTATGGGGCGACCTTCCTCGTCTTCGCCGACTATATGCGGCCATCCATACGGTTGGCAAGCCTCATGGGACTGCCGGTGATCTATGTTTTTACCCATGACAGCATTGCCGTGGGCGAAGACGGCCCCACGCATCAGCCTGTTGAGCACCTCGCCAGTTTGCGGGCGATCCCGGGGCTTACGGTCATCCGCCCGGCGGATGCTGCAGAAACCGCGGTGGCATGGCGTCAGGCCCTGCAAACAACCGATGGCCCGACCGCACTGATTCTGAGCCGACAAAAGCTTCCGGTTTTGGACCGTTTACAGTACGGATCAGCAGAAGGACTTTCACAGGGCGCCTATATCCTGGCGGACACGGCGGGTACGCCGGATATTATCCTGATCGGTTCCGGGTCGGAGGTGCACGTTGCGCTTGAAGCTGCCAAACGCATGACGGAGATGGAAGATGGCATTCGGGTCCGGGTCGTGAGCATGCCCAGTTGGGAGCTCTTCGAAAAGACCTCGCAGGATTACCGGGATGAGATCTTGCCGCCGGACGTGACGGCGCGCCTTGCGGTGGAAGCCGGCGTGCCGATGGGCTGGGAGCGTTATGTGGGAGGCCTCGGCGTCGTTAATGGAATGACGAGATTCGGCGCTTCCGCTCCGGGGGGAGTCCTCATGGAAAAATTCAGGTTTACCGCAGAGAACCTTATCAAAGAGGCGGTAATATTACTGAAGCGCTAATCGCCGGCAGCAAAAATCGGGGACCGGGTGATAGCAAGTTGGTATCCGTTCACCGCGGGGCTGCTCAATTCACCGCAAAGACGCAAAGAACGCCAAGTTTCGCAAAGGATCAATCCTTTTGGAAAAGCAATTGGTGTGTCCTTTGCGCCTTCGCGGTGAACGGTTACTGATAACTTGGGAGAGGCCTGAGCGTGAACGGGAAAATATGATTCTCACTGATCCGCGAATATCCTGCAATTCGAAGGAGAGTAAATACAATGTCGGAAACGTTCCGCATGGTGCCAGCAACCGGCGTCTCTTTTTGGATCATTGGACTGGTCTGCATTTTGATTTCGGGGCTCGTTCTGATGTTCTCTTACCTGCTCTATTCCTCTCGAAACACTTCCTTCACTGTTTCTCCCGAAGGGTTGCGGATCTCTGGAACGCTCTACGGTCGGCTTATCCCGAAGGAAACCATCCAAATGCCGAAGGTTAAAGTTGTTGATTTGAACTCCGAATCAAGTCTTTGCCCCTCATGGCGAACCAATGGAATAGGTTTACCTGGATACGGAGCAGGTTGGTTTAGGCTGAATAACGGCGAAAAAGCGCTCCTGTTTCTAACCGAACGGAGGAATGTGGTTTATGTTCCAACCACGAGCGGCTTTTCCTTACTGTTGAGTGTTCCTGATACAGGCAAATTTATCGACACTTTAGAGAAGATTTGTGCCACTTTATGACAACCCAGTCTTATATTATTGCAGTTAACCACTTGTTGGCAGGTTGTATTATTCCCCGTGGCCAGACCACGATTGCGTAAAGGAGAATGGTCATGCCGAAATACGTTATTGAACGCGAAATTCCGGGGGCAGGCAAGCTTTCCAAGGACGAGCTCCGGAGCATTTCTGCAAAGTCGTGCAGTATCTTGCAGAAACTGGGGCCGGAGATTCAATGGGTCCATAGTTACGTTACTGATGACAAGATTTATTGTATCTACATCGCGCCCAGTGAGGCCATGGTTCGCGAGCACGCAAAGCAGGGTGGCTTTCCTGCGAACAAGGTGTCCGAGGTGCGTGAAGTGATCGACCCGACAACGGCTGAGTGAAGTGACCTCCCAATTTGATTATACCCATGGTAGCGCCGCCTTCCACGGCGGCGCAGAAATTGTGGCTCATACCTCAAGGCCCACTCACACCTTGTGTGACCATCCCTTGACGCCATCCGATAAACGCCGCCGTGGAAAGCGGCGCTACCGTTTTGATCGTGGGAGCAGTCCGGAGGTTATCTTGCGCCCACTTTTGAGTGTACCCGCTGGCCATTGCATCATTCTGCAAGTGATGTATGATATAGTTTTGGAGAACATTTTGTGGGAGACATCAAACACAGGACG
>JADGQM010000242.1 GCA_017881795.1 Syntrophobacteraceae bacterium
TGACTGGCCCTCCTACTGGCCCCACCACGGGCAAGGTCAATACCACCTATACCTTCACCGGGCAGGCGACTGACCCCGACGGCGACCCCGTCGAGTACCGATTCTCATGGGGTGACGGGCAAACAAGCCCCTGGACGGCATCAGCGTCCGGGGTCCACCTGTGGACCGCAGCAAAAACCTACTGTGTAAAAGTCCAGGCGATGGATGACAAGGGGGTGTCGTCCAGTTGGTCGGGATGTGCCAATATCCAGATCGCGAAATAACATCCGATTGTTCGCCTGCAGCCAGAAATGCAATTTTAATTTTTTTCTTGACAATTGCGTCGCATTACCATAGTTAATTGTCAAGGCTGGTAGGGAATTACATGTCTCCCGCCGAAGAATTAGAGCAAATTGAGTGATATGTAAGCTAAAAGAGAAGCTTGTATCAGAGCTCAGTCCGAGTGTTCAAGGTGGGTCTTTATCGACAAAGGCTTTAAGAGGGGTGGTTTCGCAAGAGGCAACAATTACGGTTAAGGTCCGGCAGGCATTTTTGGTTTTTTGGGATTGATTGAGATCAGATGGAGAGGAGGTGAGATCCACGGGGCGTGTAGCATCGGGGATTTTTGCTTTACTCGCGGGTGCTTGAACGCAGTAATTGGTGTCATGGCGAGCTATTTTGGAAATTTCTAGGTAGGAGGAAAGGAAGGATGCTTAAAAAAACATTGGTTTTCTCTCTGGCAATTGTCTGGTTGCTCGTGGGGGCGTGTACCATAGCCTCCGCCGCACAGAATGTAGGAAATACTTCCCAAAAAGGCAGCGTTTTGATTTTCCCGAAGATCGACACCACCACGGATGATAACAACGCCCGAGATACCATCATCCAGCTCAGCAATGATTACCCCCGTGGTGTCATGGTCAAGTGCTACTGGGTGGATAGCGATCAAACCATTCAGGATTTTATGTTCCTGGTCACCATCACCCAGCCGGTCTGGTTCAGGGCTTCCGATGGTTTGGGCACGGCCAGCTACAATCTCAACGACGCTTCCACCAACCCCATGACCGTCCCGCCCTTTTTCAGCAACAGTGTGGGCGAGCTCAAATGCTGGGCGGTCAATTTCGAAGGGACAAGCCAGATCAACTGGAATCATCTTTATGGCACGGCAACCGTTCTTGATTATCGGAATTTGACGGCATACCAGTACAATTCCGTTAATTTCACCGCCCGGGGATTTGCCGCTCTCGGCCAGGAAGTTGGCACCGGTGGCGATATTGTGCTGAGCGGCGCCAATCTGGCCTACGATGCCTGTCCCCAGTATCTGATCTTCAATTTCTTTTCTTTTGCCCCCACCAAAGAAGTGGCCATCGATGGTGAAGGACAGACGGTCAAATTTAACAAGACCGACCTGACGCTGGTACCCTGCAAGCAGGATCTGCGCCAGGATAGAATCCCAACTTGTACCAAGGCCAAGTTCGATATCTGGAACGAAAACGAGACCAAGTACACCGGTGCTTACCAGTGTTTCAAGTGCTGGTTTGAAGGTTATCTGAACGAAATCGGGACGATTCTTGATCCTAATTCCGGGAGAGCAACTGGGTTTGGCGGCGAGAAGTTCACCTTCTCAGGATTGCATACCCTGATGGGCCGTATGCGCGCAACGGGTGTGTCGAGTACGGTTTGCGCTAACATCTTCAAAACTCCGAACACCGTCTATGGCCCGGGAGCGGATAAGTGTAAGTCGCAGGTTACCTCTCCATTGCTCGGCATCACCTCGACCCAGATTTTCTTCACCGGGAAGTCCGAGTTGACCGCAGCGACCGGAGTTGGGGCCGGATCGGGTGAGGTGTCTCACATCCTGTGGGATCCTCAAGGGCTACCACCTGAAGCTCCGGCAAAGTAAGATCCCTTCAGCTTGACTTTGAACCGATATAGCCAAGGGGGGGCAAGGACATGTCCTTGCCCCCCCTTCTCATGTGAGAGCGGGTCAAATCCGGCGAGAACGAGAAGAATGGTGTGAAATATAGAAAAGTTGGTATTCTGCCCCTCCATCTGGCGTTGCGGAATTGATATCCGTCAACGATGGAATTGGGTCTTGATCAGGGTGCGTGCAGTAGCCATGCAGAAGACAAGAGAGTTCTATGGACACGAGGTTTTGCTCTATGGTTAAGAAATTCTTTGCGAATGTTAACGGTGGTGGAACGTGTCAGCAAATCGTCCAATTGTCGACTTCTACGGGAGGGAACAGGCCCAGTCATTCGTTTCCGGCGGTGCAATTCATGTCGAAGACATCGTTCGGTTTGGTAACCATGTTTGTGCTTCTTGGCCTTTTGGGCGTCACACCACTTCAGGCTGCCCAAGATGAACAAAAAGCCTTGACGGAGCGCGCCACAACATTTTGGCAGGCGCGCGTTAAGGGCGATTGGGCCACGGTCTACGATTACTTGGCCGAGGGTGAAAAGCAGGGTGGCACCAAGGAACAATATGTCGCCTTCAGTAAGGAAAAGGGACCTTTCCATTACCTTTCATACAAACTGGGAGACGTCCAAGTCGACGGCAATGTGGGCTGGGTCAAGACGGCCTTCGAAGTTGAACCGACGCGTTTTCCAGGGTTGCCGCCAAACAAAGTAGACACCTGGCAGCCGTGGGAAAAGAGGGATGGCCAATGGTACCCCATACCACATGAACAACTGCAGGATGTGCCGAAACTTCCTCCTACTCTTCGACCCCTCAAAGAAGAAAGCGCAGTGATGGCACGCGCCAACGAGTTCTGGCAGGCACGGGAGAAAGAGGACTATAAAACGGTCTATCAGTACTGCCCTCCCGCCTTCCGGGAGAAGGTTCCCGCAGAGGAATTTCTGAGTAAGAAGGCGCTCAACACTTACGTCAAACACTCCATTCACTGGGCGGAGGTTTCCGGTGACCAGGCCAAGGTCAGAATAACGGTCGACTACCGACCGAACGATCCGAACCTGACGAAAATGGAACCCTCCCGGGAAACCATCATGCAGCAATGGATAAAAGTGAACAACCAGTGGTATCTTGACATCCGTGAGTCCCAGGAGTAGAAACTGGACCTGACTTCAGAGGGCTGGTAAGAAGCCCTTTGAATGCTGGCTTAGAACGGGTTCCTGAAATTCGGGAACCCTACCCTGTCGTCCTCGGGCTTACGATCCAAAATCTTTAGCATCGGAGAGATCGCATGGAGCGTTTTTTAAAGTCTCTGTTTCACAGTGTCCTGATTTTTACTGCACTCCACTACCTGGCATCCTGCGCCGGTGTGCCAACTCAAGTGACCAAGGCATCTGAAGGGCCGACCCCAAAATTCAAACTCTCAGCCAGCGGTTTAGCCCAAGCTGGAATGTGGAAATCGACACCGTTGCTCATCGATATCAATGGTGACGGACATCTGGATCTCCTTGCGTTAGCCCGCCTGGGTGATGGTCCCCACATATGGCTTGGAGACGGGAAGGGCAATTGGACCGATTCCTCGGAAGGACTCAAGAATAAGAACGGCTCCTGTGGGGGCGGAATCGCCGTCGGTGATATCAACAAGGATGGTTTTCTTGATCTGGCGGTTGCCGACCATTGCAGTGGGGTATATGTCTACCTCTCTGACGGCAAGGGCAATTGGAAGATGGTCACTGAGGGGCTCTATCCGGTGGCCGTGAAATCTAAAGTACCCACACAGGACGACGAGCTGAAGGCCGTCTTCATTGGCGCCGAGGATATAGCTCTGGGCGACATCAATGGAGATGGTTTCCTTGATATCGTGGCGACAGCCTCGGATCAGGGTGGCTTTGAGGTTTATCTTGGCGACGGCACGGGCAAGAATTGGAAACCGTTGACGGCTAATGGACTCCCCGATCTGCAACACCCCGAAGCCGACGATGAGGATAATGCCGGCTGGTCCAATCAGGCGAAACTGTTTGATATCAACAAAGATGGCTGCCTCGATGTGGTCGCATCATATTACAAGGGGCCGAGGGTGTGGCTCGGAGACTGTAAGGGTCATTTCAAAAACGCCTCTCAAGGGCTTCCCGCACCATTAATTGGCGGTCTTTACCGCGGGATAGACTTCGCCGACGTCAATGAAGACGGTTTGACGGACATTGTGGCGGCCAACGATGTGAATGGCCCGGAGCTCTTTTTGCAGCAACCGGATGGTTCATGGAAGTATACGGGCGATCTCATGCCGTCAATGCAGAATGGGGCAGTGGGTGTTGCCCTGGGCGATTTTAATAAAGACGGTCATCTTGATATTGTGGTTGCCGGCCGCAAAGTCAAGGAGTTGGGGAGCAATTATGGTCTGTTTATCCTCCAGGGAGACGGAAAGGGAGGCTTCACGGAACTGGTCGGCACGAATCTCCCGGAGAAGGGGCTATCTGTATCCTGGGGCGTCGCCGTGGGTGATGTCAATGAAGACGGCCTGCTTGACTTTGCCGCTACGACCGGGGGAGCCGTGGCCGGCGGCGGGTCCAAACCGACACCTCTGCCCTCCAAAGCCCGCGACAAATCCGCTCAGAAGCAGGCAGAAAAACCGCCTGCAGATGTGGTCCAGGAACTGCAGCTTCCGCGCATGCAAGTGTGGATAAACGAAGGAGTAAAGTAGTGCAGGATCCGTTCTCTCACTCCTCAGAACAGAGGTGCCCCTGAAGCATGACTGAACCGTATAAGTCGCGAAAACTCCTTATCCTCTCACTAGGCCTCATCGGCGTGGTGGTGGCCTCGTTGGCGGGCTTGTCACACCGCCTCGAGTGGGTGGCGTCCTTGTGCAGCGGATTTGGTGACGGGTGCCGAGAGACAGCTGAGTACAGCTTGTTCGGTGTGCCGGTTTGGTTGTGTGGAGTGGTCTTTTACCTCCTGGTGTCGCTGTTGTGCGTTCGCTCTTACGGCTTGCTTTTCTGGGTTATTGCGGTGGGCTTTGGTATGGAACTTGGTCTCATGTGGACCATGTTCTCCATGAAAACGGTCTGCGTGTTTTGTCTGGCCAACCTTCTCGTGATCACTGCCCTCGCCCTTTGCTCATTCGAGAAGGCTCGCATGTGGCAGACTCTTGCCGTCACCCTCGCAGCCTTGATCCTTTCCACCGTGGTGATCTCACACGAGAAGGGCAGTGACGCGTCCGCAGTTGGAAAGCAAAGCCCTGCTCTCGCCGCCACAGTGGGAGGGCAGGTGATAACCTATGACGAACTCGTCCAGCCTGTGGCATCGCGGATCTATGATTTGCAGCAGCAGATTTACCGGCTCGAGCGCGACCGCCTGGACTCCCTGGCTGCGAAGATAATTCTGGAAAAGGAAGCAGACAAGCAGGGAAAACCTCTGCAGGAGCTAGTAAAGGAATATGTCGCCTCGCAGAACGTCAGCGTGGACGACCATGAGGTGGAGAACTACTATGCTGAGAATCGCGCTCGCTGGGTGGATTATGCCGGTTCCGAGCAGGAACTGATGAGTCAAATCAGAGCTTATCTCCAGCAGCAGAAGGTCCAGCAAAAGGTGCTTGAATATGCCAAGTCTCTAGGCCCCAAATATGACCTCATGGTCTACCTGAAGGAGCCGCGGTCACCCAGCATCCAGGTCAGCATCGGCAAGGACGATCCGGTTTTCGGCCCGGAGAATGCTCCCCTCACCATCGTTGAGTTCTCAGACTACCAGTGCCCCGCCTGCCGGAAAAACCACGAGGTTGTGCGAGAACTCAAGCAAGTCTATAAAGACCGCGTTAAATGGGTTTTTAAAGACTTCCCTATGCCTGGTCACAAGTGGGCGAAGGGAGCAGCGCTTGCGGCGCATTGCGCCGCGGAGCAGGGCAAGTTCTGGCAGTACCAGGATCTCCTTTTCAGCAGTCAGGAAGAGCTTTCTCCAGATCGCCTGACCCAGTTGGCCACAGAACTTGGGCTGCAGTTGGAGCCGTTCAGCCAGTGTCTTAACGCAGGTAAATTTCAGGCCCATCTTGAAAAGGACATTGAAGAAGGAAAGAAGTTCGGGCTCAATACAACGCCAACGCTCGTCATCAATAATCGCCTCGTTTCGGGGGCGCCGCCTGCGGATCGGTTTAAGCAGATCATTGATGAGGAACTCCAAAAGGCCGGGAAGAATGGCTAAATGTGGAACTTAGACCAAGACAACGAAGCGCCAGGAAGAACAACATTTTTTATTGCACTTTTCTGTAATTAAATATTTTTCTTGACATATCGATTCTGTTCTTCTAGTCTCTGCACTAAACTAGTGCTTGGATTGGGTCAATAACCGGCGGAATCTTAAACAAGTTGACAACGTGAAATTTCGTTGATGCCGTCCTTATGGGGGGCACCGTGAGGGTTCAAAGAGCTAATATTCGATGTTTTTCGTTTCAAGGCTTGTATCGCCTGTCGCGGAAGGGGCATGGTCAGGGTAGTTTGTGCCGGGCAACTGGCGTCCGCCCTGCGGAGCGCAGGTGAGGTTACCTGGAGAGGAGGTGAGAGTTCCGTATAACAGCGGATTTTGACTGAATCGTCTTAAGTGCACTTATG
>JADGQM010000243.1 GCA_017881795.1 Syntrophobacteraceae bacterium
GAAATCGTCGACCAGGCTGCAAAGCAACAGTCGCAGGTCGCGACCTTTGTCGCGGAGGTCAAGAAGAAGGACTGAAGTGGAGTCCAGGGTTTTCTTCAAAGACTAATGAATATGGATAATGTGGAGTAACGCATCTTTCACAGCGCGACCGCCTCCTGTCGTGCGCGGTCGCGGATATGCCAATGCAGGGCCTTCTCAATCACCACGTCCACCGTGCAGCCATCGAAATTGAGTTTGACGAAGCGACAGGTTATTGTGGTTGCGTTGCGTTAGACTCCGGATAGCCCGGGGCTGCAAAAAGTGTGGCGGAGAGCTTATGCTAGCGATTCGCAGGGTGCGCCAGACGCTTAATGATCTCAAAAGAGGCAGAGTGCTCGGTAAAGTTCTTCTCTTTATCCTGCCTCTTCTCGTCAGCGCCATCGCCTTGACCGGTTTGGTCCTTTCGTGGACCAGCTATCTGAGCTTCAGAGAAACGGTCCGGCAAGACTACGCCAATATGGTCAAGAGTTCAGCCGGCGAAATCCGGGCGTTCCTGAACAAGGCCCAAACCGAGCTGGAAAGCCTGGCCGGGGTGCTGGCGGCAACGAAAGTGGACCGGTGGCAGCAGGAAATGGCGCTGACGGCGTTCCATCAGGTTGCCACCGAGTTTGTATGGCTTGCACTCATGCCCTTAGACGGGGAAAGTCCGGTAGCGGTGGGTCAAAACGTGAGCGAAACGTTACCGGATCAGCTCGAAGTGTACCGTGAAGCGCTCGCCGGGCGAATGGCCACCTCGGGAGTCAACGTCACGAAAGACAATGTTCCTTACATCTTCATCAGCACTCCGGTGTTTCGATTGGGTCGGGTGAATCAGGTGCTCCTGGCTGAGCTCAACCTCAAGGCCGTCTGGGACGTGTTGGAGGGTATCGAGATCGGCGAAAGCGGCATGATCTATATCCTCGATGCCACGGGAAAGCTCATTGGACATCGGGACATGGACCTCGTGATCAACACCCGTCCCAACGTGCCGCCGGAGATTCTCGAGAAGCTTAACGAGCCTCCGGACGCCCCGATCGAGTGGTCGGAGAAGCGGGAAGACGGAGCCTACTACTGCGTTGGCTATTACCTGCCTCGCGTCGGATGGTTTATTGTCCTCAGCCAGAGAGAGCACGAGATCTATGATTATCTCTATCAGAATTTCTGGCTGGCGCTGGCGATCACTCTGCTGGCGTCCCTGGTGGCGGTGGTGCTGAGCTGGGCGCGGATCAGGAAATTTCTCCTGCCGGTCGAAATGCTTCATGGGCAGGTGCAAAGATACGGCCGAGGCGAGCTGGATGAGCGCGCGACCATCACCTCAGAGGATGAAATCGGGGAACTGGGGAAGGCTTTCAACGAGATGGCGGATTCTCTGGAGCGATATGTCAGGAGGGAAGTCGAGTCCGCCGTGGAACTGGCTCACGCGCGCAATCTGGCGACCCTGGGCGCCGCTTCCAGCAAAGTGACTCACGAGGTGGGGAACCTTCTCAACGTTATGGGCTTCGCCCTGAGCAGGTTGAAAAAGGATGCCCTCAGCCCCGACAGTGCCCAGACCATCGCGCTCATGGAAAAAGACGCGGGGCGGGTCAAAGCCTTTATTCAAGACTTCCTGCAGTTCGCCAGGAAACCTGAGCTGAGCCTCGATCGGGCGCCCCTGGAGCCAATGCTTCGGGAGCTTACGTATGGGTTTAGGGAGCAGGCCAAAAGCAAAGGCATCGAGCTCCACCTCGAATGGCCGCCCGGACTTCCCGAAGTGCTCATGGAACAACGCCTGATGCGCCAGGTGTTCAACAATCTCCTGAAGAACAGCATCGAAGCGACGGACGAGCATGGCCGGATCGTGATCACCGGAAGCGTCGTCGGGGACAGGTTACAGGTGGCTGTTGCCGATACCGGCCCTGGGATCAGCCCCGACATCAGGGATAAGATTTTCGAGCCGTTTTTCACCACCAAAGGAAAACAAGGAACCGGCCTCGGCCTCGCCATCTGCAAAACCATCACCGAGGCCCACCGGGGGACCATTCTCTGCGAGAGCGAACCGGGGAAGGGAGCGATGTTTTTGATAAGGCTCCCAATATGGTAATGGTCACCAATCTCAGAGGAAAACTCGCGCACATTTTGGGTAACCTCTGGCACCGGATTGACGCCCGTCATCGCATGGTTGCCATGCAGAACATCGAGCTTGCTTTCAAGGATGAACTGACCGATGCCAGGCGGCGCAGCTTATGCCAAAACACCTTCATCCATCTTGCCTGCGTCTTTCTGGAGCTTCCCCAGCTCATGACGTTGACCAATGACAATCTTGACGCATTCATAACCTTTTCAGGCGTCGAGAATCTTCATGCTGCGACCAAAAGCGGCAAAGGCGTCTTAGTGATGGCCTCCCATTTCGGGAACTGGGAGCTGATGTCGCTGGCGTTTTCTATCCGCTACTATCCTATCAACGTGGTGGCCCGGCCTTTGGATAATCCTCTGCTGGACCGGCTGCTCCACAGAATCCGGTCCCGAGGAGGCAACCAGATTCTTCCAAAAACTGGCTCAGCCCGAAGTATCATTCGACTGCTGCGTCAGGGGAAGGTTGTTGCGCTATTAATCGATCAGAATGCTACCTGGCGAGAGGGTGTTTATGTGCCGTTTTTCGAGGAAATCGCCTGCACCAATAAAGCTCTGGCCACCCTTGCCCTGAGAACGGGAGCTCCGGTGGTTCCAGTGTACAATTTTCGACGCGCCGATGGGCGGTACGAAATGATTTTCGAACCCGAAGTGCAGCTCATTCGATCAGGTGATATGACCTCGGATGTCGAGGAGAATATAGCACTCTTCAATCGCATCATTGAATGTTAGGTCCGCTTGTATCCCTAGCAATGGCTATGGGTGCACCGAAGATGGAAGAGTCGGCCTTATCGACATTGGCCCTGCGCCCCCCGAAGAGTGCGCCCCGAGCGTCATCGCACTGCTGGCTCCTGGTGAGGAGGTTGATCTCTTCCTCGCCCAGAATATCATGATGTGGTGGTTATTTTCCGCCGCGTTTCAGAAAGGCGGGTTATGGGACGTAGGTTTTCATCATCCTGACGATAAGGAGAATTTTGAGACAGGCATTAAGCCTTGAACCTGGCAAACCGGCAGAGCTCATCAACGCTAAAAAACCGGACTACCTGCCGGAGTTTGACCATGGGGCTTTCAGCAACATGGAGCAGATTGGCTTTGCGGCGCAGGAACTGCCGTCGAGTATCGCCGCCCAACCAGGAAGCCTGATAAGCATCAACCATATCGCCACATAAGGAAGGCAACGCTGCACCGACTTCATTAAGCCGCTTCCGCAATCCCAATTTGAATAAATGGTCAGCAAGACCAACGGTAAAAAAGAACAAACGTGTCACAGAGGCATCCCGGCACCAGGAGACCAGGTAGTGCCAGTCAAGAGCCTCCAAATTGGAAACCAGGGCAATGTCGATCAGTTGGAGCAAGTTCTTCACTTCGTGGTGGATGAAGCTGTGAAACACCAACTCCAGGAGCTCATTTTCGGGTGTCAGGCAGTAAAGCATCCCCTCACCAGTTGGAGTCAATCTTCTCGACTCCAGCCATGCTGCGGCGTCAACGATGTTCCGGTAGCGTTTTGGCGTCAGCAATGACCAGTGTATCTCGAAGACAACACCGTCAATCAGATAGATGAACTGGCTTCGTAACGCCGTTTTCAATACTAAACCATGCTTCTGCATGAGTTGTGGCAGAATATGCCGCGCTGACTCGGGAACAAGGATATCCACATCAACCATCGGCCTCAGGGAAGGATCCGGATAGACGGATTGCGTCAAGGCCATCCCCCGAAGCACTGCAGCGGGAATGCCTTCCTCATCGAATATCCGACACAGCGTGATGGCTGCCCTTTTCGCGCGCTGGTAAAAGAGCTCTGTGCCAATTGACAGTTGCCTCCAACGGTGAACGATATTCTTGGGGATCTGCGAGTTGTCCAAAACGGACAGCAGGATCGGCATGACGCTGTTCCGTCCGGCTATTTCTTCAATGCGTCCCCAATCCAGTCCAGATGCCATTGGAGCAGTAGCTGTCTGGTTCAGGAAGCTCTCCAAAGCAGAATATATGAAGTCAGCTTCGATATCTTGTCTTGGCAGGCTCATTTGCGTCCCCAGAAATACTCTTGTTTCCTCGATATTGATCCAGGAAACAACTCCAGTTTTAGCCAAGGGACAATGTGAGTGAGGAGGTTTCGTTCACCCTCGACCTAATCGAAATTCGAGTCAGCTGCACTTATCCTCGGTGCCTGATACGCCACAAAACCGAGAGATCTGCAGTCGAACCAGGCCGTTTAATGGAGGTAACGGCCCGGTTCGGTTTTGCCATCAAGCGACTCAGCCTCCGCCTTCCTTCTTTGCGCAAAGGGAAGCAGCCACAGCCTTCGCGAAGCCATCCTCAATGTTTCTTATCCCAGTGGATCCACCATAAATCCCACCCCAGGCGAACGTCTTGGCAACCTCATACTTGCCCAGTTCTTCATCGGTTCGTAAGTCGCTCAAAGCAACAATTGCATCAATGTGCATTTGTCCCAATCCGGCGAGCATAAACCTGGCAAAGGCATTGCCTTCATCATACTTGGTCATTTTGACCAAGGCATGGAGGGTTCGCTGGTCAGATTCTGAGCCATTCACAACCTTGTATCGGTTTGGGCATTCTGTTGGAATGGAGTTTACAATGAGGTTAAGAATCCTCTGTTGGTCACTTTGAGCAAGAGACACATCGTCGTTGCACCTCAGGTCGACTTGCAGGTGTGCGTAGCTCGCGATTTGTTCATCAGCTTTGAGGCCAGGAACCATATTGTATGATCCTTTGGTGCTGGCACAACCACCCGCTAAGAACAAGACGAAAAGAACCAAACAGGAACTCCAAATTCTGCAACGGAAGACTTTTTGCATATCGATTTTCCCCTCTGTTTTGGATCTGCAATGTTCTTGAGTTTTCGAAAAATAGTGCCTGCTTTTGCGAAAGCGAAGGCATCCTTCTTGCTGTCAAGCTGCTTCTTGCAGTTGACTGTCGCCGGATTCATGAATAACAATCAGCTCCTTACGCTTTTTCCGTTTTCTGCAGAGATCACGTTTCGCGATTTGAAGCCATTGTTCGACAAATGTTTCCTCGCATTGTATTCTCTCGACGACAGCTTTGATGTTCTCGTATTGCCATTGACGTACTATTGAAGGAATCGTTAGTGATTCCTTTGACAGTTCCCCAGCAGTGCTTTGCTCGTAGTTCTCGAGATGGAGGAGGAAGTCAATCCAGGACACCAGGCACAACGTTACTGTTATGCCTTGCTCACTCCTGATAGAGGCTCCCTCCATATCGGCTAGTTGCTTAGCATTCCTAAAAAACTCTTCAATAACCCATCGTTGGCTGTATACTGAGACGATCTTAATAGAATCCCAGTTTAGTTGATCCGTAACAAGGTATTTTGTAGTCTGTTTAACTGGGTCAACGCTTGAAATAACACGGTGTTTTCCGGAAAATGCATTCAACTGAACAGTGGCAGATTTCAGATGGTATAAAACTTTTGCTTCTTGGCCTGTTTCTAAGTCGCGAGGAAGTCCACACTTAGTAATCGTTGAAATAGATTCAAAATAATCTCGCAGCTGCGTTAAGACGAATTGATGTTTCGCAACCTTACCTTTAGGTGTATATTTAGTCTCTTTGCTCGTGATCCTAATATTAAAGCTAGATTTGATCTCAATAACATAGCTTAGACCGAGTCGCTTAAGCTCTTTAATGAATGGTTCAATTCCATATCATGAATCAGCAAGTACAATGGCTTTTGGAAAGCCCATTTCTAATGCCCATTCCAACATATTACTTGCAAGTTCATACTTGGTTAGCATTCAAAATATTTACCACGTTGCCATGGCATATTTTTACCAGTACCTTTATAATAGATCCTAAACGTAATAGGACATGTTATTAGCGCACCATCGATATAGTAAAGAAATACAACGCAGATGGCTCTTAGATTGGTCTTTAGGGCGTGATCGAATAGAACGAAAACACCATGAATCCACTTGCAAAACATCGAATGATGCTGCATCGTATCATCTATTATGAAATAACCTTCACTAATTTTGTATCTTGTCAACACTCGTCTTGCGTAAAGTATTTCCATTTCGTGAGTATAAAACTTCGCATCTGACAAGAAATAGGAAAGGGTACTCACGGCCTTTTCTCCTAACCACATACGAAGAATCTCTGAAAGGTTAAAAGTACCACCAAGAACCAGAGCAGTTGCAATCATCGTTAAATTGTCAAGTTGGATACTCGTAAGGGCCGGTTGAAGAAACATGAAGCCACTCACTATAAATCCAAGACGTTTGGCACACGGTATTTTCATCGAATTCTCCCGAATTTGATCACAGAAACTAGGTAATTGCTCAACCCCCTGGGAGCGGAAGTGGGCA
>JADGQM010000244.1 GCA_017881795.1 Syntrophobacteraceae bacterium
TCACATGCGTGCCGCCGACATCGATGACCAGAATTATCATGCGATTGGCCTCCCTTTGGTCGTTCACCAGTCAGTTTGGCAGGATCGGCTTCGTCATTGCCTGGCGCCTCATTTCTTCGCTCATGAATTCTATCCCTTCTTCTCGCAATGCACCACCAATTCGGCAGGCACCGGCCAACTGTGTCCGTGAGCCGGCAGCCCCTGGCTCTCCTCGGGTCCCCAGGTGCCTGCGGCGTAATTGGGGAAATCACTGGGCGGAGCCGCCGCCCAGACCTCACGCACCGGCATCAGCAACCGCCAGGCGGCCTCCACCTGATCGGCGCGCATGAACAAGGTGGCGTCATTCTTCATCACGTCCCAGAGCAACGAGCACTCCCACACCGACGACGGGCACGCCAACATCGCTGGCGGCTTTGAACTGATCCCCGGCCACGTTGCCCAGTCCGCGCGATTAGATGGGCAGCGCTCCGCTCAACATGAATTCAATGCTGAAACACGCGACGCAGGTCAGGGAACCCTGCGAATAATTTCGCTGAAACCGCGCGGGTGCTGAAGAGATGGGATTCCGGGATGGTCATTATATTCTGTGCAGCAAAAACACCAGAGTAAGGTGGCCCCCCAAGGAAATCGACATCCGCGGCGAACGCGTGCGTATCAACGCCCGGGAGTATGTCCGCATAACCTTTTTCGATCGCGGCGTGGGAATCCCTGCGAATAAGGTTTCCATGATTACCAAGCCGTTCTTTTCCACCAAGCCATTGGGCAAGTGCACTGGACTGGGGCTCATCACAACCCACAAAATCTTCACCGAACATGGTGGCCGCCTCACCTTCGAAAGTGCAGAGGGAGAATATAGAAGGGTGACCATTGACCTCCCGGTGAAGGGGGCACAGAAATGCGAGGATTCTTGTAATCGATGACGAGGAAAGCATATAGACCTTAACCCTTATTCGGATGGCAACTCTTCAGTCCAGAACGGTCCAGCTAAACTATTGCAAATATTTGGAATTCTGTCAATTCGACAGGTGTGCCAAGGCAAGAGCTTTTTCGAGCCGCTTTATCTGCCTGGATTTCAAACTCGGTCCTCTACTCATGAAATGCAACATGTGGCATCGATTAAACGCAACGCTTCTGTTGCATGCAACAGTTTCCAGACCCAAGGCCATAAGCTTCTACGGGACATTTCCTGCCATAAGTGCTTATATATATTTACAAAAATGAAGCGGCGACGTTTCTCATCCAACCCGGAATAGAACTTGCACAAGCATAAACTAGTTTAGCTCATTGCAAGTGGAATATGTTCACGCGTGTTGTCTCTCTGAACGGGGACAACACGCCTCCTGCGAGGTGAGGATGCTGGCGGATCTGCTCAAGTCCGGGCATGAGTAGCGAGTTTCAAATAGGGCCAAGTGAGGTCATGGGACAATTTGCTTTTCAGTCCAACCTAGGGAGGAGGTGTAGGATCGACGATTCGGGGCGCTTGTCATACCGACCCAGTGGATCGATCGCGCCCTGCCGAGCCCGAAAGCAATCGATAGATCCTTCCCGTGGAGGCAGGCGTGATGAACCCAAATTGTTCCTCATTGAACAGACGGCGTGAGACAAGCGACCATGTGGTAATTGCCGAGTTCTTCCACTGATCAGCACCATTCAAGTTTGGAGGTATTACAAACCTTTAGGGATCAGTCATCAACTAGAAAGGAGTATACCATGTTTAAGAAAATTTTGGTTCCTTTGGATGGTTCCGAGTTGGCAGCAAAGATCCTTCCCGATGTAGTAGAATTGGCGAAGTGTATGCAATCACAGATAACCCTACTTCATGTGTGCTATTTTCCTATGGTTGCCGCTACGGAGTCGCTGCCTGCTAAAATGGCACGAGAGGCGGAGGAGAAAGAGGCAAAAGAGTGCGCCATCTTCTTGGGGAAGGCTGCCAAAGAACTGCAACTACAAGGGCTGAATGTCAACCACGAATGCATCGAAGGAGTGCCCGCCCGGGAAATTATCGCTTACGCTGATAACAACAACATAGACCTCATTGCCATGGTTACTCACGGTCGAGGAGAGGTGGCTTGGGTCTTAGGGAGTACAGCTGAAAAGGTGGTTACACACGCCACCGTGCCGACCTTGCTCTACAGGGTGATGGAGACCAAAATCCCTGAATTTAAAGACAAGCAGAAATGGAGACTTGGAATGCCCTAGCCCCAGCTCTTCTATTGATATTTTCAGGCAGTGTTATGGTGATGAGGAAGACGCTCAGAACATCAATGATCTGCAGAACGTACAGCGAAAGATTCGTTGCCTTTCCGGGCTCTACGTGAACGCGTGCGGACCGTTGAATAGTTCGTTGAGATGATTAAATTGAATTTCAGTGGTATTCGAGTACGACAAATAAATCCTGGAATTAAGGAGGATCCTATCATGGTGAAAACGAGATCAGCATTAGCTGTTGCAATTGCCTTGCTTCTTATGCTCAGTTTCACAAGCTTGGCATTCGCGGCAGGGAAGACGAACATAGGTAAGACGCCACCACCCAATTTCAAGAAAGTGAGTACCCTGGTGAAACTTCCTGATTACTTACCGGGTATGGGTACGCTTTATGTAGATCCCACTACCCTGCCCTACGGGCCGTTCCTGGGCTACGACAAGAAAGGGGTACTGGTTAATGTTATCTACATGGTTCCTTTGAAGGATTTGACTGATCACAAGGCTATCAGTGATTTGGGCAAGGAATTGCCAGGCCTCAAGGTTAACCATGTAGATCTGGAATTTAATCCAGGGCACCCAGGAGTAGAGGAACCTCATTACCATGTTACGCTCTGGCTCATCAGCCATGCCGAAGAAATGAAAATGATGAAGTGAGCCGAACTGCCCTGTTGATTGGCGGATTTGGTGGGAGACCCCTAGTAGGTCTCCCCATCTCTTTTTACAAGGAAGAAAGATGGCCAAGAAGGAATCAGATCAGGATCAGCCTTCAGGACGAGCGTTTTCTGGGGTCGTCCTGGGGTGTTTGACTATTATTCTCGTGGTGTTGGTCTCTGCGCAAACCGGGAATGGGCAAAAGGTAATAGAAGTGAAGATGGTGGCTTCAGCCGCAGGTAACGTATACTTCGATCCGATTGGTATCCATATAGAATCAGGGGATATCGTGCGATGGGTCCAGATGAGCGGTTACCACTCGACAACTGCATACCATCCCGCAAATGACAACCACGAATTACGGATTCCGGAGAATGCCACGCCTTGGAATTCGGATATCCTGATCGGGCAATATCCAGCTCCTGGTTCGACTTTTGAGCAGAAATTCATCGTCGAAGGGGTCTATGATTACTTCTGCCGCCCACATGAAAATGCGGGGATGGTTGGAAGAATAGTTGTAGGACGTCCCCTGGATGGTCCTGGAACGAGAACATTCAATTACGCGCCTGAAAAGCGCTGGAAGCCTGTGCCTGAAGCTGCACAGAAAGCATTCCCGTCCATCGAAGAAATAATGGCTAAGGGCATTGTCAGGTCTCCGGGCCTTGACTAATACGGCGCGGCAGAAATAATCATCCAGTTTCGGAAGATTCTGGATACTGGATGCCTGATGCTGGATAAAAGATGTACCGGGTCCACAGCAGCCCTATCCGGCATCCAGAATCTAGCATCCAGCATCAACCACAAATAGGCGCGTCACTTTTGCCACAAAGGACTATCGGACTTCGATTGGACAGCTATGCGAATGTCATGGCCGGTTCTCAAACTGGCCCTGTAGTTATTCCGGGAAAGCCCGACGAGAGTGAACTGGTGCGCCGTGTGAGGGGTATCGACCAGCCACGCATGCCGTTTGGTAAGCCCCCGCTCCAAGAGGGCGAAATTGGCGTAATAGTCAGGTGGGTTGAAGCAGGCGCCCTAGAAAACAACAAGACCGGCTCTGGAAATTGACGCAGCAATTACTGTTACCGAGTAAAGTCTTTTTGGGATCGACCCGGTAGTCAGCAACTTTTGTTAGAAGAGGGGCGTGAGAGGAGTCGACATGCAGATTGATTCAGATACATTGCTGTGCCGACAAATTGTGGAAAGAGCCCAGGATGCGGTGATTTTCTCGGACAGGGAAGGTCTCATCCGTTTGTGGAATTCCGGGGCGGAACGCACGTTTGGGTATCTCACCGAAGAAGCACTGGGGCGGACTCTCGACATGATCATTCCCGAGCAACTGAGAGAGCGTCATTGGGAAGGCTACAGAAAAGTGATGTCGATCGGCAGGAGCCGATATGAATCCCAGCTTCTCGCAGTTCCTGCCATCAGAAAGGATAGAAGCCGCATATCGGTGGAATTCAGTCTTGTGCCCATCTATGACGAGAGAGGACAGATGGATGGGATTGCAGCGATCATCCGCGATGTGACCGAACGCTGGAATCAGGAGAAAGCAACCAAGCAGCGCCTGGCGCAGTTGGAGAATCATTGCCAAAGCAAGTAGCAAACCGCGACGAAAGTCCGTCACCGCTTCGGGGATGGTCGTTAAGTCGCCGTTTGCGAATGGGGAGAATCAGAGCGACACTAACTGGGTAGTCGCTTCCGGTCGCTAAACCAAGAAACTTCTCCTCCTTGCGCCAAGAGCTCCAGATCCACTCGTATCGGTTTTTAGTATGCAGGGAAAATGGAAGAAAGGAGGCCATGCGAATGTCAGTCTATAGAGATAGAATAAGAAGTGCCGGGGAGTTGATGAGGGAACACGGGCTGGATGCCATCATCCTTACAAAGCCTGCAAACCTGCTCTATCTCACGGGTGATGGGCGCCTTTGCGCATATGCCATGATCACCCGAGATGGCAAAGTTGCATTGGGAGTGCCGCAAACAGATGTGGACGATGTCAAGTCGATGGCAACCTTTGATGATATGGTGGGGTTTGAGGATGAAGTGGGCATGATTCACTCCATAGCTCACTATTATGAGCATTTCGGAATTCGGCAAGGCGTGGTGGGATTGGAGTATGCTTTCCTCCCTCAACCCAGGATGGGCATGCTCACTCATCCCCATGCCAAGCCTGAAGCTGTGGCAATTAAGGACTGCACGCCCATTATGTCGGAACTGCGTCTGGTAAAGGATGTTGATGAAATAGAGCGGATTCGGGTAGCAGCAAAAGTGGCTGAGGCGGGGATGAGGGCGGCAATAAAATCCATCAAACCCGGCATAACAGAGAGCCAGGTCGCTGCTGAGGCCGAGTATGCCATGCGGCAAGCAGGTGCGGCGGACTTTTATCGCAGCTATGTAGCCTCTGGACCACGTACCAGTATTGCTCACGGAGTACCCACTCTGCGGAGACTGCAGACCGGTGATCTCGTCATGATCGACCTTCATCCTGTTGTAAATGGCTACAGCTCAGACATGGGGCGCACGGTCTGCGTGGGTGAGCCAACGGCTGAGCAGCAGACCGCCTATGATCTGTATGTAAAGGCTCTGGAGACCACCATTGGCAAAGTCAAAGCCGGGGTCGAGATGATGGATCTCGAGCAAACGATGCACGGGGTCTTCAAAGAGGCGGGACATGGTGCGCATATCTTCGGGCCTCCTATACATGGCTTGGGCATCGAGTTTGAGGAATCCCCTCTCCCTGCCGGACACGCCTTTTTTCACGGTGAGAAAGCGCCTGCTCCTCTCGTTGCCAATGTTGTGATTGCCGTGGGCAATTGTGGCCTTTACACGGGGCCGTGGGGTGTTCGAGATGAGGATACAGTGGTAGTTGGAACAGATGGACCAATAGTGGTCACAAATTACCACCGCCGACTCGAATGTTGCGTGTAGAGCATTTGCGCACAACAAGGAATCTCATGCATTGAAAACAGATCCATTGGATGCCTACGACATTTCCAGGATCGGGATCAGGAGAACACAGGTAAATGGGCCGGCAAGCATTCAAAAGAGCGAGTTCGGGCATTGATCTGAGAGGGATGCGAACTTTGGACTTGATCACTTTTTCTCTTGAACCGGTTGCACCCTTCCGGCTTGACCTTACCGTATGGGTCCTGCGCCGCAGACCTGACAATGTCATCGATCGCTGGGACGGAAACACGTATCGGCGGGTTCTGATCATGCAGGGGCAACCGCTGGAAGTAGAGGTTGCTCAGATGGGTTCCTCGGGCCAACCGCTTCTCCAGGTCACAGCCAATGGAAACGCTCTCCCCCCTGACGCAAAGACTTTTGTGACATCCGCCCTCACCCGTATGCTGGGGACCAACATTGACCTGACTGAGTTTTACCGGTTCACGGAACACCAGCCGAAGCTGGACGCACTTGCACTGCAATTCGAAGGGGTTAAACCTCCACGATTTCCAACCATCTTCGAAGCCCTGGTCAATGCCCTGGCCTGTCAGCAGCTCAGTCTAACAGTGGGGATACTCCTCCTCAATCGACTGGCCGAAAGGTATGGTCAATCCGTTGAAAAGCAAGGCGTGGCCTTTCCCGCTTTTCC
>JADGQM010000245.1 GCA_017881795.1 Syntrophobacteraceae bacterium
CCGCAACCAAGGTCTTATGATATGCGTGTCCCGAAGAAGGTGCGCCGGTTAGCCCTGAAAATGGCCCTGAGTCAGAAGCTTCTGGATCAAGAATTGACGGTTCTCGACACCCTGCAACTTGAGCGGATCAAGACCAAAGACTTCGCCGCAGTACTCGAGCGCTTTGAGCTCGGGAAGACCCTCGTCGTCCTGCCCCATTCCGACGAAATGGTGGAAAAGTCCGCTCGCAATATCCCCAACGTTAAAGTTCTACGGTCTGAAGGATTGAATGTCTACGATCTCCTTGACTACCACAATGTGCTCCTGACTCAAGAGAGCGTTGGAAAAATAGAGGAGAGATTAGGATCATGAACAAGAAAGCGTATGAGATTCTGAAACGTCCTCTTATTACCGAAAAGAGCACTACAGAAAAAGAGAAGAATAACAGGCTTCTTTTCGAGGTTGATCGACGGGCGAACAAAATCGAGATCAAGGCAGCGGTGGAACAGATGTTCAAGGTCAACGTTCTGGATGTCACCACGATGAATATGCGAGGGAAGAAAAAGCGCGTCGGCCGATTCTTCACCAAGCGCTCAGATTGGAAAAAGGCCATGGTCACCATTAAACCCGGCCAGCGCGTTGAATTCTTTGAAGGTGTGTGATCTGAGAGAGGGCATAGATGGGCATTAGAAAGGTAAATCCGACATCTCCGGGACGGAGGTTTCAGAGCTACAGTACTTTCGCGGAAATAACCAGTGCTGAGCCTTGCAAGGGTCTGATTGAACCTCTGAAGAAATCAGGCGGGCGGAATAATTCCGGTCAGGTCACCTCCTGGCATCGCGGTGGGGGGCACAAACGCCGCTATCGGATCATTGATTTCAAACGAGACAAAGAAAATATTCCGGCCAAGGTTGCCACCATTGAATACGATCCCAATCGCTCCGCAAACATCGCCCTGCTTCATTACAAGGACGGTGAAAAACGCTACATTATCGCGCCGGTTGGGCTTTCTGTAGGCGACACCGTGCTCACCAGCGGCACCGCCGACATCAAGCCCGGAAATTGCCTGCGTTTGTCCGACATCCCCTTGGGCACGGTGGTGCATAATATCGAATTGAAACCTGGCAAAGGAGCGCAACTAGCGCGATCTGCCGGTTGCAGTACGCAATTGATCGCCAAGGAAGGGAAGCATGCCATTCTGCGCCTGCCTTCGAGCGAGATGCGGATGGTCCCTATCGGCTGCAAAGCAACCATTGGTCAGGTTGGAAACATTGATCACGAGAACAGGTCACTGGGTAAGGCCGGGCGCTCCCGCTGGGCGGGGCGCCGCCCACATGTCCGCGGAGTTGCCATGAACCCGGTCGACCATCCCATGGGTGGCGGGGAAGGCAGAAGTTCTGGCGGGAGGCATCCGTGCACCCCGTGGGGAGTTCCCACGAAGGGTTACCGCACGCGGAAGTCCAAGCGCAGCGACAAGCTGATCGTACGTCGGAGAAAATAGCACTCTAATATGACCTGCGGCCTTTGAAAACAGCTCGCAAAGGCAATGAAGCAGGGCATGAAAAGGAGGAAAAGGTGCCTCGCTCGCTGAAAAAAGGACCATTTGTTGATGGTCACGTCCTTGAGAAGGTATCCAAAGCAAAAGATACGGGTGATCGAAAGATCATCAAAACGTGGTCGAGAAGGTCTACCATTATCCCGGAATTCGTCGGGGTGACTCTCGCTGTCCATAATGGCAAGAAATTCATTCCCGTTTTCATTACCGAAAATATGGTGGGACATAAATTGGGAGAGTTCGCGCCAACCAGAACCTTCCACGGCCATGCAGGAGATAAGAAGTCGAAAGTGAAAGGAAAGAAGTAATGGAAGTGCGAGCGGTTGGTAAATACCTACGCGTTTCTCCCTATAAGGTCCGCCTGGTTGCCGATCTGGTGAGAGGGAAAAAGGTTGGCGACGCTCTAACCATCCTGAAGTTCTTGCCCAAAAAGAGCGGCCGCCTGATCAACAAGACCTTACGTTCCGCCGTCGCCAACGCTGAGAATACGCAGTCTATAGATGTCGATACCCTATTTATCAAGACCCTCCTGGTGGACGAGGGGCCCAAGTTGAAGCGGTGGCGCCCGCGAGCCATGGGCCGAGCAACGAGAATATTGAAGCGCACGAGTCACATCACGATGGTGCTGGCTGAAAAGTAAATCGAACTTATCGCGGTTTCATAGCATAGAAAAAAGGTACCAACAAACGGAGGTGAATTTTGGGACAAAAGGTGCATCCAACCGGGTTCCGTCTGGGCGTCATTAAGACTTGGGATTCAAAATGGTTTGCCACGAAGGATTATGCGAAGCTGGTCCAGGAAGACCACATGATCCGAAAATATATCAAGGACCGTCTGTTTCATGCGGGCATCGCGCGGGTCGAAATTGAGCGTGCGGCGAATAAGGCTAAGATCCGCATTCATACCGCTCGTCCTGGTATTGTGATTGGCAAGAAGGGCGCCGAAATAGAAGCTTTACGACGGGATCTGGAGACCAAGTTCAGACGCGAAATCCTTATCGACATTCAAGAAGTTCGGCGACCTGAATTGGATGCTACGTTGGTTGGTGAGAACATCGCTCTCCAGTTGGTCCGCAGAGTGGCCTTCCGGCGGGCCATGAAACGAGCAGTCACTGCCGCCCTCAAGTTCGGGGCCAAGGGAGTCCGCGTGGCTTCCGCGGGCCGCTTGGGCGGCGCGGAAATGGCCAGACGCGAGTGGTATCGCGAAGGCCGCGTCCCGCTTCATACACTGCGCGCCGATATTGACTACGGTACGGCACTCGCTCGGACTACCTACGGGGTGATTGGAGTGAAGGTTTGGATCTTCAAAGGGGAGGTCCTTCCCTAGTACTAGTATAGGAGATGCTTTAATGTTAGCACCCAAACGAGTCAAATTCAGAAAACAACAAAAGGGCCATCGAAGAGGCATGGCGACCAGGGGCAGCACCCTGGCCTTCGGTGATTTTGGTATTAAGGCTCTTGGGGATGGCTACGCAACCTCCCGGCAAATCGAAGCTGCGCGTGTCGCCATCACCCGCCATGTAAAACGAGGCGGCAAGGTCTGGATTCGGATTTTTCCCGATAAGCCAATTACCAAGAAGCCCGCAGAAACTCGCATGGGCAAAGGCAAAGGATCTCCTGAAGCTTGGGTGGCGGTTATCAGGCCTGGTCGTATCCTTTATGAAATTAAGGGAGTCCCCGAAGCAATCGCCCGGGAGGCCCTTAACTTAGCGGCACACAAGCTGCCCATTCTGACTCGTTTCGTGTCAAGGCAGGATGTCCTATGAAATCCAGCGCGCTCCGGGATATTACGAAAGACGAACTGCTCCAGAAACTGGACGAGTTTCGTGGAGCTTTATTTAACCTTACTTTCCAGCACAAGACCGGCCAACTGGAGAATACCGCTCAGCTTAATAAAACCCGCAAGAGTATCGCTCGGGTGTTGACCATCATTAATGAATTAGACCATAAGACCACGGTATGAGGCTACCATCTATGGAAGGACAGAAGTCGGGAAGGAAAACACGCGTCGGAACGGTGATCAGCGATAAGATGGATAAAACCGTTGTCGTCAGGGTAGAGCGGCTTGTACATCATTCCAAATACCACAAATTCATTCGCCGCCAGAATAAGTTTCAGGCTCACGACGCTCACAACGCGTGCCAGGTAGGAGATCGCGTCCTGATCGAAGAAAGCCGACCCCTGAGCAAGACCAAGCGCTGGGTTGTGGTAAAAACCTTAGATAAAGCGGTCATGTAATTGGCGTGTTGTGGTTTGCAGGATTGATGTGGAAAGATTTTGACGATCGCAACACGAAAGACGGAGTAACCGATGATTCAAGCGGAAACGCAACTGAATGCTGCAGACAATTCGGGAGCAAAACGTTTATATTGCATCAAGGTGCTTGGGGGCACGCGAAAACGTTATGCAACCGTTGGCGATATCATTGTAGTCTCGGTAAAGGAGGCCATTCCCAACGCCAAAGTCAAGAAGGGGGATGTACTCCGGGCTGTGGTGGTGCGCACCAGGAAGGAAGTAAGACGCCCCGATGGTTCTTACATCAAATTTGACGACAACTCTGCCGTTCTTATAAATGCTGCCAAAGAGCCTATCGGCACGCGCATTTTTGGTCCGGTGGCGAGGGAATTGCGCGCCAAACAGTTCATGAAGATCATCTCGCTTGCTCCCGAAGTGCTTTAGTTTTGTATGAGGACAGGTTCCCATGGAAGAACGAAAGAAATACCGCATTAAAAAAAATGACACGGTAAAGGTCATTGCCGGCAAGGAAAAAGGCAAAAGCGGCAAGGTGATGCGCGTCATACCCAAGAAAGACCGAGCTATTGTGGAAAAGCTTAACCTTGTCAAGCGCCACCTGAAGCCAAGCCAACAATCCAGGCAAGGGGGAATACTCGAAAAGGAGTCTCCCATTCAGATGTCCAATCTGATGTTGATTTGTTCTAAGTGTACTGACCCGACCCGAGTGGGCTACAGGATTCTTGAAGATGATCGTAAAGTCCGTTACTGTAAAAAGTGCAACGAGATTATCGACTAGGGATTGACCTGGTCGCGAAGTTGGTCGGGATTGGAGGCAATTCATGGCACGTTTGCGAGATAAGTATCAAGGTGAGGTAGCTCCGAAACTCGCTGAGCAATTTCAATACAAGAGCACCATGCAAATTCCCAAACTTGCAAAGATCGTCGTTAACATCGGCTTGGGTGAGGCGATCCAGAACATTAAAATACTCGACTCAGCGGCTGAGGAGCTGGGCCAACTCACGGGGCAGAAGCCGGTCATTACCCGGGCGCGTCAGAGCATAGCCGCGTTCAAGCTGCGGAAGGGAATGCCCATCGGGTGCATGGTAACCCTTCGGGGCGACCGCATGTACGAATTCTTTGACAAACTCGTCAATGTCGCTCTGCCTCGGGTTCGTGACTTTCGGGGGATTTCTTCAAAAGCTCTGGACGGCCGTGGGAATTACACTCTTGGAATAAAAGAACATATCATTTTTCCTGAAATCGATTACGACAAGATCGACAAAATCAAAGGAATGAATATCACTATTGTCACTACCGCCCGAACTGATGATGAGGCCCGGAGCTTACTCTCACTAATGGGCATGCCGTTCAAACAGTAAGTGGAGCAAAAGGAGACAGCCGCGTGGCAAAGAAGTCACTGATTGCAAAATCAAAACGCCGCCCGAAGTTCGGGGTAAGAACCTATAACCGCTGTCCACTATGTGGCCGACCCAGGGCGTTTATCAGGAAGTTTGGCATTTGCCGCATTTGTTTTCGGAACATGGCTCTCAGAGGAGAACTGCCCGGCGTGATTAAAGCAAGCTGGTAGCCATTTGGGAAATACAAAGGAGCAAGTTTTATGGCAGTATCGGATCCCATTGCTGATTTACTCACTCGTATAAGGAACGGACAAAAGGCCCGCTTCGATAAGGTCGACATCCCATCCTCCAGGATGAAAACAAGTATCGCTCGAATACTGAAAGAAGAGGGCTATATCAAAAATTTTAAGCTGATCAGAGATACCAAGCAAGGGATCCTCCGCGTCCACTTGAAGTACGACGAAAGTCGAGAAGGTGGCATTGCTGGGGTGAAACGCGTCAGTAAACCAGGATGCCGCGTTTATGTCGGCCACGACGAAATCCCCCGAATTATGAATGGTATGGGAATTGCCATATTGTCCACTTCGAAGGGGCTGATGACCGATCGGCAGGCCCGAAAAGAAGTTGTTGGCGGTGAATTGCTTTGCTCAGTCTGGTAAAAAGTTGCTGCGATTGGAAGAAATCACCGCGACTCACTCATAAATTCTGAGTGCGTTTTCGAGACACAGGAGTAGCACCATGTCACGCGTGGGAAAGTTGCCCATCAAGATTCCCCAGGGGATTCAGATCTCCCTGGAGCAACTCATGTTGACCATATCGGGACCCAAGGGCACTTTGGTGCGCACGGTGCCCGAACAGTTGGATCTCGAAGTAGACCAGGAAACCATTCACGTCCGGCGCCGAGATGATTCCCGCGGGTCTCGCTCCCTCCACGGCCTGCTGAGAGCGCTCGTGTTCAATATGGTGGAAGGGGTGAGTCAGGGTTTTACCAAAACTCTTGAAATTCAGGGGACCGGCTACCGTGCGGATGTTCAGAACAACATGCTGAATCTGAGCTTGGGGTATTCTCGCCCCATTAATTTCGCCTTGCCGGAAGGAGTAAAGGCCACCGTTGAGCGGCAAAATGTGATCCGGTTGGAAGCAATCGATAAGGAACTGTTGGGAGAAACAGCTGCCCGAATCCGTGCCCTGCGAGCGGTTGAGCCCTACAAGGGAAAGGGCATCCGGTATGCGGGGGAAAAGGTCCATCGGAAAGTGGGTAAGGCTGGTTCAAAAAAATAAGGTCGTATGAGGTGAGCTAAAATGGCTTCAAAAATCAAC
>JADGQM010000246.1 GCA_017881795.1 Syntrophobacteraceae bacterium
GTGTCGTTTGGCAGGATCAACGGGTTGAATTTTGATTTCCATCTAAACGCCTCCCTCGAATTAAGATCATTCCCTGTTCAGCTCGATCACGAACTGTTTTCATCGGACAGCCGTAAGCAGAATTCTCTCTATTGCAGGACAAAGTGGGGGGACCGCAGGAAGCGGCTGATCTGCTTGCTGTAATGCTGAATCAAGAGCCTGTTGCCGGCATCCGTGTAGAATTCCTGATCCCTTTCCTTGCCCTTTTCATCCTCTCTGCTTTTCTCAATCACATTCTTTTCATAGTAATATTTGATGGCGTTGACAAACATGATATTTGAAATCGCCTCAGGACGTTCGATCAACTCCAGTTTCAAAGCCTTCTGACCAAGATGCGAAACCTTCTTTACAAAATCTTTTTCACTATACGGCTTTTTCTGGAGATACCGGAAGGCCCGCAAGACCAGCCAGTACCCTTCAAAGTAATTCTGCAGCAACCCCTGAAAAGCATGGGCAGCCTTCAGACCTTGATGAGCGAGAATATAAGGTTGGTCGCCCGTGTTCACCCGATGCAGCCAACCGAGTTTTTCGAATGCCCCCAGCACCTTATCAACCAGTTCCACGTTGTCAATTTCGTTGTCATAAACAAATTCGAACTTGAAGAAATCTTTCATGAAAGCCACGTCTTCCAATAACTGCGCACGGCTGAAGCGAAACGTTTGCTGGGCAAGGATTGAAGACGAAACAAAGGCTGCTGAGAGAAGGAAATGAATCAGGTTATTCTTGTAATATTCCAGAGCCAACCGTTTGCTGTCCTCAACGGTAAACACTTCTTCTTCCAGATCGTCATCCTCATCCTTGAGCTTACCTATCAGTTTGCTGCGTTCAAAGTCCCGCAAGGTCTCTTCAGTTAAGATGTCGAGGTTCCGCAGGGTTTTGGATAGCTGCGCCCCGGTATTGACCAGATAATCATAAAAGATCTCACAGATTTCATGAAATTCGGCCGTGGACACACCCCGTCGCGAGGATGCCAGGAGAGCGGAGGCAGCCAGGGCATGCGGCGTCACCAAAGAAGCCTGGTTGATGCTGTTAATAATTCGGTAAGCGAAATCCCGATACAAAACGTGCCGATCCTTGGGACACAGCTTCGAAAAGTCGCCTCCGAAGCGCTGCAGGTAGTGCTGCAATGATAAGGGTTCGGCAAACTGGACGTAGACGCGGCCGTAACGCTTCTTCAAGAAGCCGCGGGCGCGAACCAGTTGTCCGATGTTCTCTGTAGCCTTAGTCCCGCCCGAGAGCTCGGTCAGATAGGACTCCTCTTCCGGGATGCGGTCATAACAGATAGAAGTCGGGACAAACACCAGATCGTCACAGAAACCTTCTTCGACGGATTGGATCAAGATCGCCAGCAGGCCAAGTTTCGGCAGCACCATTTTGCCGGTGCGGCTGCGTCCGCCCTCGATGAAGAACTCAATGTTGTGACCCAACTGCACCATGGTCTTCACATACAGGGAAAATACCTCAGCATAAAATTTCATTCCCTTAAAGCTGCGCCGAATAAAAAATGCCCCACCGCGCCTGAAAAGAGGCCCCAACGGCCAGAACGCGAGGTTTTTCCCGGCAGCCACAACAGGCAAAGACAGCTTATTCTGGAAGAGGATCGAGGCAATGATCATATAATCAGTGTGGCTCTTATGGCATGGAACATAAACCAGGGTGCTGTGACGGGCGGCCTGTTTCACTTTCTGAAGACTGGCGGTATCCACTTCAATGCCATCGAAAAGATTGTTCCACGTCCAGTCAAGGACTTTCTCCACTAGCTGAATAAGAGTGTAGTTGAAATTGGCGGCAATCTCTTCGAGATACTTGTCGGCTTCCATCCGGACTTTCCAGATTTCCTGGTTGCTCGACCGTGCCCTTCGCTGCATGAAGGTTTCCAACCTGGGATGATGCAGGATAATTTCCTTGAGCTCGAGCTTGCTCTTCAGGGTGGGGCCGACGATGGCTTTTTTGATATTGTCAACGGAATCGATCAACTCCCGCCGAAGCTCGAAAATTTGCTTGCGCCGATGGGAGACCGTGGTCGAGAGCTCAGAAAGCACGCGCTGCAGGTCCAGAGGCTCCCCCACCTCGAGCACCGCGTCAGAATAGCCACGAAAGAGGGAAAAGGCCTTTCGGATAAGGCCGGGTTGGTCTTTTTGACCAAGAAAAATTTCCCGGAGCCCGCGCCTCTCCCGCACCGGATGTCGGCTATAAAGCAATACCAGCGGCACCACAAAAATGGGCTCCGGCATTTTTTCCTGGATTTTGAGTAGATGCTCCAGAGGGTCATTGCCCACAAAAACCGTGCGCCGATAATAGCCTTTCTCCCCTAACAGCGAGAATAGGCCACACGCCTTGTTGCGGATTTTTTCTTCGTAGTATCCATCGTCGTAACCATTTGGGAGAGTACCCCTGCGAACAAAATGGTAGAGATGATATCCGAGGATCTTGAGGGCATACCATCGGGGTTGCCACAAATAAGGATGGAAGTCAAAGATGAAGGTTGGCGCCGGCAATGCCAACTGATGCAAGCGCAGACTCAAACTGACAAAATCAAGCTGGGACCGATACTTGACGGCATAGACAACGACGCCCTGTTTGGCCAGGTCTTCAAGCTGACGCTGTTGATCCTCCGGCACGGAGGTTTTCGAGATCAACCGCTCGACCGAGTGCTGGAAGGGGCAGCGAGGCTTATCAGCTACGGCATAACCGTACGGATCCTGGTGAATGGAAAATTCTGACTTGGTTCCCATCCTGCACCACCGCCACCTCATTGCATAAATAGCCTGCGGGCCCTGAGCTCAACCCAAAGGATCAAAAAGAAGGGGTACCTTAACAGAAATACTGCAAGAAACCAATTTTTTTTGCGCCCGGCTTCCAGTATGATCGGATGGATTCAGCGCGGCGGAATAGCGTCCGTAAACCATGAAGGCAGTCATAGGCTATCCTTATCACCATTACGTTGATCACTGGTCACTGACCACTGATCACTGATTTCCGGCCGGCGGGGGAGGCATGGTAACGTGCTAAAGGATTTACTGGTCAACAATTTTGCCATCATCAGAAATCTGGAAGTCCCTTTTCAAAAGGGGTTGAACATTGTTTCCGGGGAGACCGGAGCGGGAAAGTCGATCCTCATCGGAGCGGTCAACCTGATCTTAGGGAGCCGCGCTTCTCAGGAAATGATTCGCACCGCAGCAAACGAGGCCACAGTAGAGGCTGATTTCGCGCTCCCGGACATGGCTGGCCTCAATGCCCGACTGTCTGAACTGGAATTGGAGCCTGGCGCGAAGATCCATATTCGGCGGGGGATCAGCCGCAGCGGTCGCAATCGGATTTTTGTAAACGAGCAGCAGGTGACGCTGCAGCAGCTTCAGCAACTGACGAGGGGACTGATCTCCGTTTCCGGGCAGCATGAACACCAACTGTTGATGGACTCCGAAACCCATCTGGCTACTCTGGACAACTTCGGGAATCTTGACTCCGCCTGCCAGGAAGTCGGTCTGCTTTACCACCGGTGGTTGGATACGCGTAACCAACTCACTCAGCGCGAGCGCTTGAAACGAGAACATGCCGCGCACCAGGAATGGATGCGCTTCCAGTTCCAGGAGCTTCTCGCCGCAGAGCTCAAGCCCGATGAGGACGGGAAGCTCGAACAAGAGCGCAGAATTCTCAAGCATGCAGGCACCCTCATCGAGGCCGCGCAGAACGCTCATCAGACTCTATACGGCGGCCGCGGAGCAATTCTCGAACAACTTGCCGCAGTCGCAAAGCATCTCACCACATTGAAGCAGATCGATCCGTCGCAAGAGCCCATGTTGACCCATCTCCAACAGGCTAGAATCCATCTCGAGGAGTTGGTTCACACCGTGCAACAGTATGTCCATGGAGTATCGTTTGATCCCGACAGATTGGCCGCAGTGGAAGAGCGGTTGGCGCTGCTGCAGCGCCTGGGGAAGAAGCACGGCGGCACGGTGGCGGCCATGCTGCAGCGACTGGCTGAGCTCCGCGAACAGTTATCGCAACTGGAAGAGGGCGACGATCAGGAAGCCCGGTTGGGGAAGGAATTGGAGGAACTGCGAAAAGCCTACGTGCTGAAGGCCCGCGAATTGTCTCACAAGCGGCACGAAGCTGCGCTGCAACTGGCGGCGTCGGTTGAGCAAACCCTGACCCTCCTGGATATGCCGCGGGCGCGCTTTGCGGCGAAATTCCAGGAACCGGGATCAGCCGAGACCCCTGCCGATCCGCCCCTCACACCCGTTGGGATCGATCGCGTGGAATTTGTTTTGTCGGCAAACCCGGGCGAGGACCTAAAACCACTGGCGCGCATCGCCTCAGGAGGGGAATTATCGCGCATTCTCCTGGCCCTTAAAGGAATTCTCAGCTCGCAGGGCGACGCCGAGACCTTAATTTTTGATGAAGTCGATGCCGGGATTGGCGGGCGGACCGCCGAACTGGTGGGATTACAGCTCAAGCGCCTGGCCGCGAGACAGCAGGTGGTCTGTATTACCCATCTCCCTCAGATCGCCTGCTACGGGGACTATCACTTTAAGGTCACGAAGGAAGCGGGAGCCGAAGAGACCTCGACCAACATCCACCTATTGTCCTCTGACGAGAGGGTGGAAGAACTGGCACGCATGCTTGGCGGGATCTCGATTTCGGAAAGGACCCGAGCCCATGCCCGGGAAATGCTCCAAGGAGCGCAGCGGCGTTCATAACAGCCCATCTTTCTCCAAGTCGGAGAGCACTTCGAGTGGGTCTAAACCCCGCCGTCGAAATCCTTCGAGCCCGAACACCATATTTGCCTCAATGACGTAAAAGCGGCCATCAACCCGGCAGATATCCAACCCGACCTCATCGAACCCGCATTTTCGGACAACCTCGACAGCAAAATGGATCGCCTCGTCGGGAATATCATCAAAGGAAATCTCCCCGCCCTGCGCGACATTGTTTCGGAACTCACCGGGTGGGTGAATGCGCCAGTAGGCATTTACCACCCTGCCCCTGATCAAGACCACCCGCAAATCTCGAGTGAGGGGAAAGTATTCCTGGATATAGGCTGGATGATGGCTGTTTAGATAGTTTGCCAGTTCAGCCTCGCCTTGAACCAAGTACACCCCGTGGCCCATGGAGGAGCCAACCGGAGTTTTGGCGACAAAGGGATAAGGAAAATCGCTGCAAATCCGGGCCGGACGATTGCGGCCATAATAAATACGGGTGCGCGGATGAGCAATTCCCAGAAGCTGGAAGAGATTGGTCTGCCGGATCTTGTTTCCCAGGAAGGCAGCGCAATTTCGAGGATAGGTCTCTTTGCCGAGTGACCGGAAGATATCTTCATACAAGGAGCTGGGATAAAAGACCTCAGCGGCGCCCATAATTGCCGCCTTCACTTCCTCGGCATAGTCGTCCCAGTTGGGCTGGACCCCATAACAGCGAAATGACGGACTCGCACGCATCCGTTTTCCCAGAGAAATCCTGATCGGCTTAGCTTGGATATCGTCGGAATCCATTCGGAAACACCTCAACATGGTGGTGCTGACGATAGATGACTACCCGGTCACTTCTTTAATTGACATTCACCCAAGGTTTTCTATAATGACCACGTGGTCATTATTTTGCGTGTGAAGGTACACTAATGGTTCCTCGCGAGACTTACAAGAACCTCGAAAGCGACAAGCAGCAAAGAATTCTCGACACTGCGGTGGATGAGTTCGCCAGCCATGGCTTTCGGCAGGCCAGTGTCAACCGCATGGTGCTGAAGCTGGGAATTGCCAAGGGTTCCATCTTTCAATACTTCGGGACCAAGGAAGGGCTCTTCCATGTGGTGTTCGATCATGCCGTCGAGCTCGTCCGGCGTTCCCTCCGCCAGGTCAAGCAACACACGGCTGAGACCGGCTTTTTCGAGCGCATCCGCCAAAGCCTCCTCGCTGGAATCTCGTTCATCGATCACCATCCCAAAATTTATAAAATATACCTGAAGATGGTCTTCCAGGAAGATTTTCCCCTGCGCGCCGAGTTTTTACAGCAGGTGCATCTGTTTTCGTCGGAATACCTCAGGCCCCAGGTCGAGGCTGGGATTGCCGCCGGCGACCTGCGTCCGGATCTCGATATCGATGCCGCCGTTTTCTTCCTGGACGCCCTGATGGACCGTTTTTTACAGGCCTATTGCGTCTCTTTCCTCGATGCCGGTTCGGGCCTCTATCAGGCCCCCAAGCATGAAATGGAAAAAAGAGTGAAAGAATTCGTGCAGCTTATCAGGAAGGGGATGGGCGCCGAAACGAGGAGCAATGGCAGGCTTCCTTGACGGGCGCGCTGCCTGGTGTAGTTTTTCAGACAGTAAATTTCACAGAATTGCTGATGTGGGGCAGGCTTTCCAGCCTGCCAATGCGGCCTGGCAGGCTGGAAAGCCTGCCCCACA
>JADGQM010000247.1 GCA_017881795.1 Syntrophobacteraceae bacterium
CCACCTGTTTTTGGGACTTGCCGAGGAGCTGGAGCTCGCTGCGACGGCACTCCGCCAGGCGCTTGAAGCCGGGGAATTCAAGACTCGGGTGCGAAGCGACTTCACTGGTGGCATCCGCAGCGGAGTCAACGGGACACCGACTTTCTTCATCAACGGGCGACGCCATGATGGACCCTTCGACCTCGAAAGTCTCGTAACTGCCATAGACGCGGCAATGAGTGCAGCAAAAGGCTCTGCCGAGGCGTGAAGGCGCTTCGGCAGCAGGCGGCGAAATCCAAAAGTATTATTGTCGCCGATGGGGTTCAGGCAGACGAGGTGAATGCATCGTAGAAGGCGGCCGGCATCCCGGAGTTTGCCACCGACCTGCATAACCCGGATTTCTCAAAGATGGCCGAGGCCGCGGGTCTGCTGGGGCTGACTCTGGAATACGCCCCGAGGAATGCCATACGCTCTTGGGCTGTCGCTCATCCCATATCCTTCCTTAGGGAAAATGATGAACAGAAACCGGGTGATACCCACAAAGGCGAGTGACAGAAAATTTTGACTACCTTGGAATGTCCACCCCTTTTGCCGTTATGAAGAAAATAGGGGAAACCAATCTCTTTCTGACGTATACATTATGGGGGTTTGAGAAAGGCTTAAGTTGGGACCTTGGTGCTTTTTGGGCGTAGGGCGGATGGAAGATAGTGTTGTAGTCGCTCTCTTTAAGAGGAGTATCCGACGATGACAGTGCGCAGCCGTGCCGCAGTGGTGCACCAACGCGGTGGTTCCTTTACCTTTGAAGATGTTGAAATCGACAACCCTCGGCCGGATGAAGTGCTCGTCCGTATCATTGCCTGTGGGATTTGTCATACGGATATTGCTGCCCGTGACGGACTCCTTGGCATGGAGTTTCCGGCAGTGTTTGGTCATGAAGGCGCAGGCGTCGTTGAAATCGTTGGAACGGAAGTGGCTGGAATTCGTCCTGGCGATAAGGTTGTGCTCTCTTTTAGTTCCTGCGGCGAATGTTCGAGCTGTGCTGGAGGCCATCCGGCTCACTGTGTGGCATTTGATGAGCTGAACTTTGGTGATGCGAGAATTGACGGTACTTCAACCATTTGGACTGCAAAGGGGGAGCCGGTGGGTGGCTGTTTTTTCGGCCAGTCTTCGCTCGCCGACAACGCGCTGACCCGTGAACGAAATTTGATACCCGTGGATGATGCCGACGATGACGAACTTGCCTTGTTGGCTTCTCTGGGATGCGGCATTCAGGCAGGGGCCGGTACGGTCCTGAACGAATTGAGGCCTCAGCCGAACGAGTCGCTCGTGGTCTTCGGTGCGGGAACGGTCGGTCTGGCAGCAATAATGGCCGCTCGATTGGCCGGCGCGGCCCCGATCGTAGCCGTCGATATTGTTTCATTACGCCTGGAACTGGCCAGAGAGCTCGGAGCAACCTTCGTCATCAACGGCCTAAAAGAGGATGTTGGCGCGCGACTGAGGGAGATCGTAGGAGATGTTGACCATGCGGTCGAGACAACCGGTCTCTCGCGGGTGATCGATCAGGCCACAAGATCCATCGGCCCACGGGGCAATGCGTCCCTGCTCGGCATTTCGACCGATGAGGTGGCTATCTCCCCGAAATCGCCCGGCCCCCACCAAAGGGTTTTTTACAGTGTTGCCGGAGATAGCGACCCACAAAGGTTCATTCCTTTCTTGATCCGGTGTCACAAGGAAGGGAAATTTCCATTCGATAAGCTGATACGAGAATATCCGGCATCGGAAATCAACACAGCCGTGAAAGACTCCCTTGATGGAGTCACCATCAAACCGGTACTACGTTTCTGAATGCTCAATGATTCTTTAAAACTTATCGAAAATCCATCATTGAAGCGACATTTCTCCATGACGGAAGGTTGACCGCATCAGAAGGCAAACTGCAGCCAGCGCCCTGATAACCGCCGCTTCGTGCTTCTTTCCAAGAGCGAGAGAACAACCTCAGAAGTCGGTTTCGGAAAAGTGGGAGGCACAAAATGATCACCTTAAGGCATACCGTTGATATCATTATCGATTCAACCGGACCGTTAAGAAGAAACCGGCTTCCCGCCGAACGCTATGTCGTGGGTGAACACATGCTGATCGCGGTGGATAGCGGAGAGGAAGCCTACTCGGCGTGTTTCCCCATATGCATCAAGCTAAGGGTTTTCCCAGGTAGAGCGTCGCGTCGGCATGTTTTATGTAACCCCTTCAGGGTAGAGATGCTTGCTGCACTTGACACCCCAGGGTGGCGCTATCGCTGACCCTGGGCTGATTTATAAAGCCCCTTCAGGGCAAAAAAAGTTAGCTTGATGCATATGGCATGTTTCCCCCCGCGCCATCGAAACAGAGACGGGTGCTTGCAAGCGCAAAGGCCTCCGAAAGATTACCTTCCTGTCAAGTATTACGCCACTTGTCCTTGAGCCCATAATGACTATGGTAAATGGAGCACGCTGATGATTTTCCGAGCACAATAATAACCCAAGGAGTACGACGATGAAGATCCTGATGGTAGTGACCTCTCATGACAAGCTTGGCGACACCGGCAAGAAGACCGGCTTCTGGCTGGAGGAGTTCGCCGCTCCCTACTATACCTTCCTTGATGCAGGCGCCGTGGTGACCGTCGCTTCTCCCAAGGGGGGCGAGCCTCCGCTTGATCCGAAGAGCGATCTGCCCGAAAACCAGACCGAAGCGACCGAACGCTTCAAGAAGGACCCGGCGGCGCAGGCCGCGCTCGCTAATACGGTGAAGCTCGCCGATGTCAGGGCCGAGGACTACGACGCCATCTTCTATCCGGGCGGCCACGGCCCAATGTGGGACATGCCCGACAACGTGACATCCATTGCCCTGATCGAGGCCTTCGTCAAGGCCGACAAGCCGGTCGGTGCGGTGTGTCACGCCCCGGTCGCGCTGGTCAACGTGCGCGGACAGGACGGCGAGTATCTGGTTAAAGGGAAACGCGTGACCGGGTTTACGAATGCAGAAGAAGAAGCGGTGGGGTTGAGCGCGGTCGTGCCTTTCCTGTTGGAAGAGCGGCTCAAGGAACGGGGTGGCATCTACAGCAAGGCCGCCGAGTGGGCGCCCTACGTCCAGGTGGACGGCAAGCTGGTAACCGGCCAGAACCCGGCATCTTCGGGACCCGGAGCGGAAGCGCTGCTGAAGCTGCTTCGCTCTGTTTGAGCCGATTTGATTGGTGCCAGGCGATGGCCATCCTGTCGCAGCACGTCCCGAACACCCCGCTGATCATCTCTCCGGGCGTGCCAGTGGTTTACCCTCCGACTGGAACAGATCGACTGACTATTGTTGTTGCGGTTGCTCTTTTGCTCAATCTGTGCCGGAGAAGGTCTTTTCGACTGCTTCGCCACCCTTCTTAATTCCTTTACCGGTCGCTTCGCCGGCACGCCTCAGTCCCCGTTCAGTGGCATTCGCCGCACGGTTCAGTCCCCTGCTTGTAGCCTCGCCCGCACGTTCGATTCCTCTGGCGGTGGCGTTGGCCGCGCGCTCAACTCCACTGCTCGTGGCCTGTCCTGCGCGTTCAACTCCACTGCCCGTGGCCTGTCCTGCGTGCTCAACTCCATCGCCCGTAGCCTGTCCTGCGTGCTCGATCTTTCCCGCAGGCGCGCTGTCATCGGTTCCCGCTGCCGGATTTTGTATGGCCGGCGTGTCCGTTGTTGCCTCGTCCGCAAAAGAGACGAAAGAAAATACCGCAACCATACAAAGCGCAATAAGCGGCAAGAAAACATTTTTTCCCAAAGTCCGAACCATTTCTGTACTAGTCATGGGCACCCTCTCTTTCTTGTCTCCTGAATCAGGTTTATAAAGTGGGTAGAACAGCCTGCTTCCCCTTTGCCGACATGGGACACGCTGAAAAAAGTGTCCGGTGGTGACTTGTATCTGGGGTTCTGTTGCAAGGAGGCTATTGGTTGAAGACCTTCTTTATTTCGCCAATCTTTTTCCGCGCCGCACCCTTCAATTGGTCGTTCTTTCCCTCTTCTTCGAGGTCGCGGTTGCCTGAAAGACTTCCTAAGCCTTCTTTAACGTTTCCTTTGATCTTGTCTGTCAGACCTTTGATTTTATCTTTTGTGCTCGATTTCATGATGTTTCCTCCAAGCAAGTAGACTCGCCAAAATGGACAATCCGGGAAGCACGTTCTCCGCCTTTTGGGCGCGGACGACATACACGTCAGATTGGTTCACGGGCATCCATTAACAATTCAAGCAAACTTTATGCCCGGCAGATCGAGAGCTGTTGCGTTTAACGTTTTATTATAATTACGGAGACTTATGGATCGATCAGGGCGATGGAAGATTGTAGCTTGGATAGAAAGAGTGTTGCGTACAACATAAGTGTTGCATCACCTGGCTGTTACATGTAACGCTTCAATTTGGACTGATGAGGCCCAGGTATGAAGAGCCCGACATCATCTACTACTAAATTTCGACACTGGAGACAGTCCCCGCCGGCCACCATAGGAGCAGTTGCACCCAAATCCGGGCAAACACCCTCTTTCAAGCCCTCCGCAAGCAAGACAACGCGCCCGAAGACGAATTTGCACCGAGCTGCCCATCATGCCCCGCGATACATTGACACACACTGATGATTATTGTGATCACTTGCCAAGCAATCGGCATGGAAATGTCCTTGACAGCATCCACTATAGATGCTTCCCAGAAGCCCTCAAAAAAGCGATTTCTTATCACCTCACTGCCGCATTGGGTATATGTCTGAAGCTCATCGGACCAGATGATCTGGCTCTCAAGCCTTCCTGCCGCACCTCAGAACCCAAACCTGAACAATCAAATTTGGTGATTGATTTTCAGGGGTATGTTAAGGAATGAGGACATCCGCTCCATTCAAATTCTCCCTTGTTGGGTGGCCACCGGAATTACTTGGAAAGGGGGAAAACCTTAAAGAAACGGCGATAAGGGCATTGCAGCATACCAGTATAGAATACAACTGGCCCAATCTGCCATCTGCCTGTGGAACTGTTGATTTTGCTCCGCTCAGTTCAACAAATAAAGGGTTGCTGAAAGTCAATGAAGGGTGAGCGATGCCACTAAGACACAACTCCAGAGGCGAAGAACGCAAATGTTGGCAGGGTAGTCGAGTAAAGGCCCTTCTGCTCTTTTTCTTTTTGCTGGTCCTTCCTGTACTGGGTCTCAACGCAGGCGCCGCACCTCCTCAGACGACACCGCAAGGTTCGCCCACTCCCAGCTCAAAGCGTGTCTTGGTGCTTTGCTCATACGGATTCGCCCTCCCGGCCTACCAGAAATTCAATCCCGCTTTGCTTTCGGCCTTGGAAACGGGCGGGATGAGAAATGACTGTATTTTCCTCGAGTATCTGGATCTCTTGCATATAAAGGACAAAGAACACAGACAGGCCATGGCGGACATGCTCCAGCATAAATATGCGGCGCTCAAGATTGATCTGATTGTCACCGTCCATGAACCGGCCCTGAGTTTTTTCCTCGATGAAGCCAAAGATGTTCTCCCGGATGCACCCATTGTATCCTGGATTGTACAAGAAACATTCGATACGCGGGATGCGGGACATCGTATTTTCCGCCTACAGGCCAGCCTCGACGTGCGGGGTACATTGGAACGGGCGCTGGAATTATTCCCCCAAACCAGGCGGGTCATCTTCATTAGTGGAGTTACGGGAGGAGAGCGGCAGGTCGAACGCGAGGCCAAAAACGTTTTTGCCAACTGGGAACATAAGCTGGAGTTCGATTACACCTCTAATCTTCCCGTCGAAGAAATGCTGCAACAGGTGGCCAACCTCCCGCCTCGGACTATTGTCATTTATTGGAACGTCTTCCGCGACAAGACAGGTCAGGCCTACACCCCCAGAGATGTTGGGGAGATGGTTGCCAAGACCGCCAATGCGCCTGTTTTCGGCCTCTTCGACACCCTTATGGGCCTGGGCGTAGTCGGTGGGTCAATGCTGAGCTTCGAAGCTGAAGGCACTCGGGCCGGCAAGTTCGCCCTCGATATTCTGAACGGGAAAATCAAGGTTACGGAGCAGGTAGCGCCAGCTACCGGCACTCCTGTTTCCATGTTCGATTGGCAACAGATCGAAAAATGGGGTGGCAAGGCCGGCAATCTGCCCGAGGGCACTGTTTTAATGAATCGTCCCCACTCAACCTGGGATCAGTATGGAAAATATCTGATCGCCTTCATCTTCTTCTCCCTGGCCCAGTCGTTTCTGATCGCTTCTTTGTTGGTCCACAAACGCCGGAGGAAATCGGCTGAGGAGGCGCTAGAAAGGCACCTCGGGCATCTCGAGGACCTGGTCAAAGAACGCACCGAGGATCTGGCCAACCAGCGCGAATGGCTGCGCGTCACGCTCAGCAGCATCGGCGATGCGGTAATCGCAACGGACATGGAAGCGCAAATCACTTTCATCAATCCCGTTGCAGCC
>JADGQM010000248.1 GCA_017881795.1 Syntrophobacteraceae bacterium
ACAAATATTTGTCCGTGACCTCCAGACCGACGCGGTTTCTGAAACCGCGTCGGTCTCCCAATCGTGGACGCTCACTGATTGCCGAGAGCCTAAGGCCACTCAGTTCTCCAACTGCCTCGACATGGCCGTTACCAGATATTCGGCAATGGCAAGCGAGGAGGTAGCAGCGGGAGACGGCGCGTTGAGGACGTGTAACATGCGCTCTTGTTGCACGATGGTAAAATCATCCAGGAGTGCTCCGTCATTTCCCAGGGCCTGCGCACGCACCCCCGAACCGCCCGGCAAGAGGTCTTCCTGACTAATTTCCGGGATGAGCCTTTGCAGGGCCATGGTAAAGCGAGCCTTGGAATAGGACCTCACCATTTCCTTCCATCCCGGACCCCAATAACGCGACACCAGACGCCAGAATCCTTTCCACTTCAGGATCTCGATCAATTCATACCAGGCGATATCGGTTTTCTTATAACCTTCTCTTGCCCACGCGAGAACGGCATTGGGGCCGGCTTCAACCTTACCGTCGATCATCCGCGTAAAGTGGACCCCCAGGAAAGGAAACCGCGGATCAGGAACGGGATAGATGAGTCCTCTGACCAAATAGCTTTTTTCAGGCCGTATCTGGTAATACTCGCCACGAAACGGAACAATCTGGCAGGGGATTGACGCTCCCGCCATCAGAGCCACACGATCGGCATAAAGGCCGGCACAATTAACGATAAACCGCGATTGGAGCTCGCCCTGGCTGGTTATAAGGTGAATGCCAGAAGGATTAACCTCAATGGTCTCTACGCGGCGCCCTAAGAAGACTTCTCCTCCCGAGGAGGTAAATGCTTTGGCATAAGCCTGAGCAACCTGCTGGAAACTGACTATACCCGTAGTAGGAACATGGAGAGCTTGCAGGCAGCGGGTGTGAGGCTCCAGGCTCCTGGCCTCGGATGGCCCCAATAAACGCAATCCCGGTACGCCGTTGGCGGTTCCTCGCCGGTAGAGTTCCTGCAGTCGGGGTAGCTCCGATTGATCGGTGGCCACCACCAGCTTGCCGCAAAGTTCAAAGGGTACGACGTTTTCGCGGCAAAACCGCACCAGATGCTGCGCCCCGAGAACACACAAGGCGGCTTTGAGGGATCCGGGCCGGTAATAGATGCCTGAGTGAATAACGCCACTGTTGTGACCAGTCTGGTGCTGAGCCACTTCAGGCTCCTTTTCCACAACGGCCAGTTTAAGACGGGGATGGGTTTTGGCTAACGTCATGGCAGTGGCTAATCCAACAATGCCGCCCCCGATGACAATCACATCGAAGGACTCATTCATGCACCCTCCTATTTGAGTGGCTAGTGGCTAGTACACACGGGCATAAGTTCGTGCATGTTTCCGGTGGGCAAAAGAAACCTGCCCACCCTACGGAACCGGAAACACTGTAGGGTGGGCACAGCTTTACCGTGCCCACCGGAACTGGCCGCCGATTTCCGCCCATGCGTACTAGTGATTAGTGGCTAGTCACTAATCACTAGCCACTAATCACTGCCATCCAGGCACGGATTAAAGTAACCCAGGCGAAGGCCAGGGAAACGATCTTTCAACCGCTTCATCCACTCCAGAATGCCCATAGCCTTCCTTTCCTTGGGAACCTTCAGAGACTTCAGGTACCATTCGGGGTCAATATTCAGGTTGCGCATCTGAATGAGGTCTACGCGCGTTTCTTCCAGGAAACGGCTCAGCGCATCCCACTCTTCCTCGTGGTCGGTAAAACCGGGCAAAATAAAATAGTTGATGGACGCAAACCCACCATGAGCCTTGACTGCTTGAAGGGATTTCTTGAGGGCCTCAAACGTATATCCCCGGGGTCTGAAGTAGGCTGTGTAATAGCCGGGACGGCAGCTGTTGAGGCTTACGCGAATGCTGTCCAGTCCGGCTTCACACAGCTTCTTCACGGCTTCGGGCAGGCTGCCGTTGCTGTTGAGATTAATCGTGCCACGCGAGCTGGCTTGCCGCATCGTGCGCAGCGCTTCACCGATCACTTCGGCTTGCAGCAAGGGTTCCCCTTCACAGCCCTGGCCGAAGCTCACTACCGCCTTCGGGGCTTCTCTAAGGTGAGGGATGGCAACCCCGGCGATTTCGTCAGGACTGGGCACGAAGCTGATGCGTTCCTGGGTTGCGCAGATTTCCTTTCCTTCTTGAAGGCTGATGCATCCCAGACACCCGGCGTTGCATGCCGGCGACGTAGGTAATGGGGCTTCCCAGCGATTCATAAAGAGGTTTCTTGCTGCGGGACAACCATAGGAAAGAGCACATTTTCCGAGATGGCGAACCAGCCTGTTATGTTGCTCCTTTTTAATGCGAGCGCGAGTTCTTCGCCGGATCTCTTCCGGGTCAAAATGGCGAAAGTCCTGGCGTTCATCGGGGTCGACCCGCACCCCTGCGGCGACGAACCGCCCATCCTTCCAGCCGACTGCAGTGTAAGCAAAAAGTGGCAAAAGCGGGGCTCCCGGTAAGGACTGGTAGGCTGCCGAGTAGATCTGGGTGTAAGCGGGGGCCATAAAGGCGGCGACGGCCTGTACCGGTTTCGAAGGAGTGTAAGGGTCGTGGGCAAGGACCTCACCCTGCCTGGTTTTTGGATTGTAGCCTACAGGAAGCCGCTGGGGGAGGAGAAAGAGCTCACTACCTGGAGGAAGGGGAATCCACTCGCGGGGTCCTATGCGCTCATATTCACCACCACTGGCACCCAGCATTTCCAGTACTGGCCACTCAAAAATCCTGCCTTCCGCATCGGCATACACGAGGAAAGGCCTATTTGTCATACTCGTTTTCCAGAAGGTCAGCAAAGCTCAAGAACCGAGCCCGAAGTTTATGCTTGAAGAGATGCAACAATTCGTTGAGGAATTCGAAAGCAAAAAGGGTCATGCGCTGGTGGTGGAGCATAATCCCGATCGGCTCCTTCTTCGTCGCAAGATTACTCAACTCATTCAGTAGATTAAGGAAATCTGTGCTGCCATCTTTCGCTTTCCGGGTGTGGAGGTCGAGTTGAATCCTCAGATTCCTGAGGCCAATACCGGGAATTATGGTGCTCGGAAAGGGCTTGGTCATGGAAACGGCCTTAAAATTCAATTCCTGGAGGATTCTCAGGGTTGCGATTGGGAGCCTGTTCCAGGGTGGGGTAAATACGGGGACAAGACGCTCCCCAAAAATCTCGGTCATTTTTTCCATTCCCATGGAGATGTCACGCAATTGTTTTTCTGCAGGCCTCTGTTCCCCGAATTCTGACTTCTCTCCCGTTCGTTGACAGTTCACATGGCGCCATCCATGTTGATGCCAGCCCCACAGTGGTTCCTCGAGAGGGGCCGCAGCAAAGAGCTGGTTTGCTCTAATGTCGGTCAACCAGGCAGGGACAACTGCCAGGGCCAGCGGGATATTATGATGGCGGAAAAGCTGGCAAAGGGCTTCAAATGCGCGTCCCCCGGCGCCGATGTCGTCAGCTCGAAAGAACAGGTTTGGGGGATGATTCCCAGGGTCACCTTTCATAGCGGCTGCAAGTTGCACGCGCCACTCCCAGGGAGGGAGTTCCCACACTGCTGACCGGTGGCGGGGCCGGTAGTGCTTTGTCAAGCCTAAATCCTCTAGGGTTGGGGGGGGAACGTCAATCAAAGAAAGCGTCCTTCCATTCTCAGGAGTCTGGTACAATTAGCTGGAGCCCAATTTACCGTCAATCATGGGAAAGAAAAATGGCTAACGGGATCATCCGTGCAAGCCCATTAGGCGATCAGACTATAGGAGACGCGGTCATTCGTCAAGTCTATCATACGCTGCTGGAAAATAAGGAGCATAGCACAATTGGAAAAGGAACAGCCTGATCCGCAGAGAACACAGGCTTACTTGCGGCATCTCAAGCAACATGTGCAGGCGCCTGTTCATAGATTCGCCGCGATTGTGCCTCCGGAGCTGGCGGCGCTTTGCGGCGATGAACTCGCCTCTTTAGGGTTCTCAGAAATCAAAATGACGGATGCCGGAGTGGAGTTCTTTGGTAAGCTCAAATCATGCTATTTGCCCAATCTGTGTCTGCGCACTGCCAGTCGCATCCTGTGCCGCTTTTCCCCCTTTCGCGCGGGGGCGGTTGAGGAATTGTTCCAGCGAGTCTCGCAGCATCGCTGGGAGTTGTGGTTGAATCCAAAGATACCAGTAGAGGTGAGGGCTTTTGTTCAGAGCTCGCGCATCACCCACGAGGGCCTGGTGGCGCAAACCGTGGTGGAAGGAATGGGCAGACGGTTTCAATCACTGCATCTTTCCCCGCCCGCGCGGTTGCTTCCAACCAGCCCTGATGAGGGCCGAGACGCAGCCAATACGCCATCAAAACAACAGGTCCTCGTTCATCTTCGAAAGAATCATTGTGAAATCAGCCTGGATACCACCGGGGACCATCTCCATCGGCGCGGTTATCGGTTGGAACATACTGGGGCGCCGCTGCGCGAAACCCTGGCAGCAGCCATCCTGCTGCGCTCGAAATGGAACGGGGAGATTCCCCTGGTTGATGGTATGTGTGGGGCTGGCACCGTTGCTATCGAGGCGGCGTTGCTTGCGCGCCGATTGCCGCCTGGCGGGCGGCGATCATTTCTGTTCGAAGCGTGGCCCGGCTTTCAGGAGAGGAGTTGGGACCATCTGCGAAGGAAGCTGGCTGAGCAAGCGCTCCCTCAATTGCCCCACCCCATTCTGGCCATGGACAGCGAGTCATCGGCGCTCGACATTGCCCGGAAAAATGCAGAGCGGGCGGGAGTTGATCAAGACATCCAGTGGCGAACCATGGACTTGTTCGCCTTCAGGCCTCAGGATTATCATTTGCCTCCGGGGCTCCTGGTTTTGGATCCTCCTTACGGCAGGCGGCTTGAGGGCGGCGGAAAGGACTTCTATGAGCAACTCGGTCGTCATCTGCGGCAGTTTTTCGAAGGATGGCAAACAGTAGTATTGGCTCCAAGCAAAGCCGAAGCTCTGAGCCTGAAAATACCTTCCATGCGGTTCTGGCAGATCAGCCACGGAGGCACCCCCATTATTGTTGCTATGGCCCGGCCGTGAAAAACGGTGACGCGGAGATGGAGTGACGCGGTGACGCGGGGAGGCGGACAAAAGGAGAGTACATGACAACAGACACTGTGTTTATGAGCAATCTGCAACTCTCCCCATCTCCTTATCCCCCCATCCCCGTGTCTCCGCGTCTCCGCATCACTCCCTCAGGCGGCAGGAAGCCGTACTACTCCCGACGGGGAGACATGAATTCAGGACCGATTGGAGTTTTGATGCGCGTGGTGAGGATCTTTTCCACCGCCTCAAGGTCTTCCGGCTGAATCTGCCAGCCAGTGACTCCCACGTTTTCTTCAACCTGGGCAGCGGTGCGTGCTCCTGCAAGCACCGTAGTGATGCCGGGCTGTTGCAGCACCCAGCGCAGAGCAAACTGGGCCACACTCTTGTGATATTTCTCCGCCACTCTTTTTAGTTGGTCGACGGCTTTAACATACTGCCTGAAACGATCTGGCTTGAATTTCGGGTCGGCGCGGCGCAAATCACCTCGTGGAAACGTTTCCTCGCCGCTGAATTTCCCGGTGAGGAGTCCTCTGCACAGGCCGCCGTAAGCCATGGTGGCAATTCCGTTCGCCTGGCAGAAGGGCAAGAGATCTTTCTCTGATTCCCGCTCAAAGAGATTGTATGGTGGCTGCAGACTGTGAACCTGACCAACACTCCGGCAGGCCATGATCTGCTCCCGGTTGCAGTTGCTGACTCCGATATAGCGAATCTTTCCGGCAACCTGGAGTTTCAACATAGTCTCCATTGACGTCTCCAGGTGAATTTTGCTGTCCGGCCAGTGAATCTGATAGAGATCAATACGCTCCACCCCCAGACGCTCCAGGCTCTGGTCTATTTCCTGTCGAATTCTTGCCGGGCTGGCATTTCTTCTGATGTTCTCCTTCTCATCCCACTCGAGGCCACATTTCGTGGCGATCACGACAGCATCGCGTGCGCCCCATTCTTTCAGGGCTTGTCCGACTATTCTTTCTGATCTGCCAAAGCCATATACCGGCGCGGTATCGATGAAATTAATGCCCAGTTCGAGCGCTCGCAGAATCGCCCTAAGGGATTGGCCGTCGTCGGCATCCCCCCATGCCCAGCCTCCCGTGACCCATGTACCCAGGACAAGGACAGAAACCTCAAGATCAGTTTGTCCGAATCGAATCTTTTCCATGATTTCAGCACCTCCGTGCAGTTTGTTGGAATGAACAATTAACAGTCCTGCTGCACTCTCCATCTATTTCGAAATTTTTGCATTGTCAATTTTGGTTTGTAGCCTGTATGCTCAAAGAAATAAAATTTTAGAGAGATAACCCCTAACGCCGAGGAATCGATGATGAAGGGTGAAGACGAATCCATTCATCAAAGCGATC
>JADGQM010000054.1 GCA_017881795.1 Syntrophobacteraceae bacterium
TATGATCGGGAAACCATTCTAGCCTTGACTATTAACGATCTACGAGCTCCTGAAACGAAACATCAAATACCGGATCCAATGGAGAAAGCATTCCGCGAGGGGGATTTTTTCGAGAGCAGGCACATGCGAAAAGACGGCAGTGTCTTCCCGGTGGAGGTAAGTTCCCGCGGTTTTGAAATCGGTGAGGAGAGAATGCTTCTCGTCAGTGATATCACTGAAAAGATGACGGTCCCGGCGGAAGCCATGCGAACGAGTCATCTGGCCTCTTTGGGAGAGTTGGCTGCGGGAGTGGCTCATGAGATCAATAATCCTATCAACGGCATCATCAATTATGCTCAGATACTCATCAACGAGTGCCGCCCTGAGAGCCTGGAGAATGATATTGGAAAGCGGATTGTAAAGGAAGGCGACCGCATTGCCGATATCGTGAAAAGCCTTCTTTCTTTTGCACGCGAGGAGAGAGAGGATCCACGACCCGCCCGCATTGATGACATTCTCAAGGAATCCCTCGTCCTGACCCGGGCCCAACTCCGCAAGGAAAGCATTCGTCTGGATGTTGATCTTCCCGATGACCTTCCCGAAATAAAGGCGAACTTCCAGCAGATTCAGCAGGTTTTTTTGAACATCGTTAACAATGCCCGGTTCGCATTGAACGATAAATATCCGTTCCGAGATGAGAACAAAGCCATCGAAATCTGCGGCGAAAGCGTGCGTATCGACGCCCGAGAGTATGTCCGCATAACCTTTTTCGATCGCGGCGTAGGAATTCCTGCGGATAAGGTTTCCATGATCACCAAGCCGTTCTTTTCCACTAAGCCATTGGGCAAGGGCACTGGACTGGGGCTTAGCATAACCAACAAAATCATCACCGAACATGGTGGCCGCCTCACCTTCGAAAGTGTCGAGGGAGAGTTCACGAGGGCGACAATTGACCTTCCGGTGAGGCGGGCACAGTAATGGCCGGGATTCTTGTATTGGAGGTTACTCATGAGACCCACAAAGTCTTCCTCTTGGTTTACGAGCTTCGCCAAAACAACTTCTCGTGCGACGGGTCGCCCCGCAGCGTTTATGATGGCGGGGGCGGTCATCGTCGTGTGGATCGTGACCGGCCCCCTCTTCCACTTCAGCGACACCTGGCAGCTCGTGATCAACACCGGGACCACGATCGTCACCTTCTTGATGGTGTTCCTGATTCAGAATACACAGAATCGCGATTCCGAGGCGCTGCAAGTCAAGCTGGATGAGATCATCCGCGCCATGGGCGGTGCGCATAATGCGCTCTTGGATTTGGAGGAGTTGGAGGAGCACGAACTCGATCGCATTCGTCTAAATTACTTGAATTTGGCCAAGAAAGCCCGCGAGGCACTCCGACAAGGTATTACTGGCCGCGCCGACATGGACCAAAAGGATTCGGCCACACCGGCCATTACCGGGGCGCCGCATCAGGATTGAGAGTCAATGTTGTTGAATTAACAATTCAGGAATTGAGGAATTCTTACGGCGCAAGGTGGAGGGTGATAACCATCTAATCGCCCTCCGCCGCGGAAATCTTCACACCGATTTAATCCACTTTCTTTAACAGGAGTTTAAGAACCTGCCAGTTGGTGTTCTTTGTCAGATGTTCCGCCACTGATGCATCAGCAAAAACCCATCGTAGTCCTATCTGTTGACATGATATGCTGCAATCTTCGGACGATGCCTCCCTGGGGTTTTTGCTTAAAAGTGCTTTGGGACTCTGCAACCTTGATCAAAGCCATGCATGCTATGGTATCCAAAAGCAATTCAGCCGGGTCAAACACTAAGGGTTTGAATGCACCGCACTCCCGGCAGGAGAAACCATGCCACCTTCCTTTTACAGCTACATCGAGGCAGCGTTTATAGCCGCTGCACATCACTCTTCTCTCCTGTTCTGCAGGAATCCTTGCCGCACTCGATGCGATAGGGTTTGCGCGCTTTTTCATAGCGAAAAATTCCTTTCTCTCCAGGGCATTTCCCTGGGGGTTATCGACGGTGATAGGGTCTTCACTTTTTGAAAGACTTCTGCTGCGTTAGAGCAGAAAATCATGAGACGGACATCCTCCCTGCACACATGCCCATTTCTGCTCAATAGCTGCGCTGCCAATCCAAGCCTCTGTGATGAAAGCCCAGCTCCCAGCTTGCGGGAGGCTACTCGAGAGTGGCCGAAACGATGACCGAGAGCCAACGGCGCTTGACGGAAATCAGGCAAGATAGCTTGCCAAGGACTTCATGGCCTTCACAATATCATCCATCGCCTCGTGCATTCCTTCGCTATACGAACTGCTCTCTGATGTTCCCTCCTCCCCGATCTTGTCGTGAACCTCAGACTTGAGTTTTTTCAAGTTCTGAGCATGTTGTTCAAGTTGGAGTCGTCGCCCTGCTTCCATATATTCGATGACCTCGGGATCAATTTGCTTGAGGAGATCATCGGCCTCAGCCAGTATCTGTTCGATATCTTTGTGTTCGAAAGTCTTTTGCATGATGTTGCCTTTCTGCCGGATTACCAGCGCTCATTTCATGAAATATACGGACCAGAGGCTCATCAGGAAACCACATTACAAGGTTTGGTTCGGTTAATGTCGAAAGTCTCAGGTCCAAGCCTGTTGTAATCAGAAACGATTCGATAAACCGTTGCTTCAGACAGACCCGTATGCATAGCGATTTGCGATAAGGGTCTTGGGTGTACAATGACGTTATAGATTACAAGCCATTTTTGCATCGTTAAAAAGCCTGGCCTTGTTTGCATCTTTATTTTTATCTCGTCCAATGACAGGTGATCTTCCAGAGTAACTGTTTGGAATTCGGCTCTGCCTCGATTCTCCATACCCTTCTCCTTTCGTAACCTCTCTGAGTCTCGCTTAGGATCGACTGTTCTCCCAGTTTAAAAAGTCCTATTACATGCGTTCTTAATAAGAGGCTCTGCTATTCCCAGAGGAACCGCGGCAGTACTCGCTTCTTCTTTAGAAACCTCAACCGCCGCCGTTCACCTATCAGGCACGTGGTGAACAGATGAAAAATGTGCGGGATGATATCCGTCGCAGTTTACAATTATCAAGATTTGTGCCGAGAAGATAAGGGATCTCAATTATTCCATATTGTGACGGGATAACGTATAGTTAAGGGTGAATGGGCAGCATGCTGGTCAATAGCGGGCAAGAACAGTCATGTTGCATGCAACGGAAGCGTTGCATATTTTCTGTGTCACATGCAACGCTATTTCACCTCAAGTCGACGACCAGCGACGGGTCTCATCCTTCCCTAAGTGTCTCTACACATTGCCCAAAAGAAAAACTCGACGCTTCTCAATCCGTCGGGTATAGAATTTGCTCAAATACGGGTTGCTAAAAGATCTGAGAGAAAACCACAAAAAGCAGTAGAGGGCAATGACCGAGAACGATGACAAAGTGAGCATCCTGATGAGAAGCCCAGTCTTCCGGGACTTGCCGAAGGAAGCACTGAATGCAATCACCCGGGCGGTTCAAGATCGGGTCGTGCCACCACATACTATCATCAGTAGAGAGGGCGATCCTGGAGATAGCCTCTACATCATCCGTTCAGGCAGAGTGAGGATCTTTGGAAGAAATGAAAAAGGAATGGAGATTGACCTTTCCATCCAGGGGCCAGGTGATACTTTTGGCGAAATGGCGCTCCTCGCGGGCGAACCGATGTCCGCCGATGTAGAGGTCCTGGAAGAGACTCACTTGATGATCCTCTCAAAAGATAAGTTTGACCGTATCTTGAGGGACTTTCCCGACATCTCTAAAGTGTTCGTGAAGGAGATGAGGCGCTGGCTTCTCCGGGATGACGAGCGCCTTGAGATGCAAGCCCGCAAAGCCTACAAAGCCTCCCGGAGGTCCTGGGTTGATTTTTTTCTGGTCATCGTAATCAGTATTGTTCTTGCGGCGATTTTCAACACCACCAATCCCAACGGGATACCTCTTTTCCCTGAATTTCCTGACAGAAGCTCCATTCCTGTGGTCAGTCCTTCTGCTGCCATGGAAGAGATTCAGCACGGTGAAACGCTCATTTTAGATGCCATGCCCACCAACTTTTATCAACAACGCCATATCGGGGGAGCTGTCAACATCCCCCTGGGGCTCTTCGACATGGTTTACCTGATGACCTTCGCCGAAGAAGACAAGGAAAAGAAGATCGTCGTGTACGGTGCAACGATCAGTAAACCCTATGATCTTGAGGTTGCCAATAAACTGCTTCTGCGTGGTTACAAGAATGTAAGGATTCTGGAGGGGGGATTAGCGGCTTGGGAGGGCAGAGGCTATCCGGTGGAGGAGACGGCAAAGCAATGATACCATTCACAACACCCTTCCAGCCTCCAAAACATTGTCTTTCAAGAAAATCCAATAGCTGTAGGCTTCTATAGCAACCTCCTGAGATGGAGATGTTGCATGTGACAGGGGACCAATGCAACATTTCTGTTGTATGCAACACTTCTTCTCCTCAAAGCCACAGCCTTCGATGGGTCTCACCCTGCAATAAGTATATATATTTATTAGCTAAAGTTGAAATGAACCGCCTCTCCATCACCCAGGTATAGAATTTGCTCAAAGCTGATGTTGCATGGCTCATTAGGCTTGCATCAATGGCATCCGAGGGCTTTGGCAAGAGGCTGCAAGGGCACTGCAAAAACCTGAACGAGGAGAGCGACCATGAAAACGATAGTAACTTTGTCCTTCTTTTTTGTTTCTTTGATTCTTTTAGGCATTTCCAGTGTTGCAGAGAGTGCGGTGGCTCCGGTGGACTATTCCCAGTATGGAAGACCGCAAGTTCCAGTGACAGTTCTTCTGCTGATCCCTGAAGAGTTCCAGAGCTTCGTGTATGTGAGCACTTATGAGGGAAATCAAATACGGCACCCGCTCGGCGAGGAGGCTTTGCGAGAACTGAGGGCCGCTTTTGGAATCGAATTCGCTTCGGTTAGAGTCTGGCCGGTGACGAGCGAAGCCGAGGCTATGGCGATGCTCGCTCCCAGAGATCCCGTCAACCCGGAGCTGCCTGCGTATGATTATGTGGTGATACCCCAATTCACGCGCGTCGAAGCTTCGGTCGAGAATCAGAGGTATGGCTTCGATATCGATCTTTTGACGGAGTTCTATGGGAAAGATGGGGCAACCGTCACAAAAATAAAGGGGAAGGGAGAGTCTAGCACCGGAAAATGGTTCGCATCGACGCCGGAGGAGGGCGCCAAAATCGCTTTGCAGTACGCAGTTTCTGCCATTCTTGACGGGGTTGAAGGAAATCGAAGTCTTTTTGTTCACTGATCACACTCCCTGAAAGGTGATTTGCTGCCATGAGAAGAAAGGTCCTCAAATATCTCTGGCCCTACCGCTTCCCTTTCATAATAGCTCTGGGGCAGGTTTTTCTGATCAGTATGTTCGAGATCCTGAAGCCTTGGCCGTTCAAGGTTGTTATCGATAATGTGTTGAGTGGAAAGCCGGTCCCCTGGGCCTTTCTGAAACCCTTCCCGAAGGAGACCATTCTGCTCATTTCCTGCGTAAGCCTGATATTGATCTATCTCTTCTTGGGCGGGTTGACCATGCTGAACAACTACACTACGATCAAGATCGGGCAACGCATGGTCAATGACCTTCGGAGTGACCTCTACGGCCACCTCCAACGTCTCTCCCTGGCATTCCACAGCAGGAGACAGGTAGGAGATCTTCTCTACCGGGTAACAACTGACACCTATTCCATTCAGGCCCTCACCATGAATGGTGTTTTTCCCATTGCAACCGCTGTCACTCTGCTCGGCGGGATGTTTTTCGTGATGATAAGGCTCGACTGGCAGTTGACTTTGATGGCCTTGAGTATATGTCCGGTCCTGGCGATTATGATTACTCTTCTCAGCAAGAGCATCACTTCAGCGGCAACTGATTTCCGGGAGCAGGAAAGCGATGTTTATTCGGTGGTCCAAAGGGCTATGTCTTCGATGCGGATTATTCAAGCCTTCACCAAAGAGGAAGACGAGCACCGGAAGTTCATGAAAGCGAGTGTTGGCAGCATGGACGCCAGCTTACGTCTGTATACGCTGCAGAATTTTTATTCCGGAGTGATCAATGTGGTGATGTCACTGGGCACGGCGTTCGTCGTGTGGATTGGCGCCCGGCATGTTCTTGCCGGCGCCCTCAGTATTGGGGATATCGTGATCTTCACGACTTACCTCGCTTCCCTCTATGGCCCAATCTACACGATCAGCCAGACCTGGGGCGTCATTCAGGGGGCAAAGGTTGGCTTTCAGCGTGTCTCCGAGATTCTTGATGTCGAGCGGGACATGAAGGACGGCAATCGTGTGTTTCCCGACACCGGGGCAAAGGGGGAGATCACTCTGGACGAAGTCTCCTTCCAATATGTCGCGGGTCAACCCGTTCTGAAAAACCTCTCCGTCGAAATTCGTCCAGGCCTGAAGGTTGCTATCGTAGGTCCCACCGGTGTGGGAAAATCGACTCTTGTGAGCCTCTTCCCCCGTTTCTATGATGCTTGCGAGGGCAGGGTTCTCATCGACGGGATCGATGTGCGCGAATATCAGCTCAAGTCGCTGAGGAGGCAGATCTCGATGGTGCTCCAACCCCCCCTTGTTTTTCCCATCAGCATAAGGGAAAACATCGCCTATGGCCGCCCCGAGGCGACGGAAGCAGAGATCATTGCCGCTGCGCGCCTCGCACGAATCCACGACTACATCTCAAGGCTGCCCAAGGGCTACGATACGCTGGTGGGCGAACAGGGGGCGACCCTGTCGGAAGGCCAAAGACAGAGAATCACGATCGCCCGCGCAATCCTGCGGAATGCACCCATACTCATCCTGGATGAACCGACATCCTCCGTCGATGCCGAAACCGAAGCGGCCATCATGGAAGGTTTGAACCAACTGATGGTGGGTCGCACCACTTTCATTATTGCTCACCGACTCTCCACCGTCAGAGAGGCCGACATGATTCTGGTCCTGCGCTCAGGAGAAATTGTCGAAAGAGGGAACTTTGCGGAATTGGTCCATGCGGGGGGGGGCTTTGCTTCCCTTTACCGGACCCAGTTCGGCCTGAAGGAGTGAGCCTTTAATGACATTTTTGCACATCGCTGGCGAAGAGTGCCTGGTGAGAAGTGGGCTTTCTATAAATCTGGAGTTCGCGCTTGTTGCGGGAGGGTGTCTGGATGACGAAGCTGGGGTTGCTGGGGCACGATGTCTGGGCTCTAGTGAAAAATTACTGGGTGAGCGAGGAGCGTTGGTCGGCGTGGGCGCTCCTGGGTGCAAACGTCGGTCTCACCCTCGGTGCGGTGTACATCAGCGTGTTGCTGAACACCGCTAACGGCACCCTCTTTACCGCCCTTCAGAAGCTCGATGGGGCTGGCTTCTACCGCGCCTTCGGCATCATCCTCCTGCTGATCATGCTCTACCTGGCGGTCGTGTTGCCGCGCTCTTTCCTGAACCAGATGCTCCAGCTTCGCTGGCGGCGTTGGCTGACGGATCAATACCTCAGCCACTGGCTCGCCGACCGAGTCTTCTATCGGTTGCGCTTCTCCGGGAAGACCGACAACCCCGACCAGCGGATCTCCGAGGACGCCCGTATTTTCACCGAGCTAACCGTGTCTTTAGCGTTCGGCCTGCTGAGCTCACTGGTGACGCTGGCCTCCTTCGCCACGATCCTCTGGCAGTTGTCAGGCAGCATCACGGTGTCGATCGCCGGCTTTGAAATCACGATCCCCGGCTACATGTTTTGGGTGGCCGTCCTCTACTCGGGCGGCGGGTCGGTGCTCGCCCACCTGGTCGGGCGCCCGCTGATCCGCCTCACCAATCGGCAGCAGACCGTCGAAGCCGACTTCCGCTTCAGTCTGATGCGTCTGCGCGAGGAGGCCGAAAGCATTGCGCTCTATGGTGGCGAGGCGCAAGAACGAGGCATCGCGCTCGGCCGTTTCGGGGCACTCTACGACAACTTCAAGCGCCTCATCCTGCGCAACATCCAGTACCAGACGTTCCAGTTATTCTTCGGCCAGTTTGCCGCTCTCTTTCCGGTGCTGGTCGCCTCACCGCGCTACTTCGCGGGCGCGATCCAGTTCGGCGTCCTGATGCAGATCTCAAACGCCTTCTGGCAGGTGAACGAAGCACTGTCCTGGTTCATCAGTAACTACCCTGTCTTCGCTAACTGGCGGGCGGCGGTGGACCGATTGACCGAATTTGGCGGCGAGATCAAGCGCGAGGCTAACGCGAAAGTCGTGGGCGCGTGCATTGAGACGACCGCTCGCGACACGATCGAATTAAAGAATGTATCCGTAGCTTTGCCCACGGGGACGCCACTGCTCGCGCCCGTGACGCTGAGTCTGAAACCGCACGAAGGCGTGCTGCTGAAGGGACCGTCAGGGTGCGGCAAGAGCACGCTCTTCCGCGTGCTCGCAGGGCTGTGGCCGTTCGCGGCCGGGCGCATCCGCCTGCCTGCGGGTGTTTCGACGTTGTTCCTACCGCAGCGGCCCTATATGCCGATCGGCACCTTGCGCGAGGCGCTGTGGTTTCCGGCCCACCCACCGTCGGATGGTGACGCCGAGGTGCACGCGGCGCTGGTGGCGGTCGACCTGTCCGCGCTGGGGGAACGCCTGGACGAGGAAGCGCGCTGGACGCATGTGCTCTCGCCTGGCGAACAGCAACGCGTGGCGATCGCCCGAGCCCTCCTCAACAAACCGGACTGGCTGTTCCTCGACGAGGCCACGTCGGCGCTGGAGGAGGACCAGGAAGGGATGCTCTATCGCAGGCTCGCTGACGCCTTGGGGCAAACGACGGTGATCAGCATCGGGCATCGGCGCTCACTCGATGCGTATCACCAGCGGGTGATCATGGTTGAGAAAAAGTCGGGGCATCCCGGGTTGATCCGGGTCGAGTTTCCGATCATATCGAGTCGCCAACCCCGAATAACTCACGAGGCTGCCGGGACAGAGCGCTGAGAAAGATGGGGACGGGTGGGGACTCAAACGTTGCTGAAGCGATCAGATCAATAGAGCCATTTGGTCCCGTTGAAACGAAAGATCTCACTGGTATCGGTCTGCAAGGCACAGTTAAAAGGCCCTCGCCTGGCCTCTTCCGCAGTTTTTCCCGCAGCGGTACAGCCATATATTTCATAATGCATCGTGCCGACGTATGGAGTAGCCGCCTGACCGGTCTTTTTGATGTGGGATCCGGGCGCTTCCCTGACTTCATCGTACTTGGCTGTGAATGAGCCGTCAATGGGGGACTTCTCGACCCGCATCCCCTTCTCGCCGTACTTGCCTTCGGTATTCAACTTCTTGATCCAGTCCTTCTGGAACTGCACAAAGCTCCGTTCAACTTGCGCCTCATCCATGGCTTGCGCTACGGAGCAGACACACCCCAAAAATCCCACAACGAGCAACCCAACCCACAGGATCTTTATGTTTTTCACGGCAAACCCGCCTTTCCATTGGCTCTATAAAATGATGCACCGCAGAGCACACCGTGAGCGCAGAACAACTTTCCTGCGTTCCCCGCGATCCCTGCGGTGAACATTTATCAGATATTCGAGATTGTACCCAAACTGTTGCCCTTCGGGTCACCGGCTCGAAGCCCGTGACCCAAAAGGATCAGTCACACCGTATCATTGCACAATCTGAAGCTCAACCCGCCGGTTCATGGCTCGCCCGTCTGCGGTTGCATTGCTTGCTACCGGATCGTTCATGCCGTTACCGACGGTCTGCAGCCGGCTGGCGGCAATACCTTTCGATACAAAGTAGGTATACACGGCCTTGGCGCGCTGATTGGAAAGAACCATGTTGTACTGGGCCGTTCCAATGGAGTCGGTGTATCCGGCGATCACCACCTTGACATCCGGCTTGGCTTTCAGCGTGGACACCGCTTCATCCAGGATGGGCTGAAATTCGGGCTTGATGTTGGACTTGTCAAAATCGAACTGGATGCCTCTCAGGACGATCCTCTCGACGACCTTCTGCTCGACGACCCTCTCCTCGAGGCAGAACACATCCATCACGAATCTCTGGATGGCTGCCGGGTTCCTGTAAAGTTCCGCAGCATCCACCAGCATGCCCTTGCCCAACTGGGCAATCTGCCGATTAATGTCCGCTCCCTTTTGTTCCCCAGCGGTATCCATGCCCTTACCCGCGATGCTCATATCCTTCACGCCGGGTTGGGCAAAAGAAACGACATGGACGACCACATTCGGATGTTTTTCGAGGATTTGCTTCGCTTCCATGACCGGATCCGCACCCACATTCGCCATGCCGTCGCTGAACATAATGACCGTTGTTTTTCCGGTCAGCCCGGCAAGTATCCCGCTCTGCTCCAGCTCAATCAAGCCTTTAGTCATGGGGGTCTCACGGCCGACGATGACCTGGCTGTCCTTGATCATTTTGATAGCGGCGGCAAAAGAAGGCCGGTTGTACATGGTAGGGGTTAGTAACTCCTCGAAGGGAGCAAAAAGATCGAGGGCGCCCTTATAGTTGAGCTCGGGGATTACGGCATTCATGTCCATAAGGATCTGCTTGGCGACAACTTCTTTTGCCACCTTGGCAGTGTCCCCACCTTTTTTCTTGATTGCCTTCGAATCTGTTCCGCTGACCTTCCAGTAGGTCATGTACATGGAGCCCGACTGATCGACAAAGAAAATCCAGTTGTCCTCTTTGGGCCCGCACTTCGCTTCCACGGAAACGCTTCCCAAGACCATCACCATGGCCATAAAGAAAAACAGAACTACAGGAAAAACGGCTTTTTTCATCTAGCATCCTTTCTGGTGTTTTGGAGAACCGGTAAAATGATTGTGGTGGCCAGTTTCAGTCGTTCAACGTAAGACCGATCTAACTCGATCCCTCCTTTCCTTTGAGCTTCGTCTCGGCCTTTTCGAGTTTGATGCTACATCCCTCCCTTATCATGCCGGATCAATACACCGGCACTCAAATAATTCATGCCTCCAAGTTACGAATTACGAACTACCCTGCCTGTTGTCAAGGCAAATTCTATGCTTGGGGGATCGAGAACCGTCGCTTTCTTTTTTTATATAATGTCTATAGATAGTTATGGAAGGAGCGAGGATCCCCCAAGGGGGCCGACTTGAATCGTAAAAGTGTTGCATGCAACATAAGCGTTGCATCTCTTCCATGTCACGTGTAACACTACAATGCCAGGGAGTTCCTTTCAATCAAAAAATGAAGGAGGGGGTGAAAGGTTGCCGAATACCTGAAACACCCTATTGACACCACATCCGGCAGTCATTACTACGAATAGCGATATACTATCGGCTTTTCAGAAATCTTGCCATCGGTGAATTCGCACCCAGCAGCGATCCTCTTCGGCTGGCCGCCGCTCAACGAGCATCCTAATTCTTGGAAATCGCAAAGGAATTTGCATGTTATCTTCGTTCAGCTAGCCGATGGTCCTAATTTGCATGTCGATTTTACGGAGAAGTCATGGATGAATTTGACGTCCTGGTGGTTGGATCTGGAACAGGCGGCCAAACGGCTGCATTCGATCTGAATGATGCCGGCCTAAAAGTGGCTGTGAGCGAGAAGAGCGATCGTCCAGGAGGAACTTGTGCGCTTCGCGGCTGCCAGCCGAAGAAGTGGTTTTATGAAGCCGCTGAAACCGTTGCCAAATCCAGGCACTTAAAGGGAAAAGGGATCGTGGACCCGGCTTCGGCAAAATGGTCCGAAATCCGTGCGCAAAAAAATCATTTCACCTCCCACGTCCCCGAAAACACCATCGAAGCATTCAGGGATGCGGGCATCCGTTTTATGCCGGGAAGAGCGAGCTTTCTGTCGCGCAATACCATGGAAGTCGGCGGTAAATCCATAACAGCCAGGTATTACATCCTGGCCACGGGCGCAATGCCTATGTCTTTGCCCATCAGAGGCAGCGAGAACCTCATCACCAGCGATGAGTTCCTTGAACTTGAAGAACTTCCCGAAAGCATCCTTTTTGTTGGAGGGGGATTCATCTCCTTCGAGTTTGCACATTTCGCAGCCAGACTGGGACCGGAAAACATTCGCGCCAGGATTTTCGAAGTCAGTGACAGGCCTTTGGGCCCGTTCGATGCGGAGATGGTTGATTTACTCGTAGAGGCTTCGAGGGAGGAGGGCATTGAAGTTCATACCAACGTTCAAATCGCATCCATCGACAGGAGACCATCAGGATTCATGGTTTTGACCGGGAAGGGAGAATCCTTGCCGGCTGACTTGGTGGTTCACGGTGCGGGAAGGTCTCCAAACATCGAAGAACTCGATCTGAGAGCAGGAGAGATAACCTACTCCGCGCGGGGAATCACCGTGGATGAGAGGATGTGCACTTCCAACCCCAATGTTTTCGCAGTCGGCGACTGTGCCGCGACCATTCAGCTTGCGCGGGTTGCCGATTATGAGGGACATGTGGCGGCGAGAAACATCCTGGCGGAGCTCAACCATACCAAAAGCGCCACGATCAATTATGAAGCGGTTCCGAGCATGCTCTTCACCTATCCTCAATATGGCATGCTGGGGAAAACCGAAGCGGCTTTGCTCCAGCAAAACACACCCTATCGGAAGGCCTTTGCAAAAGACCTGCAGTGGCCGACCTACAGACGCGTCGGGCTGAAGCACGCGGCCTACAAGATACTGGTGGGAGCCAACAACCGGATGCTTGGGGCTCATATCCTGTCAGATAATGCTTCCGGCCTGATCAATACGCTGAAACATGCCATGCTCAGCAGTACCACCGTTGAAGAACTATATTGGCAAAGTATCATGAGCCCTTACCCGACAAGAGAGAGCGACTTGATCTATATGTTGAAACCTCTGCTGTGATGGAGATTTATCATGTCTCCATCGTTTCCATCTTCTCCTTTGGGCTTGGTTGCACGATGCTCGAAGTTGTTCTTCTCGAATGGGATAGGAAGGGAGGTGATTGGCAGAATTCCGACTGTTTGGAGTATGACACAGAAGCAAACCATGGTATATTTGACGCTAAACTGATTGGAGGTGATACCATGTTTGTAGTCGTAATCTCTTTCCCACCCATAAAAGCAGGCAAAGACGCCGAGTTTCGAGAGTGGTTTGCCTTCACGAACGAACAATTCTCCGCGTCTAAGGGTTTCATTAGGAGAAGGCTCTTAAAACCATTGAAGGAGGGCAACTACGCGGCTATTGTCGAGTTTGAAAATCAAGATGCTTTCAACGCAATGCATAGCAGTCCTGCCCATGACAAGGCCGGTGAGCGGGTCAGACCGCTATTTGACGGCAACCCGACACCGCACTTTTATGAGGTGGCCATAGGGTAGGTCTGGAAATCAAGCATGGGATCATAATCAAGGAGAACCAAGGACCGACTCGGAGCCTGGGAAAACGTGCGAAAGGAAATGCTCCGTAGCGGATGTGTATACTCATGAGAGGTGCCTCGCATCACAAAGGAGACAGCCCATGGAAAATGTCAAACGGATTCTGGTCGTGAGCAGATCAACGAAAGGCTGTCAAAAAGCAGCCCACGTTGGTGCCTCGCTTGCTCAAAAATACGGAGCAAAGCTCTTTGTTGTTCATGTCAAGCATAATCCTTTCAGGCTGGCGGGTTGGAATGTTGGGGTTCCTTCTTTGCAGAGGGAATACGACAGATTGCAGCAAAGATTCAGGAAGGACATTGATCACATCGTTAAAGCTGAAGAAGCACAAGGTCTCGCTGTCAAATCAGTCATGCGAGAGGGAGAACCCGTTGATGAGATCTTACAACTGGTCAATGAAGAAGATATCGACTTACTCATCATGTTGGCCCATGAGGAAGGGTATATGGAGCACTTTCTATTTGGCCGCGCCAATGAGGAGTTGATACGCAAGATGCCCTGTTCTATCATGCTGGTCAAAAGGGACGAAACCGATGAATGAACCTCGGTCCCGACCGCTGGCCCCGGAAGATCTGCGAAAGATGAACGCCTGGGTTGCTGCAAAAACAGCAGGCTGCGGGAAAATGGCTGGCGACTTGACTTCTTCAATTGGTGAGAGCTGGAAGGACTTGTAGTCGGGGATCGAAGCGGCTGTCGATCATCTCAAACAATCCTTCCAAAAGGCGAAAGGCGGATCAGCGGACGGTCTTCTGTATCGCTGCTGATTGCGTCGAAATTCAATCGGAAAGGAAAGATCATGTCAAAGGTTGAATCCAAGACTATCGAACAGTTACTGGCCGAGGCCGATGATCTCATGCAAAGGATTAATTCCGGACTCATCGAAGGCATTAAAGGAGAACACCGCGTCCAACTTGAAAAAGATACTCAAAGACTGGGAAGACTCAAGTCTGAGGTGCACGCCAAAATCGAGGCGAATGAAATATCAAAGAGCGCACCCTACAGTGAAGGAATGCACCAGGCGATGGATGATATTGTGAAGGCCATGGAGGGCATGGCAAGCTATCTCACATGATTTTCGTCAAGCGCCGCTGCAAGAAAGAGCCGGACGCTGCGGTAGCATTTTGCCCCCAAGCCTCCCCCGGACTCCGATCCGGGGTCCGGGCAAACCCGTTCTTTCGAGCCCTCCGCAAGCAAGACACTGCGCTCGAAGACCAATTTGCACCCGACTGCCCATCATTCCCCGCGATACCGTGACACACCCTGATGATTTTTGTCATCACTTACCGTAAAATCACAACCTGTTTCATCACTGGGGGTGATCAATCGCGCTGATGATGGATGCTTACCAAGAGATCGGCGCGTAAATGTCCTTGACAGCATCCACAATGGATGCAACAAAAAACCCTCAATAAGCGAGTTCGCATCCGTGGGCAAAACTCCCGGCGCGCGGCGGGTGGGCGCCGAAATGGATCTTTTGGGAAAGTCAATTTCTATGTGCTTAACGAAGCAGAAGGTACGACCGATTCTGAAGAAGTCGGTGAAAGCCCTGTTGGAGCAACAGGACGGGCAAGGCTGGTGGAGTTTTCCCGCCCACCTGGGGTCCCATTATATTTCGCTCTATGCGCTATTCCTGGAGTGGCTCCGATTCCGGGGATTCTCATCCCGGTTGGACTTAAACCGGCTGGCCGGGATCCTTCTGGAAACCCAATTGATTGACGGTTCCTGGAGGCAGGCCAGGGATCCGGTGCTGCCTTCCGGCGACATCAATGCGACCGTACTCAACTATGCCGCGCTCAAGTTCTTCAGGGCCTCCATTTCGACCGCCAACGTGCAACCGGCAATGGATGCCGCCAGAAGATTCATCCTCGCGGCCGGCGGCATCGATGCCACCAATCAGTTCACCAAGACCTTCCTGGCGCTTTTCGGATTACGTGGCTGGGAGGAGATCAGCCCAATCCCCTACCTGATTTTCCTGGAGGCGCTGCCGCTCAACTACCGGCAATTCTCCCAATGGGTCATCCCCCATCTGACCCCCATGGCCTACCTGCGCCACAATCGCGTGTCACGCAAGATCCGCGGGACCTTCGGGCCGGAGTTTGACTTGAACGAGCTCTATGCCGGGCAGGCCTGGCACGCAAGCGGGAAAGAAACCGAACCCTCCGCCTGGTACGACGGGTTCATGGTCAGGAAAATCCTCCGGCAGCAGCGGCAACATGGAAGCTGGGGCGGATACACGGTCTCGACCCTGTTAAGCGTCGCGGTACTGGACCATTTTTACCGGAAGCATCCCGGGCGTTTTCCCGCCATTCCGGAAGCGATCCAGCGGGGACTCGGGTTCGTGGATCCGCTCTATTTCGACAATGGCAAGGGGAACTACCGCGGTTGCCTGATGGACGGTGGCGTCTGGGATACCATCCTGGCGGCGCAGGCGCTGGTGCAGGCCGGGGAAACGAGCGATCCTCTGGTTCTTGCCGCCGCGAATCTCTATGAAACGCAGACGGCCGAAGGAGGCTTTCCCTACGGGAGGGACTTCGACCAATACCCGGATGTCGATGACACGTCGAGGGCGTTGGTGTTCCTGGAGAAGATGGCGCCATTCACTCGCAGAACGGGAGCAACGGAATCCCGCAAGCGGGGACTCCAATGGCTTTTGAAACGGCAAAACTCCGACGGCGGCTGGGGAGCCTTTGACCAGGACAACGTCGGGAGCTGGATGGTGAAGCGGTTCACCCAGGGCCTCACCGATTCGGTGGAGTTGTTTGATGACAGTTCCGCCGATAACACGGGCCATGTGCTCGCAGGGCTCGGCGCCTACGGATTGACCGCGGAGCACTCCCGATCAGTCAGGCGGGCCGTCCACTTTTTGCGCAGGACCCAGGATCCCGCCACGGGCCTCTGGGAAGGCCGGTGGGGCATCAACACCCTCTATGGCACCACCCAGGCCGGAACCGGGCTTTTGCGGGCGGGGGAATCGCCTCAATCGCCCTATCTCCTCAAGGCCGCCAGGACGCTGATGAGCTTTCAGAATCCCGATGGCGGCTTTGGCGAATCGACGCTGTCCTACCGCGATGACGGCCATCGGGGCCGGGGGACAAGCACCCCGACCCAAACTGCCTGGGTGCTCGAGTTTCTCTGTGAAATGGGGCTTCGAGATGCCGATGCCGTCTCCAAGGCCGTGAATTACCTCCTGGAAACCCGGAGCGAGTCGGAATCCTGGCGAGACGGCTCGGTGGTCGGGACCGGACATCCCGGGATCTTATACGTGGAATACCCGGTGTATCCCAAGGTGTTTCCGGTGATGGCTCTGGCCAACTATTTGAATCCCCGCTAACCCACGGGTGCAGGCGGCAATACTGCTGAATTAAGGGATTGAGGGATTGAGGAATTCTTACGGCGTAAGGTACAGATTGTCCTGGTTTGGCAAATCCAATCCCTGAATGGTTAATTCAACAACATTGGGTGTAGGCGGTGAGAGATGAAACGGCTCCGCAACAATCAAAGTGAGATGACGCCGCCGGATCCCACTTTTCAGTTCACGCCGCGGCATGCGCGCCGGATCCTGTGCCTCTTTCCGGAGTACGCCTGGTCGTTTGCCACATTCAACTACGCTTTCCCACTGATGGGCTCGGTCAAGGCGTTCATGCCTCCGCAGGGCATCCTGCTCATCGCCGCGCTGGCACCGGCCCGCTGGGAAATCAGGTTCATCGACGAGAACGTCAGGCCCGCCACGGAGGACGACCTGCGCTGGGCCGACGTCGTGTTCACCACCGGCATGCACATCCAGCGGGAACAAATTCAGGACGTCATCGTCCGTGCGCACCGGGCCGGCAGATCTGTCGTGCTGGGCGGCCCGTCGGCCTCCTCCGCACCGGAATGGTATCCCGAAGCCGACATCATCCACTGCGGGGAAGTGGGTGACGCCACACGCCGACTGTTCGCACTCATCGACCGCGGCCCCGATCGCTTCCCGCGACAGATCATCCTCCGCACCGTTGAACGCCTGCCGATGACAGAGTGGCCGATGCCCGCCTATCACCTGATCAACGTCCGCAACTATCTCCTGTGCACGGTGCAGTTCTCCAGTGGTTGCCCCCATACCTGCGACTACTGCGACATCCCCGTCCTCTACGGGCGCCGCCCCCGCCATAAGAACCCGGCGCAAATCATCCGCGAACTGGACCTCTTAGCTGCCGCCGGCACGCCCTCGATTTATTTCGTGGACGACAATTTCATTGGCGACCCCCAGGCCACCCGCGAATTGCTCGAACACCTGGTTGCCTGGCAGGATAAATGGGACGGCCAGGTGCGCCTGTCCTGTGAAGCGACCCTGCGCCTGGCGGAGTACCCGGATATCCTGGCGCAGATGAGGGACGCCTTTTTCTTCAACGTGTTTTGCGGCGTCGAAACCCCCGACGCCGGCACCCTGCGCGCCATCAAGAAAACCGTCAACCTCCAAAAGCCGATCCTTGATGCCATCCACACGCTCAACGGCTACGGGATCGAGGTAGCCGTGGGCCTCATCATGGGTTTCGACACCGACACGGAGCAAACCCCACTAGCCATCGCCGACTTCATCCGCGCCTCCCAGGCGCCCGTCCAAACTGTCAACATCCTCTACGCGCTGCCCAAGACCCCGCTCTACGAGCGCCTGCAAGAGGCAGGGCGGATCGTTTGCGACGATCACCGCGACTCCAACATCCAATTCCTTCAGCCCTACGAGCAAGTGGTGGCCAACTGGCGGCGGGTTATCGCCGAGGCTTACGAGCCCAAGGCTCTTTAC
>JADGQM010000249.1 GCA_017881795.1 Syntrophobacteraceae bacterium
GGAAAGAGCGAGTTTTCCCTCGCCCACGGTTGATCGTATGACCGGGATGCCGTTCAACGCTCCAATAATGCCTCCAGTACTGCTCTCACCGTCTCCATCAAGCATGGTTGCGGTGATTTGCAGGGTATCCAGATTATTTCTGCGGCTGAGGTCTGCTGAAAAATCGAGGAGATCGCTGATCCGGAAAAGGGCCTCGTCCAGGTCCGCCATCGTGATTACCTTGCGCGATTCAAGTTCGACATGACGATCAATACGGTTTTTCACCCGTGCCATGGTCTTCAGTGCCGTCCCGCAAGGGCACCTTTCCCGGACCCATCGACTCACGTCACCGGTGCGATACCTGATCAGCGGCATCCCGCGCCGGGTGAGGGTCGTGAAAACCACTTCTCCGCTCTCGCCTTCTTCAATCGGCGCGTCCGTTTGCGGATCGACGATTTCAAAATACAGATCGGCCTCCCTCATGTGATAACCCATCCTCGCCTCGCACTCCACCCCACCACCGAATCCCATCTCCGTCATCCCGTAATGGGTGTAGACCTCACAGCCCCAGACCCGTTGCAGCTCTTCTGTGATCGACTCGGGAGCATAGTCAGCGCTGAGCAGCACATTTCCGGGTCGCGCCTCCCCCTTACTGCGCCTTGCGAGAGCCAGGACTTGCACGGGGACGCCAACCACTGCATCGATACGCTCGCTGACCATGACCTCCAGCGCGTGCTCGTAATCCTGGACGGGTCCATGACCAATACCGATGGCCCCGAGGCGCTGGAGTCCGGCCACCAGCAGGTCTCCCACACTGCCGGGACGATCACTGCGCAACAGGATGAGTACACGGTCGCCGGGGCTTGCGAGGGTCGACATGCCGATGTGGAAAAAATCGACCGTGAGCTCCTGGTCATCCTGAGTGAAGTAAACTCGCTTTGGGTCCCCCGTTGTCCCCGAAGTTTGCAGCGTCACCACGCGGTTGACTTCGCTTTGGGAAACACAAAGGAATCGCTGAGGGTGCTGTCTGATATCCTCCGCATCCGTGAAGGGGATGTGGTTCAGGTCTTCAAGATGGGTAGGCTCGCTCTCTCTTATGCCGGCAAGATGCCGCCTGTAGAAGGGACTCCTGGCCTTCGCCCAGGCAATGGTCTCCCGCAGCCTCTGAAGCTGATAGTTTTCGATAATTTCTCTCGTGAGCGGATCCGGCCCGTTGCCGATTTTGGCAGAAATCCAACCCTCCAAAGGCGTTCGCTTCATGGTCCGGTCCCTCCGAGAATGGTTTCGTCCGGTCTACGCAGGAGTGCAGATTTGAAGAGCATCTGCGGTAGAAGGAACGTCCCTTGGCGTCGGTAATGTTGTAAGCACAGAAGGGAATGATTCTGCCATCGGGATGCACGACATGGAGATGACACTCTTTGAGACGGTCCAGATCGAGATTCCAGGCATCCTGAAAGGCCATTCCGGAAATGCAGAAGGAGTGAGTGCGGGCTCGTTCAAGAAAAAGATCCCAGCCACCGAGACTCGGTCCTGGTTTTTGAGCGCTCGGGTCCTCTTTGCAACAGGACCAGAAGTGGGTTTGAAAATGGCGAGCTTTGATCACTCCCTCCCCCGCTGGCTCCGGTTTGCAACAGGATGTCCCCGGGTTGTGACGGGTCCATGGCTTTAGCTCGCCGCCTGGCATGAGCACGAAGTTCCCATGAAATGAACAATAAGAGCTCTCTGCCCCGGATGGCCTGAAGTGTTCCGTCTCGATTTGCCGACTTGTCTGCGCCACGAGCTCTCGAATGACCTCGGGTATGGTGATGCGGTCTGTGTCTTCAGGCGGGCCCGGGTGCCGGCCAAAATAACTCACTGGCTGGAAATGAACGCCACGAACCCCGGGAACACGCTGGATGGCAAAATCGATGATGGTCCCGAGCTGGTGAGTATTGACTCCGGGAACCAACGTGGGCACGAGAATGACCCCCAACTCGTTTTCCATACAGTGCTTTACAGCAAGCTCCTTCTCCTTGCAGAGAGGACGCCCTCTCAATTTTTGATAGATCTCGTCCTCCAGACCATCAAACTGCAAAAACACACACGAGAGCCCAACTCTCTTGAGTCTCTCCGCATAGTGGGGCTCTCTCGCCAGACGCAGCCCGTTGGTATTGATCTGGATAAAGTCGAACCCCATGGAGAGTCCAAGCGCTATGATTTCAGGTAAATCGTTGCGAAGGGTTGGCTCGCCCCCTGAGAGCTGAATGTTGAAGTGTCCTCCGGCAGCCAGGAGAGCATCGTATCTGCGTCGAATATCGTCCAAGTCCGGATCGTCGCTGAAGCCGTTGCCAGCGTTGGCATAGCACACGGGACACTGCAAGTCGCAATGCTGGGTCACTTCAATCAAGGTGCAGCAGGTTTGCTGGCGATGCTCGGGGCAAAGGCCGCAGTCCCAGGGGCAGCCTCTGGCCACCGCAGTTAGCGGGGCTCGGGGATGGGATGGAATTTTGGGCCTGTTCCAGGATTTGTAAGATGGCTCTCCGCGCCAGACGACCACCTGGAAAGGTCCATGTTCCGGGCACGTCTTCCGGAGCATAACCTGATCGCCCAGAGCAACTCGCTGGGCCGGTATCCTGGCAAAACACTCTGGGCAAATGCTCTCAGTCTGGGAGAGTACAATCTCAACTTCCATCATTTTCCACTGGAGAGGTCAAAACCGTATTCAATCAACAGGGCTTTGACTTTTTCGTACGTCCCGAACACCATATTCGGACAACGCGCGGTACGGTTCCTGGGATCGTCTCCCAGAATGATTTCGCAGCGAATACCGCCGTATATTTTGCCATATTCTCCTGAAAACCAGTCCACCAGCTCACTAACCATGAGGTTCAGCTTCTCATCTTCCTGCTCCTCGGGAGCTCCCCTGCCAGCGTACAGCCCCAATAAACAGGCGCCGCCAGTGAGGGCGCCACACGTGTCCCCGGTGAACCCCAGCCCCCCGGCCAGCCCGGCCATGCTCCGAATCAGATCCGGATTGCTCTTCCCCTGAGCCTCCAGGCCCATAACAAGCAGCACCTGGCTGCAATAGAATCCCTGACCCGCCAATTGAATCATCCGAAGCATTTCATCGGTCACGGCTGTTGCTCCTCATAAATTTTCCATCCAAATCGAGATGTTCACGAGTGAAGGACTAACTTTTGCGCGACGCACAAAAAATATCCGGGTTTAGCCCCGGCAATGAGCTCGAAGGTTGTCGTGAGCTCTCCACCAGACCCTTTGCCTTGATCAATAGGACACCAGAAGTGAGATACCGCCGAGCCAGGGGATAGAATGAGCTGAGCGACGAATTCCTTCAGTGCACGAGACTCATCTTCCCACAACATTACCTCCAAGCCGTGGGCCTTCAGCTTCACCGTCAATTCCTCTCGGGTCATGATTCCCCCATTACCGGAAGATGACGGCAGGCAACAATCCTTACCGGCGCCGGAGGCGGTCCTGATGTATAAGTCGCTCAGCATGAGCCTCCCTCCCTCCGTCAACACCCTTGCACATTCTCCAAGTACTCGGTCAGCACTGTTCGCCACGGACAGGCTGCATTCTACAAAAACCCCATCCCATTCCGAATCCGCAAAAGGCAGGTCCTCTCCTGTGGCCAGCACCAGCGGCAAACGATCGCTTCTCCGGCGGCCGTATTCCAGTAGAACCGGAGATGGATCAACGCCGACGGCACGAAGGCGGTGATGGCTGATCAGGTATTCCACCGTGCCTCCGGCGCCACATCCCACATCCAGAATGCGTGCGCCCGAGGGGAACGAACAAAAAGAGAGTGCTCTTTCAGTCAACGCAAGCCCGCCAGGTCTCAGAAGAAGACCGGTGGCCCCACTTGCAGCCAATTCTTCATATATTTCGGTTGTCGCCATAATCCCACGCTGACGACCCCAGAACAACGAGCCATAAACTTCTCTACTTGTCTTCCAGGATCTTTTCCACCTCAGCCATCTTACCCAAGGCCAGGTCTTCGGGGACAAATCCCTGCCCACATTGGGGACACCGAAGCAAATCAACGGGAAACATGCTTCCGAGATAGGCGATGTTGACCTTTCCCATCTGCAACGGAAGGTCACATCTCAGACACTGGAGAGCCACGCCCTCGGGCGCGCTGTCTTGCTGGCTCACGGCTTTGCTTCCTCCACAATTTCCATACGGTGACTGTAGGCGTTATGAATCACGAACTCGTCATCATCGTGCGAATATTCCACCCAATAAGTCACGGCCGCTGGCTTATGATGGGCCATGAAGTGGTTGGTCTGGCGGTCCATAAGCTTCGTGTTGCTCGTTTCCGCAAAATGAATTACGGCGCGAAGGTCCTCTTCGAGGATTAACCTCTTGTCCATGAGCGCCTGCACATCAGATGAAATACGCAGTTTGACCGCCTCATATCCCTCTCTTTCAGCCACGGTTTCCCCCCACAGGTCCTTCAGCATTCTGTTCTTCAGCTTCGCGCGGTTTTCGTGACGCTGCGAATAGCCCGGTCCTCTGCGCTCGCCTGGGTCGCCGCTGCCGCTTGAGCAGATCAGATCCAGCAGGTGGAGCGTCCGCTTTCCTCGGGCTGCAAAGTTGTCTCGGCACATCGCGCAATACGTCAAGTAGTCGGCTTCGCTATCGTGAATCCGGCGGTGGACGACCTTGTCTGCGACCTCGGGATTAGCGAACGCCATATGGCCGCCGTAACCGCAACAAGTCGTGAGACTGCGATTGTCTTTCAGTTCGGAAACCTGCACTCCCAGCTTGCCCAGCAGGTGGCGAACCCCGTCCTGAATGTCGTTTTCGTATCTGGTGGCGCAGGGATCGTGAATGGCAACCAAGGCAGAGCTTGCCGGGGCGGCCGAGGGCGGCAGCCCAACCCGGTCGAGCACCGTCCACAACGATTCGACCGGCATGGTTGGCGCATGCCCCTTGAACATCCGGTAACAGCTTGAACAGGCGGTAATGACTTTCGGGGATCCCAACTCCTTCCACTGCTCACGAACCAGTCCGATGGCATCTCCGAATATTTCCTTTCGTCCGGCCCACTCGGCGGGTGCGCCGCAGCAGCCCAGGATTAGTCCAACCCCGCCCTCAATACGTTCCTGCAAATGCTCGTAAATCTGGAAGACCTGTCCGGGCGAGGATGCGCTCAGTTGACAGCCAGGGAAAAAGACGTGACCGCTCGTCTCGTGGCCGGGCTGATGACGCGTAAGCGTAAAGGCCTCGCTGGTGCTGAACGCCATGTCCCGCAACGCAAACGCATGCACCGAAGGGGGCATCTTGCCCTTCTCCACCATGGCCCGCCGCGTTTCCAGGCAGTCTTCGCCCATGTCGAGCTTCTCCGGGCAAACCGCCCCACACAGTCCGCACAGGGCGCATGAATTCATCAGCGGGTTGGACAGATGATTGCCTAAGACGATGCAATAATTGTTATAGAGCTCGCGAATGTAGCGCTTCGGATACGATTTATAGTGCGCAAGGTACTCGCATACCTTCACGCACTCCAGACACTCGCAATGGAGGCAGCGCTTTGCTTCTACAATCGCCTCTTCCCGAGTGTAACCGTCCTGCGGCTGGGCCGGTGGAAGCGTGGCTTCCGGTGCGATTCCCTTGATGCTGGTGAAAAGCCTCGTTTTGAAAGGTCCCTGCTGATCACGGTTCGCCGACAGCGACGCCTTCTGCAGAAAACGCTCGATGGACAGTACGGCATAGCGGCCGTCATGGACCGAGGTAATGGGGGAATATGTAGCGGAACCATAGCGCTGGCTGCCGCCGGCAAACACCTTGGGGTTGCTGGTGGCGAAGGTGAGTGCTTCAATCGCAATCCGTCCGTCATCCAGGAGCACCAGTTCCTGTTCAAAACAGGCAGCACTGGCTGGCCCCAAGCCCAGATACACAGCATCGAACTCTTCGATCACGGCGCTCAGGCTTGGTCCTGTTTGCGCGTGGCCGCCGACCCGCGTGTTCAAGCGCACCTCGACGAGCACGTTCTCAAGCACTGCGAGGTCTTCGTCAATCCATTGCTGCGGCAGCTTCTCTTCGCCCAGTTCGCGCAGACTCCTCGCGAGTTGGCTACCGGCTTCAAAGAGGACAACCTGGTATCCCTTCGTGATCAGGTCAAAGGCCGCTGTTAGCCCACTCAGTCCGCCACCGACAACCGCAATTCGAGCGCTTTTCCTGGACGAGAAAGTGGCGCCCGCCGACCGCTTTGTGGAAAAGTCCACACATGCGCGCTCCAGGGCGTTGATCCGGATATCGCCCCCTATTTCATGGCGCTTGCACTCCGGCTGGCAGGGATGGTCGCAGATGCGGCTGATCATACGCGGAAAAGGAACAAACCGGTTGAAAA
>JADGQM010000250.1 GCA_017881795.1 Syntrophobacteraceae bacterium
CCCCCTCTTGGCCTGAGCAAGCCTGCTGGACTACGGACCCCCGCCGCCATTAGCCAACACCGGCAGAGCATAGGCCGCGATCAGAGCACCAATCACAAACAACTGAAGAGCTATCTTTTTCATCTTTTCTCCCCCTCTTGGCCTGAGCAAGCCTGCTGGACTACGGACCCCCGCCGCCATTAGCCAACACCGGCAGAGCATAGGTTGCGACCAGAGCACCAATCACAAACAACTGAAGAGCTATCTTTTTCATCGTTTCCTCCCTCTCTTGGCGTGAGCAAGCCTGTCGGACTACGGACCCCCGCCGCCATTAGCCAACACCGGCAAGGCATAGGTTGCGATCAGAGCACCAATCACAAAAAGTTGAAGCATTATTTTCTTCATGTTCTTTCCCCTTCTGCTGACTTGTTGGTCAATATTTGTTGAGAGTAAAGCCCCGTTCTTAGTTCTGGTTTCGCTTAGTTAATAAAGCAAACCCCATGCCAGCGATGAGCCCCACCGACTTATACTCAATAACTATTTACTTTTATTAGGTTATAATTGAATCGCGTCGGACCGCACCAAGGCGCCGACTTGAGGGAGTTGCACAGACTTGAGTTAGGGCGTCCAAATCGGTCCCCGACCATGCCCCGGTTTTTGGCCCCTGTGAAAACCCTCCTGAGCCAAGACGTGACGGTCGTAAAGGAGGAAATCTGTAAGGCCAAAAACCGAGGAACAAATTTGGGCGGTTTTGGCCCTTTTTGGGCACCCCGGACTTGAGTAGACTAAATTGAATGGATCATCGGATGTGGGCTATGCACACGTTTATATGCATCGGCAGAGGGAGATCACCACAATAAGCAGGGTCAGACGGAGAATAACGCGGCAGACCCAGGATCTCCTTATTTAACGAGGGCTATTCATCCGTCTGGGAACGAAGCTCCAGTATCTTCATCTTTTGGATGAGAGTATTACGGTGGATTTTTAAAACCCGTGCCGTATCGGTTTGATTCCATCGGCAACGTTGCAGAGCACGCAAAATATACTGCCGCTCGAACTCCTGTCTTGCACTAATAAGGCCGATATCTGTTGCGGCTTCTTTCTTATCCGGGTATTCCCCACCTTCCTCCCGGATTAAAAGATCAAAAGGAAGATCATTTTCATGAATCCACTGGTCAGGTGAACCTAACACGACCAATCGTTCAATCAGGTTTTCCAGTTCTCGGACATTGCCCGGCCATGGATAAGACTCTAACACTTCCATGGCATCGCGACCGATACCTTTCACCCTTTTATTCAAGACGCGGTTAAACTTCGTCAAAAAGAAGTTAGCCAAAAGCGGCAGATCTCCCTTGCGGTGACGCAGGGGAGGGAGACGAATGGGAATAACATTGAGCCTGAAATAAAGGTCATTACGAAACTGCTTTTCCTTAAGCAGCGTTTCCAGGGGAGTGCTGGTCGCGGCAATGACCCGCACGTCCACTTTGATTGTCTGATGGCTACCCACTCGAGAAAACTCTCGCTCCTGAAGCACCCGCAGCAGTTTTGCCTGAAATTCAAGTCTGAGGCTCGATATTTCATCTAGAAAAATGCTGCCGCCATGAGCATACTCAAACTTACCAATATTTCGGACATGGGCGCCGGTAAATGCGCCCTTCTCATGCCCGAAGAGCTCGCTCTCCAACAACTCGGAAGGAATAGCCGCACAATTAATGGCCACAAAAGGCTTCTGATTGCGAGGGCTGTGCGCATGAAGCGCGCGGGCGATCAATTCCTTCCCCGTCCCGCTCTCTCCGGAAATCAATACATTGCTGGAAGTATCCGCAACCTTTTCGATAATTCGAAACACGGCTCTCATATTCTCAGCCCGACTGAGGATCTGCATGTGCCCGATATCCAGCCCCGTTCCTTGGTACGTTGGCTGGATCTCCGCCTGCAGAGACCGCCTTCTGATCACTTTCTCGACTGCTTCCAAGATCTCTTCCGGCTCATAAGGCTTGGTAATGTAGTCATAGGCACCGGACTTGAGTGAGACCGTAGCGTCTCGAGCCCGGTCTGAGGCAGACACCATGATTACCTCAATGGCATCATTGTAATCCTTAATCAGTTTCAACACCTCGAGGCCGCTCACTTTCGGCATGTTCACGTCCAGGAGAACCACATCAAAGGGCTTTTCCTGGATCCGCGCCAAAGCGATCATCCCATCTTCCACAGCCTCGACGTCGTAGTGTTCCTCCAGGATGACTTCAAGAGACTCCCTTGCTCCCTGTTCATCATCCACTATCAGGATGCGTCTTTGCTCCTCAGACACTAATTCCTCCATCTATCCCTGGGCTCCATACAAATTGTTATGCTATTAATAACACGAGCAAAATTATCCGGTCAAGGGGCGGTGTGAGACAATTACATGGTCTTCTCAGTTCGCCTCGCCAAAATCGCCTAACTTTCCCTTTTGACACCCACGATGCACGGTATAATATTCGTCTGAACCATTTCCTCACTTTTGTGTGCAGGGAATGACTTACGGGAACTTTTTCTTTTAACCAGATTGAGAGCCTATGCACAGAGATCCGCTACCTATTCATGAAATCATCCGAATTGTGGGGAAAGAAAACACCCTCACTGCCCCGGAAGAACTCTACTGTTATGGTTATGACGCCAGTAAGCTCAGGTCTTCGCCCGATGTCGTTGTTTTTCCGGGCAGCGTCAATGAGGTCGCGGAACTGATCAAGCTGGCAAACCGCAGACGATTTCCGGTTTTTCCCCGGGGAGCGGGCAGTGGCATGGTGGGAGCGGCCGTACCATGGAACGGCGGGATGGTCATGGTGCTCACTCGGCTTAATCGAATACTGGAGATCGATTCCGATAATATGCTGGCAGTGTCGGAGCCAGGGGTGATAACCGGAGAATTTCAACAGGCCGTCTTACGTCATGGGCTTTTCTATCCTCCCGATCCGGCCAGTCTCCAGTTCTGCACACTGGGCGGCAATGTTGCCATGTGTGCCGGAGGTCCCCGAGCGGTCAAATACGGGGTCACTCGGGACTATGTGCTGGGACTGGAGGCGGTCCTTCCTACGGGTTCCGTCGTCACCACAGGAACCCGCACGATGAAGGGTGTGGTGGGATATGATCTTACCCGGCTTCTCGTGGGTTCCGAGGGAACTTTGGGGATCTTCACCAAGATTATACTCCGCCTGGTCCCCGCACCGGAAGGCGTGCGCACCTTGATGGCCGTTTTCCCGAATCTGGATGGAGCGGCAAAAACGGTTTCGGCTATCATCAAACAGCGCCTTGTCCCATCCACTCTCGAAATTATGGATCAGGCCACCATCAAGGTTGTAGAGAACTACCTGCAAATAGGCCTACCAACCCAGGCTGAAGCGATTCTCCTTATTGAAGTGGACGGTCGTGCATGCCTCCTCGATGGCGATGTGAAAAAGATCGGTGAAATCTGCGGTCAATGCGGCGCCTCCCAAGTAGAAATTGCCCATACCGAAGCAGAGCGAGAGCGCCTGTGGCAAGCTCGAAGGGCGGTTTCACCCGCGCTCGGACAGATTAAGCCGGGGAAAATTAATGAAGACGTGACCGTTCCCCGTACTGAAATCCCGGCACTCATTCGTGCCATCCAACAACTGGCAGAAAAATACGACCTTACCATCGTCTGTTTTGGTCATGCTGGTGATGGCAACATCCATACCAACATCATGCTGGACCGCAATAACGAGGATGAGCTGAAGAGATCCGAGCTGGCCGTTGAGGAACTGTTTCGGACTGTGCTGGACCTCGGAGGCACCTTATCGGGTGAACATGGGATTGGTATTACCAAGTCCCCGTTCCTGCAATGGGAGATCGGAGCGGAGGGTTTCGACGCAATGTGGCGAATCAAGGCAGCGCTCGATCCTCTCAATATACTCAACCCCGGCAAAATGTTCGTACCCAATCGAGCCTTTTTCAACTAATTTTCTACTACTGCTGTGATGCGGAGATTCTCTCCAGAACCTCCAAATTCCTGACTAGACGCTTCAGGTTGGTCTTAATATTAGTTTTGTTCGCCCGGGCTTTCCGGGCACGGATCTTCTCCGTCTTTTGAGTTTTCGAAGCCATGTTTTTGCTCTCCTTTCACAAATCGGACTCTATATATGCGACGAAGCGCCTATATCATCTTACGCTTGCATTGTCACGAAAAACTTCCCTGAAGGCATCCATCCGGATTGACAGACGCGGGGTTCGCTCGATCCGATTCACCAGCCTCTGGAGGTCCGGGCATCTGGCTCCATGATGATTATTTAACCAAAAAGAGAGTTGCTTCCAGGCACGAGGAAGGTACCGTAGGAAGTGCCTCTTGCCTTTAATCAGTCCGAGATAGCTATAGGCTCCCAATACCTGCAAATTTCTACAGAGCCGAAGCACGCTGTAGGCTTCCAGAAAACGCTTAAAGGAACTGTCCAGATAAGCACGAGCTTTCGACCAGTACAGGGCTAAAGCTTTCCTCTCCATTTCCGGAGATATCCCAACATAGGGATCGATCAAGAGCGAAGCGAGGTCATAAGCCGGAGGGCCAAAGCGCATTCCCTGAAAGTCTACGAGCCGCAACCGGCGCCCACATATCATGATGTTGCGGCTTTGAAAATCTCGATGGATCACATGCGAAAAAGGTGCAGCGCCAGCTGCTTCAGCGATATTTTCGAAATCATGACGGAGATCATCGGGGCCAATTTCGAGCCCCAGACAGCCGTTGAGGAAGCGTTCGCGAAAATATTCCAATTCCCTCTGGTAGACGAAAGCAGAATCATAGGCAACCGTGTCAAAACAGAAGCTTGCTTCAAAACCCTCCCGCGCTCGTTGCTGCATGTCCACCAGTAAGCGCACGGCACTTTGATAAACGCCGAGGATGTCAAGCCTCCGGCGGTTGAGATGGGTCTGCAAATGAAAGTCGCCCAAATCTTCAAGCACAAAGCATCCCCGGGCAAGATCGGCCCAGAAGATGCCCGGCACCGGCACGTTGCGCCGGCGGAGGTGAGTGCCGATGAGGAAATAGGAATCGTTTTCGTCGATCCCGTGGTGCTTCTGCCGAGGAGAGATCAGAGCAATAACGTGAGAGGCTCCTTGCCGGATTCGAAAGAACTGCCGTGGTGAACCGTCACCAGCAAGGATGCTCACCTTTACTCGATCCGCAGAAAAGCCTGCCGCTTTGCTCATTTCTCTAAGCAGGTCAGTGAGCTCTTCATCAAGCGTTCGTGGAGGCATCACCCTGGCGCTCCAATAAGAACTGCGCTTTCGTGGCGACCTGCCACCACTACTCCATCGGCCACAATACAGTTGCGCAACTCACTTCCTGGCCGAACTTCAACATCATTCCAGAGGATCGAATTTTCTAATGTTACCCCTTCCATAACACGACTGCCCCTGCCAACCGAAACATATCCAGTAAGGCGCGAATCGGGAGAAACCTCAGCCCTCGGATCGACCCATACCGCTTTCCCGGTCTGCAGCGGTGGGATGAGATTCCCTTCCCTCCTGCCGAGCTCCTCATGCGAATTCCGATAACTCTCAAGAGACCCGATTTCTCGCCAGAAAAATCCGGGAATCCGCATGGCCTGAGGCGGATGCCCAGCATCAATCATCTTTCTGTAGACGGTGAGGATATCACAGGGCTGACCGGGAGGGAATCCGTCGAAAATCCCTGGGTGAATGATATGAATTCCGGCAAAGGCAAGGCATTCTCGATCAGGGCTTGCCAGCGTGATTCCTCTGGCTTCCCGGCCAAAGCCTAAGACCCTTCCATGAGAGGCCACCGCAACGTTGTTGAATTCCGGATAATCGTGCAGGAGAAGACCGGCTGGGGATTCGGACTCGAAATACTGATGCCGGAGGTCCGCCAGAGGAGCATCACAAATGATATCCCCGTTAACCACCAGGAAGGGTTTCTCTTCAAAAAACTCTAAAACATTACTGATCCCGCCCCCCGTTCCCAAAAGCACCGGCTCCACTCGAACCTGCACCGGGATCGGCCAGTGCTTATCGCGAACCGCCGCAACCAGCCGCTCATGGAGGTGGTAAGCGTTGATCAGGACCGCCTCAATTCCGGCGTGGTGCAGGCGCCATATCCAAAAATCAAGAACGGAAGTACCGTAGATCGGCACCAGAACCTTGGGACGAACCAAAGTCAAGGGGCGCAGGCGGGTCCCCAGCCCGGCAGCTAGAATCATCGCCCTCATTACGGTTTTTCACACCACTTGAGTGGGAAACCCTTGCCTACTGAAAGAGCTTGACCACGACACCCGCCCCGATCATGCTCTGGTAAAAGATCTGCACCCAATCCTTGAGCTCACGCACCCATG
>JADGQM010000251.1 GCA_017881795.1 Syntrophobacteraceae bacterium
GACGATCGTCAATTCTGGAAAACCCTGGAAACTTACGCCAGGGAGCTCATGATCCTGGCCCATCTTAACCTTGATCCTGCCAGCGAGCTCCTCGAGAGCCTCTATTCCCCGGTAAGACGAAGCCCCCCGCGCCCTTCCACAGCCATGCTTAGGTCCCTTCTCCTCATGACCCTTCTCAAAATTTCCGGCATCACCTCATGGGTCAAGCAAACCCGCACGGTTACGCTTTTCGCCATCCTTACCGGCTTTGATCGGGATGACACCCCGGGGATCGGGACCTACTATGATTTTCTCAAGCGCCTCGTCGATGGCCCCTACCAGAAGCCCTGTCCGCATCGCGTCAGAGAAAGCCGGCTGCTCAGAGGACTTCACCAAAGAAATCTCAAAGGCGAGAAGACCGCCCACATAGAGCAATGCGACTCCTGCTACTCTCAGTCGGAAAAGCTCGCCAACGAGCTTCTGACCAAAACGGGTGAGCCTCGATCCAACGATTTCTCAAAGCTCCTGGAAGATCTCCTGATCAGGGTGGCGATCATACCCACCATCCAAGATGGCCTGGTGAAGGACCTCCACGACCTCATCATTTCCGGCGATGGCTCCATCCTGGAGACCGCCGCCTCACCGCGCGGCAAACCCGCCTGCTCCTGCCGTGCTCAGGGCATCCATAAATGTGACCATCATCGACTCTACACCAGTCCCACCGCCAAATGGTGCTACGATGCCTACCGCGACTGCTATTCCTTCGGCGATCGCTATTATCACCTGGTGCTCCATCAAAATGGCCACGATCTACCCCTCTTAACTCTCATGCCGGGCGGCAATGAGAGCGATTTCACTCTCTCACTCAAGGCCTTCGACCGCTTTCTCAAGGCTGCCCGGGAACATGAACTGGACCTTCGCATTGCCCTCTTTTGCGGTGATGGCCACCATGACTCCCAGGCACATTACCGCTATTTTGACCAAAAACAGGTCGTTCCCGTAATCCCGCTCGCCGAAAACAGCAAGAAAACCTATCCCCATCTGCTTGATGAACAGGGGGTCAAACTCGACGCCGATGGCGTCCCCCTTTGTCCGCAAGGGATGCGCATGCGCCACCACCAGTACCTGACCAGGCGCCACGTCCATGTCTATGCCTGCCCGGCAAAACGCAACACGCATCGGGACGGCAAGTCAGTTTACGTCATGCACCTCGAGGATTGCCCGCAAAAACATGACTGTGCTCCCGAAAGCTCCCTCGCTCCCCTTCTCTATATCAAATCTGATCTCGACCTCCGCCTCTATCCGCCTATTCACCGCGATAGTGAACGTTTCAAGCAGATTTACAAACAGCGTAGCGCCACCGAGCGCTGCAATTACATCAATGACACCTACAAGCTCGATCGCTCGTGCAGAAATGCGAGCTATGGATTGATTCGTTTGACTCTGGCCAATATCGTTGAGCATGCCGTTGTGCGCCACCTGGAAGCCGTGAAGCGATCCTCGAAGCAAAAGCTGTTGGCGCAAACGCTGCACAAAATCGGCATCATTTACCGTGAAGAATTCTTCGACACAGGATAATTACAGGAGCAGCAATGTAGGACGTTTCATCTGACTTAAACCGAGCAAGCCTTCCGCCGGCCGAAAAAGCTTTTCGGGCCGCACACTCCCGCTTTTGCTTTTGTTTCGGCAAAGCGGCACAAAGAAACCCAAGTTCCCAGGTTTCGACCCACGCCCGACCATCTCATCCCACCGAAAGGCACCGCCCACCACCCGTCACGCACCCTCTCCCCACCAACCCCCGCCGTCTTAACCCGCAATAGTCTCTCGGATTTCAATTCCGAGAGATCTCATCTCATTCCGAACACTTGTGAGGGACGTTAAAATTAGTTGTGCTCGAGGCCATGGTATTGCCTTGCCCGCATTTATAGCGCTGGGAACGTTGGGACACAAGTCAAAAAGTTAATGAGGAAGGAAGTGATCTGTTGGTATTGCCGGCGAAATTCGGTAAACTCTTACCATCGAGGTTGAACAAGGAGTGAGACGGACTTGAACCTTGAGGAGGACGCGGGCATGGCAGACCCGGCGAGAAAAGAAGCAACCTATGAGGACCTTTTCGACATTCCGGAAAACATGACCGGAGAGATCGTCGATGGTGAGCTCATTGTCACTCCCAGACCATCGAGAAAGCATACCAGCGCAGCATCCGCTCTGGGGTTTGAGATAGGTCCGGCATATCAGTTTGGACGTGGCGGTCCGGGCGGGTGGATCATCATCCTTGAACCGGAAATTGCGCTGGGAGGAAATATCCTGGTGCCGGACCTCGCAGGCTGGAAGCAGGAACGATTCCCGGAAACGGAAGAAACCAACTGGATTTCTGTTGCTCCGGATTGGGTGTGTGAGATCCTTTCACCCAGCACGCTTCGACTAGACAAGATCAAGAAGATGCCCATCTATGCCCAACACGGGGTTTCCTATTTTTGGGTCATCGATCCCACCTCCAGGACATTGGACGGCTATAGGCTTGAATCCGGCAGATGGATGGTGCTGGGGGCTTTTATCCAAAACGACAAGGTGCGGGCTGAGCCATTCCAGGAGATAGAGCTCGACTTGGGCAATCTTTGGTTGGCAGAAAGACGCAGCCAACCTCCTGAACGATCACAAACGTAACCTTCTTTCCAATAGATTTTCAGAAGCATGGTGTCAAAATGGTGTGCCTGCCTGAGCGTTCCGGCAGGCTGGAAAGCCTGCCCCACGTGAGCAGTTTTCTGAGATCGAATATCTGAGAATCTATATCAGCCAGGGTCTCTTCATATGCGGTAATCACTTCAAACTCCCCAACGCCTCCCTTGCTTGCTGCAAATAGGTGTCAGCCTCGCATGCCTCGAACATGAGAACAGCCTTGGTGAGACATTCCCGGGCCTGGTCATGCCGGCCTTTGGCCTTATGGAGCAACCCCAGGGTCAAAGCGGTGCGCCCGAGCAGGTCTTTTGCCCCCATTTCCCTGGCAGTTTCAATGGCGGCAGTGAGGTGTTGCACCGCCTTCCGGTCGGCGAAGGGGGCTTTGGTTGCCAGAAACCCAACGTTCTTGAGGATCATAGACAGTTTCTTTTTCCCGGTCCCTTGAGCGAGGAGCGCATAGGTTCTACCGAGGACCAGTTGCGACACGGTGTAGCGCAATTTATTGCCGGACTGCTGCCACGATTCTGCAATCTCCTCAATGACTTTCATCCCCTTGCCAAGCTGGCCGTGAGCAACCTGCACCGCGCCCAGCAGGAACTTCCCCGGCGTCCCGGAATACTCGGCGCCGCGCTCTTCACTGAAGGAAATAATCCGTTCCAAAGTCTCCTGGAGCCCATGATATTCACCATGGGCGATGTGTGCATAGCACAGCGCCAGACTGGGGAACTGGGAATACCAGGGATCGGCTGATACTCGAACTGCTTCCTCAAAACAGGAGGTCGCCGCGGCAATATCACCGCCCACCATATGGCTGTAACCCATAAAGCAGTGCCCCATGACCATGCTGCGTATATTGGAGTGTCTCTGGCCAAAGTCCACCAGGGTTTTCCCGCCCTCAAAGGCCTTCCGCTTGGCGCCTCTGTGGACGTGCACATAGGTCAGACCGGCCATGGAGTTAAAATAAATGTAGTGGTCCACGTCCGCTGATTGACACAGTGCCTGAGCCTTCTCGGCAAACACGGCAGCCTCATCCAGACGTCCTAATTCCATGCAGGTCCAGGTGAGCCAGGTGTTGACGTAACCCATGAGCAGGAGGTCCCCGGCTTCTTCGCCAAGTCTGAGGGCCTTGGAAAGATATACGTAAGCGTCGCGCACCATTTCCCGGTGCCACAAGGCGCAACTGAGCCAGGCGTAGAACATTCCCAAGGTGCTCTTATCGGTCAAGGTCTCAGCAAGGTTTTTGTGCGCTTCGAGCAATTCCTGGAGCTTTCTATATTCTCCAGCGTAATAGTAGACGAAGGCCCACTTGATCAGAAGGCCAATGAGCGCCTCCTTATCCGGAGCATTGGCTTCGCGATTGCTGTTGAGCAGCTCAAAAGCCTCTCTAAAATACTGATGAGACTCCTCCACCGCGTATCTTTTGAGGCTCTTTTCTCCCGACTTCACCAGGTAGTCCACCGCTTTGTGAATTGAGGCGGCTTCTTTGTAATGATAGGCCAGAGTCTCATAGATTTCCGGGAGGCGATCACGGAACAGCTCCTCCATGACCTGCCCGATCCGCTCGTGAACGGCCTGTCGCTCCTTCTTCAGGAGACCGTTGTAGACCACTTCCTGGGTCAGGGCATGTTTGAAAATATACTCCAGGTCAGGCTGTAGTGACTGGGTGCGGATCAGGTCAAGCCGCTCCAGTCCGCTGAGACAATCCTGAAGGTATTCTTTAAGATCGGTGATGTGCTCGAGAATCACATAAAGGAAGTTTCTCCCAATAACTGAAGCTTCCTGCAAAATCTGTTTCTTCTCCAGGTCCAGGCGATCGAGCCTGGCCGCAATAACCCCCTGGATCGTTGGGGAAATGCCGGATTCGCTGAGTGATTTGGTGAGTTTCCAGGCCCCGTTGACGTGCACCAAGGTCTCTGATTCAACCAACGAGTTGATGACCTCTTCCAGATAAAATGGATTACCCTCGATTTTTTCATGAACGAATTGCTTCAACTCGAGAGGGATCGTCTTCGTCTTCAGGATCGATTCCATCATCCCTTGAGCTTCAGCAGGAGAAAGGTCCTGCAGGCGAAGTTCCTGATACCGCTCCCCAATGGCGCTCAACTGTTCATTCGTCAGAAGCGTGAAAGGAGGTCTGTAAACGCAAAGAAAAAGGGCGGGAAAAGTTGATTTGGACAAGATAAACCGGAGGAGATCAACGAACGGTAGATCAGCCCAATGAAGGTCTTCCAGGCAAATGACCGTGGGCCGGTTCATCGTGAAAGCCGCCAGGAGGTTCTTGACTGCCTCATAAAGCTGCGCTTTCCACAATTCGGGGCTGACATTTTCGAATTCGGCATAAGGCAGGCTGTAGAGGCTGCCAATTACTGAGGGCGCCTGCTCCGTTCGCCCCAGGAAACCCTCGATGCCAATCTCGAGCTTCTGACGGACGCACTCCGGCGAGTCTTCCTCTTCGATTTTCCACAGCCGGTTGAACAAGTCGATGAGGGGCCAATAAGGCATATTGTGCGTGTAGCCATACGCATAGGCTGACAGCCATTGAAATTGCTTCCGGTCCAGAGTCGCTCTGAAGTCCTCTACCAACCTGGTCTTTCCGGTGCCGGGATCGCCACCGATAGCGATAACCCTACGCTCTCCCTGTTGCAGCTTTGCGGCAGCCTCGACAAGCAGGGCCATCTCCGAGGCGCGGCCGACCAGCTTGGCCTGCAGCCCATGGAGGCGGCGCTTGGCCGTTGGCTTTACCTTGGGGATCAAAACCTCAAAAGGCTGGACGGGTTCTGACTTCCCTTTGACTTCGACTGGTTGGCATCGTTTGAAAGTGAAATGGGCTTGCCCCAGGCCATAGGTCTCGGGCCCTACGAGGATCGTCCCAGCCTTGGCCAGACTGCACAGCCTTGAAGCCAGATTGACCGTATCCCCCGTCATTTCATCCGCAGCTTTGTCGGAAACCAGCTCACTTATCACCACAAGTCCGCTGTTGATGCCGGTATGCATGGTTAGGGGCCGGCCGATTTCTGGTTCATAATCCGGGCTCATCGATTCAACGGCGCTGTGGATTTCCCTGGCCGTTCTGATCGCCCGGACGGCATCGTCTTCATGACTGCTGGGAATGCCGAAGAGGACCATGGCCGCATCACCCAGAAATCTCCCGATATAGCCATCGTATTTTCTTACAATTTGAGTGATCTCGCCAAAGATCCGGCTCATGATCTCTTTGACCTCTTCCGGATCGATCTTCTCGGTCATGCTGGTATAGCCACTCAGATCGGAGAACATGACGGTGATCTGCTTGCGCGCACCGAGGATTGCCGGGGTTAGCCCCTCAGTCGTCCCCGCAGCTTGCAGCGGCTGCCCGCAGTCCCCGCAGAACTTCCGCCCCATGGGTACCTCAAGGTTGCAGTGGGGACATATCAAGCGGAGTCTGGCCCCACATTCCTCGCAGAATTTTGCTTCGTCCCGATTCTCAAAGTGGCACTTTGAACACTTCACAAGAACCCCCCAGGAGACTTCAAAATCTAAACGGTCTCAGAACAGCACAACAGAAATGGGTGTCCCAATTCAGCTTGTCATACCGGCGAAAGCCGGTATCCAGGCAGTTCTTCTGGATTCCGGTTGTCACCGGAATGACGCGTCAGGATTGTGGTCACTTTATTG
>JADGQM010000055.1 GCA_017881795.1 Syntrophobacteraceae bacterium
TATTCGATCCTCCCCAGTGGAGCAGGCTTCCAGCCTGCATTTTCCAACAATCCATCTCTATAATACCAGGAGTACTCCTCCGCCCTTTCACACAGCCCTCTTCTTATAGGATTCCAGTAGATGTAGTTGAGGGTGTTGTTCAGATCTTCATCGTTCCTCACGATATGATCGAAGGTTTCATTCTGCCAAAGGATTTGCCCCTGCCATCCCTCCAGTTTGTTGATCTCATTGGCCGAGAAGCTTTTGATGCTGTGCATTACCTTGGATAAGTCCTCAGACTTCCCCTGTTCATCGACAACGAGCTGGAATAATGCGTGCGCATGGTCCGGCATGACCACGGCGGAAAGCAGTTGTATTTTCTTCCCATGCCAAAACTTAAGAGCGTTGAAGACAATATCTCGAGAACGAGGTGCCAATTCTTTCTTTTTATAGGTACTGAAAGTGATGAAAAGGATTGCACCAGGATATTGCCAGTGGGGTAAGTCTCTTTGTGTTTTCTTGAACTGGTGAATTGGGGTTTTGAAGTTGGAAGAGAGTTTATCCAGAGCTTTCCTTGCAGGCAGGATGCCTGCTCCACTGTGCAGGGTCTCATACATCCAGCCGAGCTCCTGTTCCACCTCGGCGAGGAGCTGCTTTCCAGCTTCGGCAAATGCCCGGACATCGAATGGCAGGTTGTAGTTGGCGGCAATGAAGGTTGCTGCGGGGGACAGATCGTTCAGCACGACACGACGCGCGCCCCACTTCGGTTTATCGAGCCCCTGCCTGGCCCAATCCGTCTCCAACCGAAAGCGGTATTCGGCCGAGGCGGCCCCGCACCATTGGGCCGCAACGCCGGTCATTCCCGAGCCACAAAAGCCGTCCAGAACAATATCGCCCGGCTCGGTGTAATGGAGGATCGACGGCACGATGGCCAGGTGCGGCACCTTGGTGTGATAGGAGTGGGCCTTATAAAGCGGGTCGGTCTTGCCCTCGCTCACATCTACGGCAAAGGGATTGCGACTGAAAGGCACGGACGGATCGTACGGCTTCCCATAACAGCGAATGAAGTCATCCAGGAAGGGGTTGGGACAAGCGGTGTAGTACGGCGGGTCGGACAGGGCCAGGATGTCCTCATCCGAGCCGATGGGAAAACCCTCAATCTTTCGAAACTCGGGGCTTTTGAGCTTTTCCCTGAGAATAGCCAGGAAATGCTCGCGCCGAGCGCTGTCGTCCGGAAAAGTACGCCCCAGGCATTCCACCGGGCCGGATGGGGATGAATCGTCTGAAACTGTGTTGAGTTGTTTTCGCTCTTTCATTCTTTCACCTCTTCCTGGCCACGGGGAGCAAGAATGAAGCCGACATCTCGGAACATGATCACATAGCCTCGCCTTGATTACGTTTTCATGATCATGATCATATTTTCTGGGTCCAAAAGAACGTGATCATTTAGCCATAAATGATATCATTAACAGGATCATGATCCCGTTTTTCCCACATGGCGTCTCGTCCCCCTTTAACACACAGTATCCGTCCTGCTTCACGGAGGTCGCGAAGCGCCCGGTTGATTGTGGGGCGGCTGACCCCCGGACATGCCCGTTCGATGTCCGATACCTGAAAATGCGGCGGCAACCGCTCGATAACAGTGACGATCATTTCTCTCTTGGCGCCGCGTCTCTCAGTCAATTCCCCCGTTCGCCTCTCGAATTCCCGGTAGGCCCAAAACAGCATGACGCCAAGAAAGTACTCCCACCAGGGTAGCAGCGAATGCTGCCCCTCATGCCAACCTTGCGAGGACTTAAAGAGGGCGTCATAGTAGCCTTCGCGCTGGTTTTCAATGAGGTGCTCCAGGCTGATGTACCGACCGACTTCGTAACCGGCATGGTAGAGCAGCAGCAGAGTGAGCAGACGTGCCATGCGGCCGTTGCTGTCGAGGAAGGGATGGATACACAAAAAATCGAGTAGGTATGCAGGAATCAGCAGCAGGGGGTCCACTTCGCCCCGCTCCCAGTAATCTCTAAAGCGGGAATGCAGTCTTTCCATCGCCTCCGGAGTCTGGTGGGCCGGAACCGGCCTGAAGCGGACCAGCTTCGTACCGTCGGCGCGGGTTTCGGTTATTTCATTGTCGGTCGGTTTCCATCGACCGCCCTGCCGGGGGACGAACTGAGACAAATCCCGGTGAAACTGCAAAACTATGCCGACAGTAAAAGGGATATTAGTGTGATTGGCATGGATGGAAGTCAGAACGTCACGGTAGCCGGCAATCTCCTGTTCGGAACGGTTCTTGGGCTTAGCCTTTTGCTCGACCAGTTTCTTGATACGATCCGGTGGCGCTTCGATCCCTTCAATACGGTTCGATGACTCGGTGCTCTGAATGATTGCGACCTGTCCAAGAGTCTCCAGCATCTGGGGCGTTTGCTGCTTGAAAAGCGCCTCCTTGCCCTTGCATTCCCCAATCAGCCGAATGGTGCTTAGAAGCCCGTGGTGAAGGGGATGTTTTTCCAGAAAGCCGGGTTCAAACGATTTCATGATCGCTACTCCAGCACAATTCGGACTTTACCGGGTTCTTTACCCTTGGTGAGCTGATCGAGGTATTCAGCGAAACGCTTCTTCATCTCTGAAGGGGTGACCGGCGATCCGCCCGAAAGCAGCGCAGCGCGCAAGTTTGCGATTTTGACCGGCACCTTGATGAACCCACGGAGAACATCCTGCAAGGTCTGGATGAAATCCTGGCTGAGATTCTCCGGAAGCGCTCGTCTCTGGATAAAACCGTCCATGAGCTTACGTTGCTCAGGCTTGAGCAGGTCTAGATCGCTGCATGTCGTTGGGTCCTCAAGGTTGGTGAGAAGTGTCTGGGTCCAGCTCTCCAAAAGCTTATCGAGCTCGTCGTCCAATTCCTGGAACACCATGCTCGCGGGAGCAGGGAAATACTCTGCGACAGGCTTGTAGTTACAATGAGGGCAAATGGGAGAGGCGTCCAGCTCTTGCTCGGTGAGCGCAAAGCAGCTTTTCAACCCCTCGAGGCGATTCTGGAAATCGGTCAGGTGCTGGCGAGGCATGAGCTCGATAGTAGTGAGCTTCTGCAACACCTTGAGGCGATCACTTGCTTTCAGTTGAGTCTTGCCCCGGTCATCGTTCACACCGAGACGCGCTTTGGTATGGAGGGAGAGATAAGCCTGAACATAGACCTTTTTCAAGTCGGCAATCTTGCGCTGTGTCTGTTGCCGGAATGCCGGCGCGCTCCTTTTGGCAGGATCAATGATTTCGGTAAGGACATCATCGCGCGCTGCTTTCATTGTGTCGGGCCACTCATGTCCGGTGGGCAGGATCGCCTCAGCCGTAGAGAGATAGGACGTCATGACTTCAAGCCTGGACACCAGCTCATGAAGGAGCTCGATCTCCTTAAGAGTGTCAATCCCCTCGCGATGCCCATTTACTTCCTGGGCTTCGTAGCGAAGGTTTTTCAGTTTACCCGGCGAAGTGTAAGTCTGAAGCGATTCCAGGAAGACCTTGGTCTGATGCAGCCGCGAGCGCAGCTTCTGACCTTCATCCTCAGTAAGCAGGCTACGGCCCCAGAAGAACAGACCGCTCTGCAGGTTCCTCTGGGCGAGCACCAGCTTCTCTACCGCAAGCAACACAGCCTTCTGAAGCCCTTGAACGGGCTCATCCTTTCCCTGAGTCACCAATTGCGCCATACCCGGCGTGAGCTCAAGCAACTCGAAGAGGGCTTTCAGTGAAGCCACATTCCAGTCCTTTGGGCGTTCAATGTGCTTGAACTGGGCCAGTTCATCGATGCCGGTTCCAGCCATTGGCGAAAGCCCCGTGGCGTCGAACTTCCTGCCGGGGATCGCCACCACCAGGTCGCCGGAATAGACAAGTGCGGCAAGGACAACGACCACCCATTCGGGTTCCAGGCGATGTCGATCCTTGTCCATGTATTCCAGGCCCTTGTCCTCCTCGATAAGCTCGGATCGGTTGATCACCTGGCCCTGACCCTTGTTGCTCACGATCTCGAGGATGTATCTTGCGTATCTGGACCTGGAGGGATCGAGCCTGGCGCCATCGAGGAGCTCCAATGCGTCCAGGACCGCCGTGGCCTGCTTTGTTCGATTCAGCCCAGAAATGGCCCGCAGGGTGTCTTGTGCGGCTTGCGCCCGGTTAGCTCCTGTAATGAGCACCGAAAAGAACGGATACTCGGGGGCCTGGTTCTGGAAGTGCGCTCCGAGACAGATCCCGGCAATGGTGTTAACCAGATCCCGGAAGTTGATCCGCTCGTGTGTGGCAATACCGGATAGCTCTCGGATCGATTTCCCTTTGGCCCACTCGGTGAGAGGCTTGGCCCGTCCCTGATAGGTCACTTCGAAGGCGGTGGTCATGTTCATTTGCAGCCACTGCACGAGATCACGCAGGAAATTGGATGCCTTCGATTCGTAGGTGGCCTTGGCGTGTCCCGAGGAAGTTGAGGCGAGATCGATGGCTGCTGCAAAATTCCGGAGCCCCGTTCGGAAAGCTTCATCGCTCACCTTAAGCCGCAGGAATAGCTCATCGTTGTTTTTTTCGTCCTTGAAGTGGGGCGCATCAAAGGGTTGGATGAAATACAGGTAGAAATCGCGGGGTGGAACGGCGGTAGATCGTTCGTTGGGGGCGCCGAAGAAGAGGTATCCCTGACGTGCAGCCTTTCGCTCCAACCATTCGATCTCGTGCTGCCAGATCTTATAGCCGGTAACGTAGGTGTGGTCGGTGCACTCCATCACTCTTTTCAGAGCCTCGTAATAATAGCGGTCGAGTTGGGAGGCATCGAGGCTTTCGGCCCGTTTCTCGATCAGAGCATCGAAGTCGTCCGTCTTTTTCAGGTCCAGGTAATACTGGTGATTCTGAGGATTGATTGATATGAACTGTCCGCTCACCGTTTTGTGGATTTCCCGGAGAACGGTCTCTACCTGCGAGAGTAAATCATCCGCCGGGTTGCCACCCAGATCCTCGACGCCAGGCTGATAGAGACAGAGCCCATCGCGGAGCTCCCCGGCGGTCGCCCCGAGGGTGGTATAGATATCGCCGGTGGTGAGTCGATGGATCGACAGGGCATGGATGAGTTGGAGCGCCATCTGTTTATAAGCTGGTCGGGTAAAGGCCTGCTGAATACGTGACTCCAGCACCTGGCTGCAATCGATCACCGACCTGATCTCCGAAACGGCCCGAAAAGAGGGGTTTTCTCGCAGGTTCGTCCAGTAGCTGTCGTAGGCGATCAGCCCGGGCTTGTCATCCGGGACATTACGGTCGATCAGCTTCTTCATAGCCAAAGAAAGTGTCTTCAGCACCTCGCGTTTCTCAACCACGGTGATTTGCTCGAAGGTATCAATGTAGTCCGGGTGCACGGGAAACAGGCGCACGAACTCGTCCATACGCTCATTCATCCGCCCGTAGAACCTGGCAAAAGGGGTCAGGTATTCGCGGATCCTGGTCTGTTGTTCACCGGTCTTCTTGAGCAGACGCTCAGCCACCACGAATTTTACATCCTTGCGGGCGATGGGGATTTGCTCGAAACGGTCTTTTACCCGACGGATAGTGTCAGCCACGAAAGAGAAACGGGGGCTGTCGAAGATGGCTTCTTGAACGCCGGCGATGAATCGGAAGCGCAGATCCCTGCAAACTTCGCCTACCTCCCGCAGAAAGTTCAAATCGAGAATGAGCTCCTGATCCTTGCGTGTCCGCAGGTAATCAAGCAACTCGTCCACAACCAGGAGCAAGCCATGTTCTGGGTGCTCCTGATGAAACGCTGCCATCATTTCTTCGAATGACCGCTTGCTATTGGAGACTTCGGCAGCCGATGGGAATGAGTAGATCACCCCGATGGCCGCAAGATGCTCTTCCAGTTCCGCCACGAGAATATCCCGCAATGACATGGTGGTGGCTCCGATCTCGGTACGGACCACCTTGAATCGCCCACCGATTCTCACCGCTGCAGCGGCTACGCTGCTATCATTCAGACGGGATAAGAGCTCACCATTCTCAGCCACTGCGGAGATCACCGACATGAGATGCGATTTTCCTGTGCCGTAGTTGCCAATGACAAGGATGCCTTTATTGTCGGAGGGTGTTTCGAACTGGAGCTGCGGAATGACCACTCCTATCAGTTTCTCCGCCATCTCCTCCGAAATGACGAAAGTAGACACCAGTTGCCGGGCCGCTGCAGTCTTATCCGCATCGCGAAGCTGAACAACGGTCTCAATTGGCTCAAATTGAATCAGCTCACCGTATTTCATAACAAAATCCTCATAACCTCGAATCCACTATTAGCAGATCGCGGATTGGGTACCTGCGATATTCCGGGTGTTCGGGTGAAGCATAGGTGAGATAGCCTTTTTCGACGGCGCCATTCCAGAAGGCAATCACTGTCTTGTTGCGGGATATCCGCTGAAGCAGCCGAAGGGGATCTTGTTTGAGAGCCGCATCAAAAAGGAGCTCAAAGTTTTTGAGCATCAGCAAATCCCCTTTAGCGCCCGATGCAATTTCATCCAGCAGACGCGGCAACTGGAGCATACGCAGCCTCTCTGTGAGGTCAAGCATCATCCGCGAGAGCTCCAGATTGAGATTCAGTATCGGTGCCTCAGTGCGTTGACACATTTCCTCAATGATTTCCTGCTTGCTTTCGTCTGACGGCGAGAGGACCAGTACAAGTCGATGATACAATTCTGCGGCCTGTCCGATTGCCTCGATGATCTGATCCACAATAGCTTGTAACATTTAGCCCTCTTTGGGTTCTCTTCGCTCTTCTCCCCAAGCAAATTCGCCATTTCTTGCTAGCCTGCACAATCCTTCTCAGCGGTTGGGCAAATCCGACCAATTTTCACATAGTACCAGAAGCTGACCGCAAGCGATATCCCAACTACTTGAATCATTCGACGTATTCGGCCGTGGCGTTTGGAACAGGCCAGCGGTGCTGCCAAATCTACGGACGCCGCTCGGTCAGCGCAAGATCCGCCTCAACCTCTGCCGGGTTCTCTCTGGCAAGAGCATTGATGTAGCGTCCAACGCATTCCAGGATGACGAGATCAGGTTTTTCGCGTTCGATCAGGTCGGGGAGAAAATCGAAGGTCCAGACGAAGACGACACTCTGGAAGCTTTCGGCCAGAAACGGGATGAGAGGCCAGGAGAAGGAATCTCGGAAGATGAGGGCCTTGGGAAGTCGGGGGTCCCTGGTTTCCTTGACGACCATGTTGCGGCCGGGGTATTCGGCAGTATCCACGGGATCAGGATATGGGCGGGCGCCATCAACAGCCCTGGGTATGAATCTCGGAACCAAAGTAATCCGTTCTTCCTTAATCCGATCGCTCAAGGAAAGCATTCCCGCAAGGTCACCGCCCTCCTCTTCCGAGACGGACACGGTATAGTCATCGAGGGATAGCTTCCTGACATTCGGAAAATAGAGCGCAATGCGTTCCATGAGCTCACTGTAGCCAACAAAAGCACCGTAGTCGTTCCAGTGCGTGTCAGTCCGGTGATACAGCCGCTGGCTCGGCTTTGCTCTGAAAAGAGCTTCCCGCGGGTCGATGAATTCAATCCCCGGATGGGACTCGAGGTCCTTCACGACCTGATCAACGCGAGACTCCTTGCCGATCTTGTGGATGGCCGGCGGAAGGAATTCTCCGTAGATGGTATGCTTATCCGGAGCGACCATCACGAAGAATTTGATGCCTCGCTGTTCGAGCCAGGCACGGCGCTCCTCGACGAGTTTTCTGATTGAGGCCAGCTCCTCTGGTTTGTAAGGCATGACGTTTTCGTAATCTTCAAGGGCCCACTCATTGGCATAGAAAAGCCACCCTTCCCGACCAAGCCTTACCCCTCTTACCGGTGATTCGTCAAAGATCCACAAGCGCAGGAGATTGTTCCAGCGGATCAGGCTGTCCCGCAGGCCGAACGAGTCATTGTAGTATTTTTCAAACTGCCCTGCATAGTCTGAGAAGGATTCCAGAATCAGATGGCTATCAGGTCTTTTCGCCATGGCGCGCTTTTCAACCGAGGCCGTGCTCGCCCGTCCAACGGCAAATTCCATGATATGCGGGGCAGCCAGCATCACCAGGAAAGATACGGTAACGATAATTTGCGTCAGGCGACCGGATTTCATCATAGACAGCTTAGAATTTTGCATAGATAAACGGACTGTAAGTGGTAATTGCAAGCTGCATGGCGGAAGCGATAAATATGCAGATCATGAACGCCACAATAATGAGAGCACAGTTCAGATCATAAAAGCCCAACAAGAGGTTATGGTTGCGCATCTCGATGCGCTCTCGCAGATGCTTCAAGAAGGCAACGACCGGCATGGAACCGATAACCCCAACCATTAAAACCAACAGCAACTGCTTATTGACAAAGGTCATGGTGTAGTAGTCGAACGCATCAAACGAACCTGAGAACATGGCGCGCAGGTAAGAAAAGGCCTGAGTGAGATCGTCGGCCCGGAAAAAGACCCAGCCGATCATGATCACTACCATCGCATAAAGATGCCTCAGGGGCTGCCACAACTCCTTTAAGGCACGCCCGAGCCCAGCCCGTTCCATAACCAGGAAGACCCCGTGATAAGCCCCCCAGACGAGGAAGTTCCAACTCGCCCCGTGCCACAGACCGCAGAGTAGAAAAACCACCGTGAGGTTAAAGTAGGATCTCGCTGCAGCAACCCGGTTTCCCCCGAGTGGAACATAGAGGTAATCACGGAACCAGGATGAGAGCGAGATGTGCCAGCGGCGCCAGAATTCATGGATGGACTGAGAGATATACGGGTAGTTGAAATTCTCCATAAAAGTGAACCCGAACATTCGCCCAAGTCCTATCGCCATGTCCGAATAGCCGGAGAAGTCAAAGTAGAGCTGGATCGTATAGCAGGCTATCCCCAGCCACGCCGTCGGCATATCGAGGCCTCCCGGATTCTTGAACACCTCATCGGCGAAGACGGCCACCGAATTGGCCACCAGCACCTTTTTGCCGAGACCGATCACAAACCGCTGCACGCCTTCTGCAAAGCCCTTCAGCGTTGTCTCGCGAGCTCTGAGGTCTCCTGCCACATCCCGGTAACGGACGATGGGACCGGCGACAAGCTTGGCAAAGTGAGACAGGTATAGTCCGAAGTCGATAAGGTTCCGCTCGGCCCGAGTTCTTGCGGCATAAATATCCACCTGATAGGCGATGGCCGCGAAAGTGAAGAAGGAGATGCCCAGGGGAAGGCGCCACCCGCCGGAATCAAAATGACTCGCATCAGCCACTCCGAGAGCAGCAAGGTTGACGATCGCAAACCTGAGGTACTTGTAGTACAGCAACAAAGCGAGGTTTGCGCTCACGGCCAGGCCCAGGATAATTCTTCTTGAGGTCCGGGCATGAGTTCTCTCGATGATAAGACCGAGAGCGTAGTTGCCCAGGATTGACGCGATGAGCACCCAGAGTGAATGAACGTCTCCCCATGCACAGAAGAGGAAGCTGGCCGCAAGGAGCAGCAGGTTTCTCGCCTTTCTGGGCCAGACATAGTAGAGCAAAAGAAGCGCCGGAAAGAACAGAAAGATAAAAAGAGGAGAATCAAAAACCATAAAGCTCAAACTCTTGCAGTTTTCACTGATAGACCACAAACAACACCATGCAACACGAAGTGAGATGGAAAGCCATATCTTAAGCCAACAAACCGTGACTTCTCAGAGGTCCAAGTTATCCAGCAAGTCACACAAAACCTTTTTCATCCACTAATAAACACGAAAAACCATCAAGATGACACAAAATCCATTTACTTTGTGTCTCTTCGTGGAAAAGAACAAGTAAATTCCTGTTCCGTCAAGTCAGTTTCACATCCAAATCCAATCTAGCGGGCTTCTGCTCCCCTCACTCAATCTACGTTGGCTCTTGCAGAGTCCACATGGTCTGTGGTTATAGCTGACGAAAGTGCTAATTTATCCGTGGCTTGCGGATAAGAACGCAATGCTTATTGTTTATCCTGAGTGGAGGCATGTGGAATTAGCTAACGGATTGGAACCCTTCAGGCCAGAGTGAGGAATTCCCATGGTTCAGGCGGATGCATATAGAGTTTTTGCCATTCCTGCATGGCACGAGAAGCTTCTTCATCAGAAAATATCGCCCTATCGGGCGAAACCGTCCCTGCCTCGAACCATCTGGGAGCCCTGGCTCCTGTGGCCACCCGATAAACCTCTGCCAGTTAACAGGGCCTTGACGGGCCTTGTTCATAAGGAGGAAGCCAATGAAATCAAGCGAAAACGGAGGGGCAAGTCCCCGCCTGTTAACCCCTGAGAATTGTGTACTTCTTTTGATTGATCACCAACCTCAGATGGCTTTTGCAACCCGCTCCATCGATGGTCAAACGCTGGTGAATAATGTGACCGGGCTGGCAAAATCCGCAAAGGTCTTCGGAGTACCAACCATTCTGACAACCGTTGCCGCCGAAAGCTTCAGCGGCCCTATTTTTTCGCCGGTTCAGGCGGTTTACCCGAATTTTAAACCCATTGACAGGACCACCATGAACGCCTGGGAGGACAAGAGGGTCGTCGATGCCGTCAGAAAGACCGGGCGTAAGAAATTGGTCATGGCTGCTCTGTGGACGGAAGTCTGCCTGGCGACTGCAGCGTTATCGGCCCTGGACGATGGTTTCGAGGTCCACATCGTTACCGACGCCTCCGGCGGAGTCACTGTCGAAGCTCACGAGACGGCCGTTCAGCGGATGATCCATGCTGGAGTCGTCCCTATGACATGGCTTCAGGTGCTTCTGGAATGGCAGCGGGACTGGGCTCGCCAGGGTACGTACGACGCGGTGCTGGCGGTTGCCAGGGAACACGGAGGGGCCTACGGCCTGGGAATCGACTATGCGAAGGCCATGCTTGGAGGACATGCGAGCGAATGTGCACTGGCTGCATAAGGAGATAACATGATGGATGCAGAGCTCATTCTCTTGAACGGTCGCGTCACGACGCTCAGCCAAGGCAACCCTCAGCCCTCCGCCGTCGCTATAAAGGATGGGCTTTTCCTGGCCGTCGGAACAGATGCTGAAATTATGGCCATGAGAGGAAACGGCGCCCAAGTCATCGATCTCCACGGCCGAACGGTTATTCCCGGCTTGAATGACTCCCATATTCACGTTATCCGCGAGGGGCTGAACTACAACATGGAACTGCGCTGGGACGGCGTTCCCTCCCTTGCAGATGCACTGAAGATGCTTCGGGATCAGGCGCGGCGCACGCCGCCGCCCCAGTGGGTGCGGGTCATAGGCGGTTGGTCTGAGTTTCAATTCACAGAGCGACATATGCCGACTCTGGATGAGATCAACGAGGTGTCTCCCGAAACCCCGGTTTTTGTTCTCCATCTCTATGACCGGGCCTTTCTCAACCGCGCGGCCTTGCGGGCCCTGGGATACACTCGGGAGACTCCGGACTTTCCCGGCGGCGAAATCCAGCGGGACCGGACCGGCAACCCGACAGGACTCCTCATCGCACGTCCCAACGCGACGATTCTCTACGCGAGCCTCGCCAAGGGGCCGAAGCTCTCTTATGAGGATCAGCTCAATTCATCGCGGCTGTTCATGAGGGAGCTCAACCGCCTCGGCGTCACCAGCGTAATCGATGCCGGCGGAGGCTTTCAGAACTACCCGGATGACTATAAGGTCATGAAGGACCTGGCCCGAAAAGGTGAGCTCACCCTGAGGATCGCCTACAATCTATTTACTCAACGCCCCAAGGGGGAGCTCGATGATTTCAAGCGGTGGATCGCTATGACCTCGCCGGGCAAAGGGGATGACTTTTTCCGCATGAATGGCGCCGGGGAAATGCTTGTCTTCTCGGGCGCGGATTTCGAGGATTTCCTCGAACCCCGGCCAAACCTTCCTCCCGATATGGAGGATGAGCTCAAATCGGTCGTGAGGCTGCTCGTGGAAAATCGATGGCCTTTCAGACTCCACGCCACATACGATGAGTCCATCAACCGATTTCTGAAGGTTTTTGAGGAAATCAACCGGGAAGTCCCGTTTGATGGGCTGCGATGGTTTCTTGACCATGCCGAAACCATAAGTGAACGCAATATCGAGCGGGTGGCGACGCTCGGAGGTGGTATTGCGATCCAGGACCGCATGGCCTTTCAAGGAGAGCGCTTTATCGAGCAATACGGAGCAAGAGCGGCTGAGCACACCCCTCCCTTCGTCCGCATGCTGGCCATGGGGTTGCCTGTGGGAGCGGGAACGGACGCCACCCGGGTCGCGAGCTACAATCCCTGGGTGAGCCTCTATTGGCTCGTTACGGGGAAAACCGTCGGGAATACACAGCTCTACGGACCCGCAAACCGTTTGGACCGCCTGGAAGCACTTCGGCTCCATACCCTCGGAAGCGCATGGTTTTCAGGTGAAGAAGAAAAGAAAGGATCAATCGAGGCGGGGAAGCTTGCCGATCTTTCCGCACTGTCGGAAGATTACTTCTCCGTGCCTGAGGAACGGATCAAGCGCCTTGAATCAGTCCTCACGATAGTGGGCGGCAAGGTGGTCTACGGCTCCGGGGAGTTCGCGCACCTGGCGCCTCCTCCGCTTCCCGTAAGCCCTGGCTGGTCGCCCGTAAAAGCCTACGGTGGCTATCATCGTGGCGATATGGACTATGAACGCGCCGCGTGAGGCGTATGCTTTATAGAAAGAGGAGTTGACCATGGATATCACAGCAGAAACAGATCGAGGCTTAACTGGGAAAGTGCTGCATGCTTATGCAAATATCGAGGACCGGAGACTGAAGCTTATCGTTTCGGACCTCATCAAACACCTGCATGCATTCGTCAAAGAGACAAAGGTGACGGACGAAGAATGGGAGTTTGCCTGGGACTTCATGGAAAGGATGGCTGAAATAACAGGCCCCGAAAGAAACGAGTTCATCCTGCTTGCCGACGTCATGGGGGTGAGCCAGCTGATCGAAACACTCAACCACGAGGAGCCGAACCAGCCCGTTGGATTTGCGCTGGTTGGTCCATTCTATCGTGCCGGCGCACCGTTTCGTGAGAGAGGAGCTTCCACTGCAAGTGATGATACCCCCGGCGAACGCGTCCGGATCTCGGGAAGAGTCTTCGACTTTGGGAGTAGCACTCCGATCAAGGGGGCGATTCTCGATACATGGCAAGCAGCGACCAATGGATTATATGAGAACCAGGATGAGAATCAACCCGACTACAATCTGCGAGGCCGTTTCAGGGCAGATGAAAACGGGACCTTCGAGCTTGTCGCGCTCATGCCGACCGCCTACCCTGTTCCGACCGACGGCCCCGTAGGTGAGCTTTTGCGAGCCGCCAAAAGACCGCCCGACAGGCCGGCGCACATCCACTTCATCGTGTCAGCCCCGGGTTACGAGACGCTCGTCACCCAGATTTTCGTGAAAGGAGACAAGCAGGTTGAGGAAGACGTCGTTTTTACGGCGAGCAAGAACATGGTCGGAGATTTCAAGAAAGAAGGGGACCACTTCCGGCTTGCCATTGATTTTCCTCTAAAGCGTGGCGTCGCCAAAATGCCGAAAGCCCCTATTCCAGCCGAGGAGGGACATCGTGGAAGATATCACTAAACTGATTGTCGGCGCCTGGCGATTGGTCCACTCCATAAGCATCGATGCGGATGGAAGGAAGGAACACCCCTTCGGAGAAGATGCCATCGGGTATATCACCTACAGCGACACCGGCATCATGACGGTGCAGATAAGCAGGAAAGCTAGAGACGAGGCCAACGCTCTTTCGCACCTTAAGCACGATTATTTAGCTTATTTCGGCCGGTATGAAATCGACACCGAGAAGCAAGTAGTCCGCCATTTCGTTGAGGGGCAACTCTTCCCCGGTGAGCACCCTGAAGTTCTCGAAAGAAAATATCGGTTCGAAGGTGATCTCATGTCGCTAAAACCTGTGGATGGGACCAATCGTGAGATCTTGTGGCAACGGGTCCGAGGCGAGTCCGCCGAGAACACGGTCACAACCACAAAAAGTCCAGCGTGATGAGCGGCATCGATGCCGTCGCGACTCAGCCCTCGATCAGATAAAAACCGGCGATGATCAAACCTCCGATTACCACGCAGCCGACAAACCCTGTAATAAGGCTCTTGGTGGTAATCTTTGGTCCCGCACCTCCATTGAGTTGCGCCAAGGCCCATCCCAACACCACGAAAACAATGAGATTGAATATCCCGTGGGTGACCCAATGGTGAACAGTGACGTGCTTCATCCAGTTGAGAACCGGCTCATTCAGTTCCTTTAAGACTACAAGAAGAGCACTCAGCAGACTCGTTATCGCCAGCGACAACCCATAGGACACCGTATACTTCCCAAGGCTATTATCATTCATGATATCCCCCCCTCTTGCTACTTTGCGAGCAAAGCAACCTTTGCGCCCATGCCAATAATCGCCCCGGACCCGTCCATGGTCATCCCGATCAGAGCAATTAACCCCGCTACCCACAGCACAACACTTCGAGCGGATCGATTCGCAAACAAATTGCTGGATGCGGCTATTGGAAGATACGTTGCTAGTAGAAGAAGCATAAGAATAACATGTTCCTTCATCTCCATGACAAAGTTATGAGCAAAAGGCCACGGCCCTTTTAAGATCAACGCTTTGTCAGTTGCATAGAAGACGACGTACCAATAGCCGCCGATGAGATAGGCCAGCCACATGAATACTGCGACCGCCACGCTCAACCCCTTTATCCTTGCCTGATTCGCTTCGCTGGCATTTAAGACGTCTACGAAAACCCACACGCTGGCGATGATACACAGCATTCCAAAAAGGACATGCGTCATTAAAATTACATCTGAAAAATTGGACATTTCATCCTCCTCTCCATCTTTCGGCGGCACACATAATGAGCCGCGTCTGGGTTCATTTCATTGCCCACGCTTCTAGTAAATTAACCCTAGTCTTTCCGAACCTACACGCCTTTTACTAAGCTAATACCTTAGTTAAAAAAAGAAAGCTTCCTGCGAGATTCCGAGTGAAAATTTATTGGTTCGACTGCACAGATTGTGAGACCTTAAGCAACCGGAACTAAAAAGGGTTTAATCTGGCTTTGGTCGGCGGCACGAAGGTTAAAGATGCGGAAGCAAGATTCGACGCGGTCTTCATAGGATCACCTTTATGTTGCGGGCGATTTCGGCGCCGGAGCGTTTCCAAATGCCCTGAAGTGTTTCATTTAAATTCTCCTTCCGGTTTGCCTCGCTTTATCATTTCCTGGCAGTACGCATACAACGCATCGTAGACTACCCATTCCGCAGCGTTGATTTCATGGTCATCCCTGAATCCCAGATGACGAAACCCTTCGGCGATGGCCTTCAGCCCAGGTCCTTCGGGCTGGCGGTAACGGGTATTGTCCGTATCCGCTCCATTGACAATCTTGCCGAGCAGGTTCAGCACCGGATCGCCGTCAAGTTTGTACTTTTGGAGAATGGCCTCGAAGGAACAGGCCTTGCCGTGATGGCCGAGCTCCACATCCGGCACGTCGAAAGGAATCGCCCCCAGCCGTTCCGCTTCGCCCGTTACCTGGTCGGCGGAAACGAAATAAAATTCGGCGTCCTTGTCCACGAACCTCTTGATCAACCATGGACAGGCCACACGATCCACCTTGACTCGTTCGCGGGTAATCCATTTCATATCTGAGCACCTCCCTTGGGTTGTATCAGATCGCCTATAAGTGACGTTGCGGCGCCCGTTTTGGTAGTTTGCGGGCGCCGCTGTGGTAGGGCAGTTGCCATACTCATAACATTGCGCACCTTCACCGTGATGGAATGGTCTCAGTAGTGATAGCGCGCCTGAAGAAAATCGATTCGGTCGTTGCTGACAAGGTACACGATGCGATGCTCATGGGTTAAACGTCGCGACCAAGCACCGGGAGCAAGATACTTAAGGGGTTCGGGCTTTCCTTTGCCTTTGAAAGGATCTCGTATGATCGCTTCAATGAGGCCAAACGCTCTCAGGGCAGCGCGTTTATCTGTTTGCACCCAGTAGCGCAGATCCTCACGAAACTCCGGGTGGAATACCGCATCACGGTTCTTTGTCAAGTCCAACCTCACGACGCAGTTCCCCGACCGTTCCCGGTTCAGTCGTTCGTGCCAGAGCGCGATTGAGTGCTGTGAGCAACCGCTTTGCATTCTTCGGAGAGCGCAAAAGATGCGCTGTTTCCATGAGACAGGAAAGCTCCGCTGCGGAGATCATCGCCACATCCTCGGACCCCCGGCGCGTAATGACCACAACTTCATGGTTTTCAGTAACCTCATCGAGAAGCTTGGCCAGGCTGGCTCGGGCATTTGTATACGTAATCTGAATAGGCATTTGGATCACCCCGTTTAGGAACATGTTCAGGAAAACTGTACATATATCCCTGGCTTTCGTCAAGCCCACAATTGGGAAATCAGCCCGCTGCATTGGACGGCTAATGCAGAATTAACTAAAAGAGCTCTTTGAACACTCTTTCAGCATTTCACTTCCAAATCCTCAATCAAATCACTTGCCTCTTTCCAACCCCACTGACAGCCGGATCAAGTTGTCGGTAATCCCCAGTCGTTCCCTTTCCGATTACCATGGCTTTGACAAGGTTCCCCACGGATGTCGAAGTTACCAAAAAAGCCTCTTTCCAACCTGTTCATCGACCGATTTGCTGACATTCCAGGCGTGACGCGCCGTACTCGCTCCGGGCGACGAGGGGAGCCGTCCTCAAACCGTGTCCCGTCGCTGGTGCGAGCGATCGGCAGCCGTTGACGCTCATCATGATCTAACACCGCAACGGCAGGGCGGCGTAGCGTAGGTCAATCGCCCTTGATGGCGCCGGTCATCACCCGATTCGCATAGTAGCGGGACGCGCCCGGGTGGTATGGCAGGAACGTGTTGTGGACGAAGTTGGCCGGAACCGTGGCTGCGGCGGCAGGATGGGCCTGCACCAGCTCTTCGTGGTTAGCGAAGACCGCGTCGACGATCGCGTAGGCGAGATCGTCAGGCAGGTCCTTGTTGGCGACGGCAAAATTGTACAGACCGACGCTCACGTAGCCCTCATTCAATGACGGGTAGACTCCCGCCGGGATGGTGGAGGGGGTCAGCTCAGGCATCGCCAAACGCAAGGCGAGGATTTCCTCACGGGAGGGAGCGACGAATATGATCTTCTTCTTCGCCTCCAACTCGGCGATAGCCGGGAAGGGGACGCCAGCCGCCACCGCCAGGACATCGAGCTTTCCATCCGAAAGCTCCGCGGCGAGTTCCTCCCAGGTGCCGTAAGTCAACGCAGCGTCGATTTTCAGCGTCTTCAGAAACATCGGAATATAGGTACCGGCTGTACCTCTCTGCGGGCCAACGCCGATCCTCTTCCCGGCCATGTCGGCAAGAGATCGAATGCCGGAATCCTTCAACGCAACGAAGTGGAACGGCGTGTCGTACATTGGAAAAAGTGCACGCATCGATCGATACTCCTTGCCGTTAGTCCACTCCGCAGTGCCGTTCCACGCCTGCAGGGCGGCGCCAGTCGTGACAAAGCCAAGCTGGGCGTCACCAGCCTCGATCATTTGGATATTCTGATTTGGTCCGTCGGTGGTCCGTTCCGCCACCGGCAAGTCGAGGGCGCGCGTCAGAATTTTCGCCAATCCTGCGCCGTAGACATGGTATGTGCCGCCGGGTGACGCCGTCACAATGGTCAGGGTTGCCGGCCAGTTAGGCTCAGCCGACAAAACCGGCGTTGCCAATACGGCGAAAGCCAACATGGCGATCGCCAGGATGCCGGAAATGCGTGCGTTCATAGCTCAGTCTCCACTCGGCATTCGCGGGTTGCTGATGACAGACCCGCGTCGTTTCGGTTGCCAGGGCCCCGCCCGGCCTCAATACTGTTAAATTAAGGATTCCTCGCGGATTGAAGGAACGCCAAATCCCCCCAACCCCCCTTTACGAAAGGGGGGAGCCATTCGGAAGTCCCCCTTTTCTAAAGGGGGATTTAGGGGGATTTTGCCAAATTCAACTGCTTTGCCCGCCGGCCTGCCGT
>JADGQM010000252.1 GCA_017881795.1 Syntrophobacteraceae bacterium
GGAAGCGATTCATGAAGACTTACCCGTTTCCAGCTATCAATTGTCATCAACATCAACATCAACATCAACATCAACCATCAACCATCAACCATCAACCATCAACCATCAACCATCAACCATCAACCATATTTTGCCCGCGTCAAGCGCCTTCTTGTTCCTCCTGAAATGCCTGGATGGCATCGGGAATCAGCCTCCTAACGAAAACCGCGCGGTCGCCTTCGAAAACCTCCTGGTATTCGGGATATCGAGGGTGGGACTTAAGCAGTGCAGGAGTCTGATTCTTCATCTCTGAATAAACAGTTGAAAAACGTTCGACCAGGTCCAAAAGGGGGACAAGGCAGAAAGGAGAAGGGTCAACCCAGCCAAGACGTCTCATGACTTCAAAGCGTAGCTGATCGAGCAAAAATAGTGAGGTATCCATTACCTCCAGTCTCGCCCGGCTCTCCAGGTCGAAAAATTTGGCGCCTTTGCCGCGTCCCGTGAATCCCAGGATAAGGCCATAAAGCAGCAATGAGGAAGCTTCTTCGCTTTGAATCAGAGTGCGGAGCGCGGTGTCGCTGAGATCTCCGACGCAGGTCTGTTCGTCGAATGAATCCGAGAAACGCCTGCTCCAGGTTTCAAAGCCCCGTTTTGCCAGAAGATGCCGCCGTTGCTGCTGCAGGTCCAAAATCATTCCCATAAAATCTCCTTAGGGCCCTTCATCAGCAGGTGAGCGGTGAATATCTCCAGACCGCCGCACCGAGCCGCACCATAACTCGCCTCGTTTCCCGGGCTAAAAGATGTCCGCTGAAAATACATAAAGCTCGGTGTCTTTCTCTTTCCAGGCAACCGGGGGCAGGGATGCTTTCCGGCACGTCGCCTCGAGAAATTGGTAACGGTCCCAGCCCTGTTCGGTCGCCACTTGAGGAAGAAGCAGGCCAGAATAGAATTTCTTGCGGATCAGCAGTCCATGTTTGCCGATTTCAATCTGCGAGGGGTCCTTGATGCGTTCCAGCGGGGTCAGCACCGATATCTCAAGGTCGAGATCATCCAGTTCGTCAGGATCCAGGGGGCAAAACCGAGGGTCGGCAAAAGCGGCCTGAATCGCCATGTTTTTCACGGTTTTATAGAGCGGGCCGAAACCTTCGATCATCCCGATGCATCCCCTGAGATCCTTCCCCTTGTGCAAGCAGACGAACGCGCCCCGCGGCTCGTTTAGTTTTGGAGTGAGAGCGGGAGATTCCGGTATGGGCTGTTTCAGGCATTTGCTGCGGATAGCCTGAAGCGCAATCGTACGCAGGGTGTTCTTTTCTTCAGGAGAAAGCCCCAGGTCAATCGCAGCCTCGTGTCTGGTCGAGGGAGTCTGCTCCTTCGTCGTTCCGGGATTGTCGAGGAAGGCCGCGGCCATGTACCCCACCACCCCCTGGAGGTCCCCGGTCACATCTCCGGAATTGGCATAGTGGAGGACTTTTCCTTTATTTGCCCCCAACTTCCGAGCGGCAAGCATGAGGGTCACCATCGGTCCGCTGCCGCATGCCTCGCACATTCCTTTCTCGATGTCTGCCGTAAGACCGGTCGGGTCGAATGCCGACACGCGGTCGAGCACGACCTGATCGAGACGCTTGGCCTCCTGGTAAGGGTGGTAATGAGAAAGGTCCGAACTGGCTATGAGCAGGACCCGTTTTCCCTCGCACACATTGACGATGGCGCCTGCCAGTTCCTGACAGGATCCGAAGGAGTGATCCCCCATCAGGATGGGGATGAGTCGAAATTCGCCAAGGACTGCCTGCAAAAAAGGCAACTGTATTTCCAGTGAATGTTCTTGAGCTTCCGCTCCGGCATGGTAATGGAATAGGGAAGACTCCCGGCAGAGTGATTCGGTGAGCTCGTGATCGAGGGGAACGATTCCCAGAGGTGTTCGGTATCCCCCGAGCCGGTAGACACTGGCGCCCTGAAAATAGGCCCGATGGCTGGGAGCAAGGATCAGTACGCGGTCGAAAGGTTGTTCGAGCAAGGTCTTGTAAGCGTGCGCCGCGATCCCACCCGAATACATGTAACCGGCATGGGGCACAATGAGACCAACCAGGGTTCCTCCCAGAGGGCCAGGCCGAGCCTCATCAAGGTACTTTCCGATTTCCTTTTTCAGGGCTTCCGGATGGCCTGGATACCAACTCCCCGCAATGACCGATTCTCGGATCTTTTCTTGAGTCATAAGAGACCCTCCCTTAATCCCCGCCGTGAACATTGATGCGAAGGATGGTCATTTAAAAACTGATTGATGAAATTAAAGCATCGCATAACCGCCATGTCAATGTACATCAGAATCGGCCTCGACAACTCTGCAGGATTGCAGTCTCTGCCCTGTAGGCCATCCTTGAAAGCATAGGAATTTCCATTTTTCGACAGGATTAACAGAATTATCAGGAATCGAATCATTAATCCTGCAAATCCTGTTAATCCTGTCAAAAAAAGCCCACATGAAACGCGTTAACTTGATTTAGATCAAACAATCTCTATAATGATCGCGCTCGATCATTCCAGAAAATCGTAAGCACTCGTGACCCATTTTGATCCTATTAGAGCAGAGTTTATGAAAGCAAATTTAGACAATATTACCATTGTGCTCCACCGGCCTCATTTTCCGGAGAATATCGGGGCTGCAGCCCGATCTGTCAAGAATATGGGAATCAAGCATTTAATCGTAGTGGACCCCCGCGACTGCGACCTCGCCAGGGTTTTAAAAATGGCGACGCATAATGCGGAAGATGTCGTTACGGAAATGGAAGTCTTCGATGATCTAAAGAACGCCTTGGAATCGTTTCAATACGTGGTGGGGACCACGGCGAGAACCGGCTCGCATCGACAGACGGTGCGAAACCCGAGGCGCCTGGCGGAAGACCTGGTAAACATCAGCCAGAACAATCGAGTAGCCATTCTTTTCGGACCCGAAGACCGTGGTTTTGCAAACAAAGAACTGCAATACTGCGATGTGCTGGTGACCATTCCGACCGCTGGGTTTGCCTCGATCAATCTCGCCCAGACGGTGATGATTCTGGCGTATGAAATCTTCCTGGCAAACACGGATGAACCGAACACTATCATACCACGGCTGGCGAACAAGGATGAGCTCGAAGGCATGTACGATCATCTCAAGGAGACCCTTACCAAGATCAATTTCATTAATCCTCAAAATCCGGAATACTGGCTGACGGGTTTTCGCCGGTTTTTCAGCCGCATCGGCCTTCGGGCCCGTGAGGTCAAGCTCATTCGGGGACTATGCCGACAGCTCGATTGGTACTTCGAGGAACTGCTGCGATCTACGGGGTCCGTCCGAGAATAGCTTGTTCTCATTTTGACCTTATTTCAAACCACGAAGGACACGAAGAGCACGAAGAAAACGAAGTCATTTCTTCGTGCTCTTCGTGTCCTTCGTGGTAAAAGAAGAAGCCTATTTTTCAACATCTCCTCACGAATTTCTTGGTGGGTAAATTGCTCAATTGTGCGATGACCATTGCAAAGAAAAAGAATTGTGCGAAAATGATAGGCTGGATTTCACCTCAAGAGGCGACCAACTTCGATGTTACCCACGGAATCTTCGCAGCTCCGCAGGATCGAAGGCATTACTATCCTGGGACCTGATTTCTTTGCGACGGATCAGGACGGCAAACCCCTGAGTCCTATCGCCGTGATTTTCCCGAAGTGGCTTTTGCTGGTAATGGGGCGTGGCATCCATGCCGAGCTCGTGGTCATGGGGGGGGAGGCTTTGCGTGCCTGGCTGCTCGAAACCGAGAAGCGGGACCCGACGGCAGAAGAAGAGGAGGAAATTTATGAGAACGTAGTTTCTCTCCTGGTAAGAGATTCGATCGTTCTCATCCGTTCCTATCCAGACGACATGAAAAGAGTCTTTGCCGCCGATGAGCTTCTCCAGCGGCTCTTGCCAAAGGAACGTATTCAGTTTACCGGCGTTCACATTCCCGAAGTTCGGGAACAACTGCGAAGGCGAGGTGAGAACTGGAGGTTTTCTCCGCCGCCCCGCTCCGCTAAGGAAATCTGTCAGGATATCCGTGCCAGCCGGGTTCAGGTCAAGACCGGCACGACCTACTTTCAAAATGCCCAAAGTGGGGAACGGTTTCTCACGTACGAAGAATTCATACGGATTCGCCCCCTGCTGCGGCAGGCTCCCGGCGAGGCTCTCGTCAGGCTGAAAGAAATCGACTATCTGAGCCGTCTGGTCAATGACCAGGAGGTGTCTGAGCTGAGCTTCTTTATTCCTGCAAAAAAAAGGTTGATGACAAACCTCCTGGAAGATCTCACTCTCGTGCTGGAGAATGCCGAATCGCGGCAAGACGTTGAACGAGCCGAGGATTTCTTTGACCACTTTGCCATGTCCTTTGCCGAGGCGGCCGGAGACGAGCTCACCGTAGATGGTGAAAAACACACCACATGGCAGACGACCATGTTTTGCCGCTTGTATGACCTCGACGAGGAGCTTGTCGAAGAGCGGACGCTGGGGCTTAGTCCGGAGTTTCATCTGAATGTGAGGTGGCTTCCCGGGGCGCAGCTCGGAGGAAACGAGGTTGCCTTTGAAGCCAAGGCAGAACCCAGGGTGCGCAGCCTCATAACCTGCTTTCTGCAAGCATGGCCCGGTATTGTCTCGATTAACATCGGCCGGGTCGAATCTTCCCTCACGGAGAGAGACCGAACGGGGGAGGAGCGGGAAGTTTACCTGGTAGTTTTGAGCCTGCCGCAAGGGGGAGAGGAAATTCGCCTGCTGCGCCTGATGAAGTGGGATGTCATCCATCGCCTGAAGCAAGGGTTTCCGCTGAGCCAGGCTATTAGTGATACGATTCGGTACCGAGACTACGTGGTTGACCGGCTAAGGGCTACCGCTGCTCTGGAAATACCCATTCTTTCCTACTCTGCAATTGAGTTTACGGAAGAAGTTCAGGAAATCGGTCAGATCCCGGTTTTCTTTTTTGATCGGCGCTACGTGGCCGGTATGGTGAGTGACAAAATACCTCTTCATTACTATGCGAAACCAGGATTTGTGATCCGTCTGGCCCGTCTGCTCGGCGCCGCCGCCGCAGCCAGCATGGTTTTGGGGAGGGCCAACTATCGCCGGGGTGACCTCTTCTTTGATGATGGCGATGAAGTGATCCAGTTGAATGCGGAAAAACTTCCCGAACGGCTGATTATTTCGGAAACCACCGGGTCATTTACCAATTCCACGACGCCCATATCGGGACTTCTTCCCCAGTGTCTCAGCCACCTTGCCGTTCATCTGAAAAAGGCGCGAGATCGAGGGATCTCGCGGGAGGACCTTAAAACCGCGGTCGCGGTATTTGCGGAAGCTCTGAAAGCCGAGATCGAGCGGATGCAGTCGCTGTTAAGCGATCAATCTGTGGCTCTCCAATCCCTTTTCGATGGTCATACATCTGAACCGGGCTCCCTTCGGGAACGCTGGAAGAGCATGATGGATCGGCTGGCCGCCACGGACACCGCAGAAGTGCAGCGCGATGTCTTCAGCAGCCCGCACCTGGCCGAGTTCATGAGCCCCTGATCACCCCGAGTTTAGGCGCTTGGCAACGAGTGAACGTCTCAGATTGGGAGACCGACGCGGTTTCGGAAACCGCGTCGGTCTAGATGTAACGGACGAATATTTCTTGCCTGAAGCCTTACGGCCTGCCCAAAGCGCTGGGTCTTCAAGAGGAACCGCCTGTTAGGATTACTCTTCCAGGAGAATTTTATGGTTCACCAGTGACATGCTTTTAATCCTGCCTCGGACGACCTTCTGCTCGCCAAAGATGTTGGCGATTCGCACTTGATGGTCCTCGTTTTCCAGAATATCTACGGCTTCCAGAAGGAGCTCTTCTTTGCCGTCTCTCACCAGATACGCATTCGCTTCACACATGAATGTCACTCCCCAACCGACTTTCTGTAACAGCGCACGACAGCAGCTCAGTATAGCACCACAGAATAAAGTGACCACAATCCTAACGCGTCATTCCGGTGACAACCGGAATCCAGAAAAACTGCCTGGATACCGGCCTTCGCCGGTATGACAAGCTGAATTCGGACACTCATTTATGCGGAGCTGCACCAAGGCGACGTTGCCATCAAGGCTCAGACCTGCCGTCTCAGCGCACAATGCTTTTGGGTTCATGGTAACCGGATCGCACGGGGGTCACCGGAAAAACCACGCAACTCTTCCCCAACACCGTTCCCGGGTTCGTGACCGCATTGCAGCCAATTTCAACATGATCCCCCAGGACGGCCCCAAACTTGCGCAGACCGGTATC